>NZ_JAMYVK010000160.1:0-550 GCF_040323975.1 Mesorhizobium sp. M0019 | reverse complement strand
CTCGCTTCGTGGCTTGTCCCCCTGATTCCCACTCAGAAGTTATCAAACATTCTTCTTGATTTTTCTCGACAGAGGATCATGAATGTTCCCTTGGGTTCTCGCTGAGGTGGGAGGCCTTGTATGAACGTTTGGACGAACTGCCGACCCGACAAAGTGACTGCCAAACACCTTGTTCACGAGCTGATCCTACAAGCCCGTCGCGGCCAAATCATCTCCGTCAAAGAGACTATTGCAGCGGTGCGCCGAGACGGGCCACACCTGGCGGAAACTGACTGCGAGCTGGTGGAGCTTATTGTCAATGTTGCCCCAGCCTTTGGCCTGTTCGTCGGGTTCGATCTTCGCGAATAACCGCCTCCTCAACAGGGCGGACCGTGGCGACACGGTCTCGATCAAAGCTGCACTACGCGAAGCTCGGGAGGCTGCGCCTTGCTTGGTGGCCTCTGACGAAGAACTAACCGAGGCGATCGTCGAGGCAGCAACTGCCATGCCTCTGCGTGGCTTTCGACTGTCGCGAGTAGCTGTCAGCCAACTTCAGTCACTGTGGCATCGC
>NZ_JAMYVK010000159.1:0-552 GCF_040323975.1 Mesorhizobium sp. M0019 | reverse complement strand
AGGATGAGGCCTCCTCGCTGAGGTCGGGAAACTGCACCGGCATGCAGCGCCCGGGTGCGTCGCCGATCCCCATGTCTGCCAGCCCGATCGTCTGGTGTGAGACTGCGGCGATAAGCTCATCGCTCATACCGAAGTTTGCGCGCGGACGGAATTGCTGCCGCGTGCTGCTGAACACGTAGATGGTGCCAGCATCCGTCTCCGACAACTGGACCGCTTTGGCGACGATCGTTTTCAGCACCGTGTCGAGATCCAGCGTCGAATTGACCGCCTTGCTCACCTCACCAAGCGCCTCGAGCTCACCAACAGACGCGGCAAGCTCGCGCGTCCGTGACTGCACCGCCTCGAAAAGCCGCGCATTCTCGATGGCGATCACCGCCTGGTCGGCGAATGTCTCGACGAGCGCGATCTCCTTGGGATTGAAAGGTTGCGGCTCAACCCTCGTCATGACGAATACGCCAACGAGATCACCTTCCCGCAACAGCGGGGCAGCGAGGACGGTGCGGAATCCGCCTGCCTCAGCGATCAAGGCGACGCGGTAGTCCGGATCAGCGG
>NZ_JAMYVK010000158.1:0-558 GCF_040323975.1 Mesorhizobium sp. M0019 | reverse complement strand
GTGGGCATTGAACAGGCGAAGCTGTTGGCCTCCGTGCACAGCGTCGAAGGTGTCGTCAATGTCGAGTACGATCCGCTTCGGCACCTGCCGGAACGAGGCGCAATAGAGATCGACCATCGCCCGTCCCATCGCGACCAGCTCCCGCACGCCGGGTAGGTTCTCCAGCCGGCACAGCGTCGATTGCGACGCCAGATCCCGACCCGACGGCAGCGCATCCTGGGCCATCTTGAAGACCGGATCGCGGCGCAGCCGGTTGGCGTCGTTGCCGTCCTCGTAGCCGGCGGCGATCATCTTCATGCGAAAGCCGATCATGTCCGCCAGGCTGTGGACGACCTGGTCCGGGCAGCGCGGATCGTCGATGCAACGCGCCAGACGCTCGGCCACCCGCAACCGCTTTTCCACCTCGGCCAAGGCCAGAACGCCGCTGTTGGACGACAGCATGCCGCCGTCGAAACGGGCGACGACGGACTTGCCGCCGACTGATGACAAACCGCTCAGCGGCAGCGCAAGATCGTTCATGGTGGGTGTGGTCTCCGGGAAATGGTTCGGATCGGCTTA
>NZ_JAMYVK010000157.1:0-562 GCF_040323975.1 Mesorhizobium sp. M0019 | reverse complement strand
AACCGCGGCAGCGTCCCGCTGCGCGAGAGACTTGCCAAAGTCAAGGAAATGGCGCGGCGGATCGGGCCGGCCAACCCTGATTTCGATATGAAGAAATTCACCGACGAAATGTGGGGCGACGACTGATGTTCGTCGATGCCTCGGTGATCGTTGCCATCCTGAACGAGGAACCTGGCGCGGAAGAGCTGGAAAAGCGGCTCGCGGCCGCGACCAAGCCGCTGTATATCTCCCCGCTCGTCCGGTTCGAGGCAGTCCAGGGTCTCGCGCGAGCATCGGCCGAAGCCATCAAAAAGAACGCCAAGCCCACGGCCGACATGCTGGCGCAAGCCCGTGATACCGTCGACGCCTTTTTGATCGAGATCGCCGGCAAAGAAATCATGATATCCGGCGACATCGGCGACCGGGCGATCGAAGCCAGCATGAAATACGGCAAAGCAGTCGGGCACAAAGCCGATCTCAATTTCGGCGATTGTTTTGCCTATGCTTGCGCGAAGGCTCACCGGCTTGCCCTGCTTTACAAGGGCAATGACTTTTCACAAACTGATCTGGCGTAAGGCTTTCC
>NZ_JAMYVK010000156.1:0-572 GCF_040323975.1 Mesorhizobium sp. M0019 | reverse complement strand
GTACGCTCGCCCATCTTCGATGTTGCACCGAGCTTCTGTTTACCGCCGGTTGAGCGTTGCAGCGGCGTCAGGCCCAGCCAAGCGGCGAAGTCGCGCCCCTTTCGGAAGATTGCGGCGCAAGGCGCCAGTGCAACCAGAGCCGTTGCCGTTATCGGACCAACGCCGGGGATTGTTGCCAACCGCCGCACGTCTTCATCCTCTCGGGCACGCCGTGCAATCTCGGCATCGAGCTGCTTGATCCTTTCCTCCAGCGATCTCAGCGTATCGACCAGCATGGTGAGGGCCAGGCGGGCTGCTTTTGGCAGATCGCCCTCAGGATCCTCTACCTTTTCCATCAGCTTGGCGGTGTGAGAAGGGCCCTGGGCAACGACCAGTCCATATTCTGCGAGATGGCCGCGCAAGGCGTTGATCGTCTGGGTGCGCTGCCGCACCAGCAGATCACGAGCCCGGAATACGGCCGCACTCGCCTGCTCCTCCTCACTCTTCACGGCGACAAAGCGCATGGTCGGCCGCTGCGCGGCCTCGCAGATCGCCTCGGCATCGGCGGCGTCGTTCTTCTGCCGCTTCACGAA
>NZ_JAMYVK010000155.1:0-577 GCF_040323975.1 Mesorhizobium sp. M0019 | reverse complement strand
CCACGACCGAGAACAGCGCGCCTTCCGGCTTCCAGCATTTGGTGCAGCCGCAGGCATGGTTGTGGGCGATCTGGCCCTTGACCTTGACCTTGACCGGGTTGCTGGTGCAGGCGCAGACCAGCGTGCCGCCGGCAAAATCGGGCTTTTCCCGTGGCGGTCCATTGTCGATTTTAGGATGCAATTTTTCCGGCATTTTTGTCTCCTCCCTTGGTTCTATGCTGGTTCCGTTTCGATTACCGCTTCATTCTCCATACGGTGTTCTTGCTTGACGCGCTCTACCACCTTGAGCGCCTTGCTCAGATATGTATCGCGCACGAGAAACGATATTTCTTCTCTGCCGCGGTCGATCTCGTCGAGGTCGATGCGAACGCGGTTGTTATTCCTAAGCGCTACCCAAAGCTGTTCGCCGAATTGCCAGCTCTGCATACTGAGCGACTCGCTGAAATTCGGATATCGGATCCGAACCCGGATCAGTACCTCCTTCAATAGACTACCACGCTCCTGATCGACTTGCCTTCATGCATCAGGTCAAAGCCCTTGTTGATGTCCTCGAGCTTCAGCGTGTGGGTGATCATCG
>NZ_JAMYVK010000154.1:0-586 GCF_040323975.1 Mesorhizobium sp. M0019 | reverse complement strand
CCGACGCCGGTTCGTCCGCTCGACAAGCCGTTCCTGATGCCGATCGAGGACGTGTTCTCGATCTCGGGCCGCGGCACGGTTGTGACCGGCCGCGTCGAGCGCGGCGTCGTCAAGGTCGGCGAGGAGCTGGAGATCGTCGGCATCCGTCCGACCACCAAGACGACCTGCACGGGCGTCGAGATGTTCCGCAAGCTGCTCGACCAGGGCCAGGCCGGCGACAACATCGGCGCGCTGTTGCGCGGTGTCGACCGTGAAGGCGTCGAGCGCGGCCAGGTCCTGGCCAAGCCCGGCACCGTCAAGCCGCACAAGAAGTTCGTTGCCGAAGCCTACATCCTGACCAAGGACGAGGGCGGCCGCCACACGCCGTTCTTCACCAACTACCGTCCGCAGTTCTATTTCCGCACGACGGACGTGACCGGCATCGTGTCGCTGCCGGAAGGCACCGAGATGGTGATGCCGGGCGACAACATCACCGTCGATGTCGAGCTGATCGTGCCGATCGCCATGGAAGAGAAGCTGCGCTTCGCCATCCGTGAAGGCGGCCGCACCGTCGGTGCCGGCATCGTCGTCACCATCAAAGAGTAAT
>NZ_JAMYVK010000153.1:0-603 GCF_040323975.1 Mesorhizobium sp. M0019 | reverse complement strand
CGGGGCGTCAAATGCGCCGAAGCCCAGACGGCGGAATCATCATCAAATCAGCCGTAGCTGTCTTTGGTTGATAAAGGCGGCGCAGAATTTTGAACTGCTCTTGTTCCGCCCCCTAGAAGCCGTCTGCGTTGTCGGACCAGACATCGAGATGCGCACCCTCGATCGGGTTGCCCTCAAGATCAAGGACACGCCCTTCGAACGGGCAGCTCTCGCCATTTCCGTCCAAACTGATATTCGCGCCCATCTCGCGGATTGGCACGTCGTCGACATGGAATGGGCCGAACACAGTATTCTCCGTCGCGCCTGAGGGGCGACGATTGTTGATCGTGTCTACCAGCATGGAGAAGCCGAGCGTGTCGGAGAGCAGGATGAATTCCTGCCTCTCATTGTTGCAAATCTGCCCGGTCCTGGTCAGAAAATCGATGCCGATCTCCCATTCTTCCTGGGTCAGTTCCACCTCCTTCGCGAAGGCGTGCAGGTGCCTGACCAGAGCGGCCATGACCGTCGCCAGGCGCGGACTAGGTAGTGAACCCATTAATTCGAAAAGAGGATCAGGGTTAGCGCACGGGTTTGAGATGATCGCCGTTTCGACCATATTCTTTG
>NZ_JAMYVK010000152.1:0-617 GCF_040323975.1 Mesorhizobium sp. M0019 | reverse complement strand
GCCGATCATGCCGTCCGCAATGACGGAGGGATTGACCAAGCCGATCCCCATGCCCTTCGCTGCGAGGATGGCGATGGTCAGGCCGTAGGGCGTTTCGATCAGGATGCGCGGCCGCACCCCATGCGCGGCCAGGATCTTGTCCATCGCAAGCCGAGCCGTATCTTCCGGCGACAATGCCAGGAAGGCCTCGTCGGCGAGATCGGCCGGTGTGATTATCTGCTTCCGCGCCAGCCGGTGGTTCTTCGGCATCACGCAGACGGCGCGCGGTGTGGTGAAGACGCTGTGCAGCACGCCGCTGGTGTCGACCTCGTCGGCCGCGAGCCCGATATCGAAACTGCCAGAGGCGACCAGGTCGCGCACGATATTGGAGGTGCGGACCTGATAGCTGATTCGCACCTGCGGATGCCGGTGCGAGAACGCTACGATCGCGCGCGGCACCAGCCCATGCCCGAGTGCCGACAGGCAGGCGACGCGGATGGTACCGGTGCCGACCTCCTTGATCTGGGCCGCCCGCAGCTTCAGCCGGTCGAGCCCGACCAGGTTGGCTTTCACCTCGGCATGGAACAACTCCCCTTCGCGTGTCGGCACCAGCCTGCCACGAATGCGGTCGAAAAGCC
>NZ_JAMYVK010000151.1:0-647 GCF_040323975.1 Mesorhizobium sp. M0019 | reverse complement strand
TCCCAGATCTCGGCGTAGTTGCCCATTTGCTTGATGACGTTGTAGGCCCACTTATCGTCCAATCCGAGCGGCTTGCCGAAGCCGGGTTCCTCGCCGAGCACGCGTTTGACTTCCGGACTGCCCGACACAAGCTTTTCATCGACGTTCTGCGAGGTGATGCCGTTGGCCTCGGCCCAGAACAGGGCATTCAATGTCCAGCGCACGACGTCGAAGAGTTGATCGTCGCCGCGGGCGACCGCGACGCCATTGGGTTCGGCGGCTTTGCCGACCTTGATGATGTCGTAGTCGTCGGGGTTCTTGGCCACCGAAGCACGCTGTCCGGCTGCCGCAGTGCCGTCGGTGACGTATGAATCGCAGCGGCCGCCGAAGAAGGCGTCGCGCGCCTGAATGGTCGAGTCGTAATAGACTTTCTCCATCGCGATCCCGAACTCTTCCTCGGTTTCCTCGATCGCTTTCTCGGTCAGGCTGCCACCGCCTTGCAGGCAAACGGTCTTTCCGTCCAGCAGTTTGGGCTCGGTAATATTGTCGGCCTTGCGCACGAGCATGCCGTCCGTGTCGTAGAGATTGATCCAGACGAAGCGGACAACCGTATCACGACTGTAGGTGATGGTGGATGTGCGCGACAGAACGTCGATTTCCCCAGTCTG
>NZ_JAMYVK010000150.1:0-679 GCF_040323975.1 Mesorhizobium sp. M0019 | reverse complement strand
CGTCACCGAAGACGAACAAGGTCCGCAGGTTCAAGGAGTTCCTGGATGGGGCCGCCAGCTGGAGCCGCGTCGAGCGCATCATAGCGCGGGTCGAGGTCGGCGCCCAAGGTGCTGACACCCGCTTCATCGTCACCAACCTCGCCGGTGGAAAGGCCAAGGCGCTCTACGAAGATGTCTACTGCCGGCGCGGAGCGGCCGAGAACCACATCAAGTCCTGGAAGACGCATCTCGCCGCCGACCGAACGTCCTGCACAAGAGCGACGGCCAACCAGTTCCGGCTGTTCCTGCATGCCGGCGCCTACTGGCTCATGTGGGGCCTGCGCGCTGCGATGCCGAAACGCTCCAGCTTTGCCGTCGCGCAATTCGACACGCTGCGTTTGCGCCTCATCAAGATCGCTGCGCGGGTGGTCGAGATGAAGACGCAAATCCGCCTGCACCTGCCGACATCCTGCCCCGACCAACGCATCCTGCGCATCGTCCTCGATCGCATTCCGCGGCTCGCGACATAACCATGGGGCGCAGACGCCCCGAAACGAACCCGCCGACCGCAACCTGCAAACCCCACCTGCCATCACGACGGATCACCGCCGGCGCCTGACGAGGTTCGCGGAAAAGCGCCCAACAGCGGCCACATCGCCGCTTCAGGCCGCCAAAACCTCATCGCCGTGCATCAAGGCGG
>NZ_JAMYVK010000149.1:0-680 GCF_040323975.1 Mesorhizobium sp. M0019 | reverse complement strand
CGCGCCGTGATCGACGGCCTCGACGCCGACGTGGTGACGCTGGGGCTGCAAGGCGACGTCGACGCGATTGTCTCGAAAACGAAGAAGATCAATCCCGACTGGCGGACGAAGTTCGAGAACAATTCGGCTCCTTATACCTCGACCATCGTCCTCCTCGTCCGCAAGGGCAACCCGAAGGGCATTCACGATTTTGGCGATCTCACAAAGGACAGCGTCCAGGTGATCACGTCGAATCCCAAGACCTCCGGTGGTGGCCGGTGGGCCTACCTCGCGGCCTGGGCCTGGGCCAACACCAACGATGGCGGCGATGAAGCCAAGACCAAGGAATTCGTCGGCAACCTCTATTCCCATGTTCCGGTGCTTGACACCGGCGCGCGTGGCTCGACCGTGACCTTCGCGCAAAAGGGCCTGGGCGATGTGCTGATCGCCTGGGAAAACGAGGCCTATCTGGCGCTGGACGAGTTCGGCGCCGATCAGTTCGAAATCGTCATCCCGCCGACCTCGATCCTCGCCGAACCGCCGGTCGCCGTTGTCGACGCCAATGTCGATGCCAAGGGCACACGCAAAGTTGCCGAAGCCTATCTGGGCTATCTCTATTCCAAGGAAGGCCAGACGATCATCGCCAAGAACCACTACCGTCCGGCGAAGCCCGACCTGGTGCCTGCGGAGGATCTCGCCAA
>NZ_JAMYVK010000148.1:0-699 GCF_040323975.1 Mesorhizobium sp. M0019 | reverse complement strand
GGAAGTCGCGCAGATCTTGCATCCTGCGGAACCTGGCCATCCCGGCCACGCGGTCTGGAAGCGTGACTTCGCCGGATCGGCGGGCGTGTTCTCCTTCGTGCTGCGGCCGGAACTGGCGCCACTGCAATCCGATGTTCTGCGCAGCCTGCGGCTGTTCAGGCTCGGCGCAAGCTGGGGCGGCGTGCATTCGCTGATTGCCGTCAGCGATCCCCGCAAGGGCCGCGCCAGCCTCGACTGGCTGAAGCCCGGCCCGGTCTGGCGCCTGTCGATCGGCCTTGAGGCGCTCGAAGATCTTCTGGCCGACCTTTCTCAGGCCTTCGAACTTTTTGCTGAAGCCCGGCGCAACGGAACCGCCGCGGCCGACGTCAACGCCGCAGAATGACGACAACTCAACGACAAGGGGAAGATTATGAAACATCAAGGTCTGAAATGGCTCACGGGTCTGGCGATAGGATTGGCCAGCCTGACTACGGGCGCCGTGGACGCCAGCGCGCAGGCGGTAATCAACAAGATCAAGCAGCGCGGCTATGTCAGCTGCGGCGCCAGCCAGGGCGTGCCCGGTCTCTCCCGGCCCGACGAGAAGGGGTATTATCGCGGCTTCGATTCCGATATCTGCCGCACTTTCGCGGCCGCCATCCTCGGAGACAAGGAGAAGATCCGTTACGTGCCGCTTAACGCAGGCCAGCGTTTTGCTGCGCT
>NZ_JAMYVK010000147.1:0-726 GCF_040323975.1 Mesorhizobium sp. M0019 | reverse complement strand
AGCAACGCTTTCAACTCGCCTCTGCTCAGTCTAACGTCTCGATTGGTCATGGCACTTCCCCTTCCACGGGAATCGGTGATCGCAATGTCACCACCGTGCCATGGCCGCTCGCCCCTCAGAGCAAGCGCCGTTCTCTCTCCAAAACTTTTTGCAGAACCTTCAGCACATCTGTGGACGCCCCCGTGAGCGCAAGAAGAATCTTCGAAAGGCAGTATAGCGGCGCGTAGTCGGGTGCTGACATCTGTCCGGCCTCTGATGCGGCCTTCCATTTGCCGCCGGCCCGTATGGGAGTTCGCCGATCGGATCCATATCACTACCGCGCGCTCGAGGCGCTCTGTGCTGAACTGGTTTTTCCGATCCGTCTCTCATCGACTGTCGCGCCATACCTCTCCGTGTGACCTTCCTACACCTGCGACGACCTCAGACCGAGCTGCTATGCTGCCACGGCCGGAGCCCTGTAGGTCCCACCTCTTGCCATGAGCGCCCAGACGATGCGGGCCATCTTGTTGGCAAGAGCGACGACCACAAGCATTGGCGGCTTGCGGGCGAGCATGCGCCCAAGCCACGATCCTTCCCGAATGCCTCGCCGACGAGCATGACGCACGACAGCGCTCGCTCCGATGATAAGCAGGCGCCGCAATGTACGCTCGCCCATCTTCGATGTTGCACCGAGCTTCTGTTTACCGCCGGTTGAGCGTTGCAGCGGCGTCAGGCCCAGCCAAGCGG
>NZ_JAMYVK010000146.1:0-783 GCF_040323975.1 Mesorhizobium sp. M0019 | reverse complement strand
AGAGTATGGGAGCTCGCGGAGCGACTGCACGGCGTAGTCGTATTGTTCGGTGTGTCCGCCATCCACCAGCAGGCGTGCCACCCGTTCCGGTTCGGCCGCGCAGATGTCGGCCGATTTGATGATGGCCCGGATGACGCGCTTGGTGGCAGCTGGATTTTTCTCGGCATACGCGGCGTTGACCGCCAGCATGCAGCAGTAATATTGTGACCACGGCCGGTCCTTGGAACTGTCGAGGATGACGTGGCCGACTTTGCGGGTGCGCAGGTCCTGAGCCTCAGGCGGAAAAGCCAGGAAGGCGTCGACCTTGCCCTCGGCGAAGAGCTCCGCCGGCTTTGCCTCGCCGACGATCCATTCGATGTCGCGTTGCGGATCGAGGCCGATATAGGTCGCCATAGCACTGACGAAGATATGCGGATCCGACGATAGATTGCCGCCGACGCCGACTTTGCGGCCCTTGAGATCCGCGATGCTCTTGATGTTCTCGCGTCCGAACAACTCGTAGCAGCCGACATGGACTCCGGAGATCACCTTGATCGGAGCGCCAGTGTCGACCGGAATGATTAGGGCCGTGGCAAAGTCAATGCCGAAGTCGATGTCGCCGCGCGCCAGCATCTCGGTCTGGGCGATACCGGCCTCGGCGGCCACGAAGCCGAAATCTGAGAACCCCTCTGCGCGGATCAGATCCTCGGCGACGTACTGCGGAGCGATGCAGATACCCGGCGCCGCCGCAAAGCGGGCGACCGTGGTTTCAGGTGCCGCTTCGGCGGCGGCCGCGTTGCGGCC
>NZ_JAMYVK010000145.1:0-783 GCF_040323975.1 Mesorhizobium sp. M0019 | reverse complement strand
TGGCACTGTGGGATGTTTGGACGAAGATTGCCGCCGGGCCGGTCGCGTTCGAGGCGCCGTCGGCAGGCTTCGCGCTCGACTGGCGCACGCTCCAAGCCTGGCGTCGGCACGACGTTGGCTTTGCAACCCTCACGCATGCTGCGGGCGTCTCTTCCACCGGCGATCCCGCGCTCGACTCACGCCTTCCCTTCGACGAGCCATACCGCATCCCTGGGCGCACCGCGGCGCAGGTCGCGCGGGCGAAGCTGCGCGGCAGCCGCATCATTGCGATCGGCACGAGCGTAGTGCGCGCACTTGAGGCAGCCGCCAATCCCGGCGGCAATGTGCGTGCCGGAAATGGCATTGCGACAGGGCGCATCGCGCGGGGCACGCGGCTTCGCGTGGTCGATGCGATTCTCACAGGTGTCCACCAGCCCGGCGAAAGCCATTTCGAGCTCCTGCGCGCCTTTGCCGACGATGCTCTGCTCGCCAAGGCCTCCGCAGCCTTCACCGCGTATCGATACCGCGCGCATGAATTCGGCGATTCCATGCTGCTCAATCGCCAACCGCCGCTTCTATCGCGCGAACAAAATCGGGGCGAGGGGCTCGAGACGAAGGCTTTACTCGAGGTGGGCCATGATGTCGGCAGGATCGGTGGTATTTCGTGCTCGGCGCGCAAGGAAGTCGGAGCTATGTTACAGCGGACCAAATTCGGCATTTGACCCATGGACGAAGCCGCTCGCGCGGCACTGGCGCCCCGTGGCGAGGGTGCAGCAATGATCTGAACGCCGTGCATTTGTAGGT
>NZ_JAMYVK010000144.1:0-793 GCF_040323975.1 Mesorhizobium sp. M0019 | reverse complement strand
CTCCACGAAGCTTCCCTTGCGTGTTTGGCTGAAGGCCATGTGGCTGATGCTGCAGTCGGATAAAGGATTGTCCTCGGTGCGCCTGGCCGAGGCTCTTGGGGTGAGCCAACCCACGGCCTGGCGGATGGGGCACGCGCTGCGTCTCATGGTGGCGCGCGAGCACATGCTCGACGGCACGGTCGAGGTTGACCATTTCCATCTCGGTGGAAGGCCCAGAAAGCATTCAGACGATCCACCTCCCGGACGCGGCCGGAAAGGTCAGGCGAATACCGAGAAAACGCCGGTCATGGCGATGGTGCAGCGACCGAATGACGTTTCGTTGCGCGCGGCGGAGCGTGCTGTCGAAACGCAGATCGAGCCCCATGCCCGTTTGATGAGCGATGAGGCGAAGGCGTTCACGGCCATTGGCGAGAGCTTCGCCTCGCATGAGACCGTGAAGCATTCCAGCCGCGAATATCCGCGACACTGTCCACGTCAATTCGGTCGAAGGTTTCAATTCCCGCGTCCGGCGGACCATTGCCGGCGTCTTTCACCATATCAGTCCGCAGCATGCCGACCTGTATTTCCATGAGATCGGCTTCCGCTGGTCGCAGCGTGTCATCACAGGAAGCGCCGTTCGGAAAACCCGACATGGCCGGGAAATCATGCGGACCCTCTGGTCGCGGGTACCGCCAGCGCTGCAGCTGGTGAGCGTCTTTCGTGCCGCCACGGGGCGTCAAATGCGCCGAAGCCCAGACGGCGGAATCATCATCAAATCAGCCGTAGCTGTCTTTGGTTGATAAAGGCGGCGCAG
>NZ_JAMYVK010000143.1:0-892 GCF_040323975.1 Mesorhizobium sp. M0019 | reverse complement strand
CCTCGGTCAGGAAGGGTGACCATGTCATCCCGCTCTACACGCCGGAATGCCGGCAGTGCCCGTCCTGCCTGTCGCGCAAGACCAATCTGTGCACCGCCATCCGCGCCACGCAGGGACAGGGCTTGATGCCGGACGGCACCTCGCGCTTCTCGATCGGCAAGGACAAGCTGTTCCACTACATGGGCTGCTCGACCTTTTCCAACTTCACCGTGCTGCCCGAGATCGCGGTGGCCAAGGTCAATGCCGACGCCCCGTTCGACAAGATCTGCTACATCGGCTGCGGCGTCACCACCGGCATCGGTGCTGTGATCAACACGGCCAAGGTCGAGCAAGGCGCGACGGCAGTCGTGTTCGGCCTCGGCGGCATCGGCCTCAACGTCATCCAGGGCCTGCGCCTTGCCGGCGCCGACATGATCATCGGCGTCGACCTGAACAACGACAAGAAGGAATGGGGCGAGAAATTCGGCATGACGCATTTCGTCAATCCGAAGGAGATCGACGGCGATGTCGTGGCTCATCTCGTCAACATGACCAAGCGCGGCGCCGACCAGATCGGCGGCGCCGACTACACGTTCGACTGCACCGGCAACACCAAAGTCATGCGGCAAGCGCTAGAAGCGTCGCATCGCGGCTGGGGCAAGTCGGTTGTCATCGGCGTTGCCGGCGCCGGCCAGGAGATCTCGACGCGGCCGTTCCAGCTGGTCACCGGCCGCACCTGGATGGGCACCGCCTTCGGCGGCGCGCGCGGCCGCACCGACGTGCCGAAGATCGTCGACTGGTACATGGCCGGCAAGATCAAGATCGATCCGATGATCACCCACACGCTGAAGCTCGAGGACATCAACAAGGGCTTTGACCTGATGCATGAAGGCAAGTCGATCAGGAGCGTGGT
>NZ_JAMYVK010000142.1:0-899 GCF_040323975.1 Mesorhizobium sp. M0019 | reverse complement strand
CCGATCGGCTTCGATTTCCTGACGATGCCGTCAAGGATCGTCATCTCCGAAGCAATCTTCACTTACAAGTCGCGGGACCCCTATTACTGGGCGATCGCGACCGGGCTCGCCAATACGGTCTTCGTCTCCGCGGTCGTCATCGTCTTTTCATCCGCGCTCGGCCTCGTCGTCGGCATCACCCGGCTGAGCAGCAATCCCCTGGCGGCGGGCACCTGCCGCGTATGGGTGGAGGTTGCACGCAATTCACCGCCGATCGTGCTTCTGATCTTTCTCTACTCGCTGTGGTGGAAGGTGCTGCCGCCGGTCGGCGAAGCGCTCAATCCGCTGCCAGGCGTTTACGCCTCCATGCGCGGCTTTGTGGTGCCGGCCGTCAGCATGGACGTCGCCACCGCGGGATTGCTCGTCATTGCTCTCGCCCTGGCACTGGCGGCCGCTGGCTGGGCGGCGGCGAGACGAGGATGGCTGCCACCGCTGACCGCGCCGGCGATCCTCGCGGTTGGCATTGCCGGGCTCTGGCTTGCCGATGCGAAGTTCTCCGTCGACTGGCCGACCTTCACTGGGTCGAACTTCAAAGGCGGCAAGGACCTGACGCCCGAACTCAGCACCATCCTCATCGGGCTGACCATCTACACCACCGGCTTCGTCGCCGAGATCGTGCGTGGCGGCGTGCTTTCGGTCGGCCGCGGTCAGTGGGATGCAGGTCATTCGCTCGGCCTGCCACGCGGCAAAATATTGCGTCTGATCATCATCCCGCAGATGCTGCGGGTGATCGTCCCGCCGCTCAACAGCCAATACATCAACGTCGTCAAGAATTCGACGCTGGCGATCGCGGTCGGCTATCCGGACTTCCTTGCGGTCATGAACACCATCATCAGCAAGTCCAGCCATTCGATCGAGGG
>NZ_JAMYVK010000141.1:0-909 GCF_040323975.1 Mesorhizobium sp. M0019 | reverse complement strand
AGAGTCCGTTTTGAAATTCACGGGTGAGCGTTTCGGCGGATGAGATTGCCGCCCATTGCGACAAGGATCATGGCTTGCGAGACGTCGATGCGCTGCTCGTAGTCGCGCACGAGGCGGCGCCACCTTGTCATCCAGCCGAAGGTCCGCTCGACGACCCAGCGGCGGGGCAGGATCTGGAAGCCCTTCTGGTCGTCGGATCGACGGATGATCTCGACCACGAAGTCGAGATAGGCGGCTTTGTCCATGAGCTTCAGCCTGTCATAGGCGCCGTCGGCGAACAGATGCTTCACCCAGGGCCAACGCTTGCGGATGCCGTCCAGGATCGCCTGAGCACCGGCACTGTCGGAGATATCGGCGGTGGTGAGGTTGACCATCAAGAGCCGCCCATCCGTATCGACGGCAATGTGTCGCTTGCGGCCGACAATCTTCTTGCCGGCGTCGTAACCCCTTGTTTCAGCTTGCGGAGCTTTGACCGACTGGCTGTCGATCACGCCAGCCGTGGGACTGGCCTCGCGCCCGGCTCGCTCGCGATCCAGCATCAGCGCCACGTCGTGGATGGTCTGGAACAGAAAACGCCGCGCCAACTCGCGGAACCAGCCGTAGACCGTCTGCCAGGGCCCGAAATGGATCGGCAGCATCCGCCAACCGCAACCGGAGCGGACCAGGTAGCGCACGGCGTTGACCACCTCCCGGAAATCAACCTCGCGCGGACGGCCGCGACGCCCAGGCTTGGGCATCAGCGGCGCGAACTGCTCCCACTCCTCGTCCGTCAAATCAGACGGGTAGCGCTTGGTCTTCTTGGCGATCTGGGCCATCCGGCCACGGCTCTGCTCTGTCCACATCTAAAGCTTGAATCACAACCAAGCCTCAGACGGAACCCATAGCCAGCCGATTTTCAAAACGGTCTCT
>NZ_JAMYVK010000140.1:0-913 GCF_040323975.1 Mesorhizobium sp. M0019 | reverse complement strand
GCGCGCGTGCAGGCAAACGGTCGTCACCTCCTCGGGCTCATCAACGACGTACTCGACCTTTCCAAGATCGAAGCCGGCCAGCTCAAGCTGGCGATCGAGGACTACTCCGTCGCGCAGATTGTTCGATCGACCGTTACGGCTGTAGAACCGCTGGCACGAGCGAAGGGTCTTGAGCTTTCAACGACTGTTGCCGAGAACCTTCCAATCGGCCGCGGGGACGAACGCCGTTTGACGCAGGTCCTGCTCAATCTTGCAGGCAATGCCGTCAAGTTCACCGAAACGGGTGCGGTCGACATTCTTGCCGAGGCGGTCGACGGGCACTTCGAGATGACCGTCCGAGACACCGGTCCCGGCATCGCGTCCAAGGACCAGGCTCTCATCTTCGAAGAATTCCAGCAGGTCGACAACAGCAGTACCAGGCAGAAGGGCGGTACGGGTCTTGGCCTGGCGATCTCGAAGCGCATCGTCGAAATGCATGGCGGAACCATAGACGTCGAGTCCGTGTTCGGGTCAGGGTCGACATTCCGCCTGAAGATACCGATCCGGGTGCAAGAGGACGTGAGGACCGCATGAGCAAACGAATCCTGATGGTGGAAGACACCGAGGACAACCGCCAGATCATCCGCGATCTCATTGCCACCACCGAATACGAACTGATCGAGGCAGCCGACGGCGCCGCCGGCATCGCTGCAGCCGGAGCGCACAGGCCAGACCTGATCCTCATGGACATTCAGCTCCCGGTGATCGACGGGTATGAAGCGGCCCGCCGCATCAAGGCCGACCCGGCGCTCCGGCACATTCCGATTATCGCCGTCACCTCCTACGCGTTGTCGGGCGACGAGGCGAAAGCCCTTGCTGCTGGGTGCGATGGTTACATTGCCAAGCCATTCAGTCCGCGCCAGCTGCTTTCCGA
>NZ_JAMYVK010000139.1:0-939 GCF_040323975.1 Mesorhizobium sp. M0019 | reverse complement strand
CGGCATGACCGGCCGATCCGCCGATTTTAGGCCGATTTTAGACAGACTCCTCCTCATGCCGGCTTTCCGCCAGGTGGATAGAGGGCGCCGACCATGGTCCGCAGATTGTAGGCGCAGGCGGCTAGTATGCATTGCGTGCGGTTGGCGGCGAGGTTGAAGAAGCGCAGGCGCCGCATGCCGTAGCGCTCCTTGAACACAGCAAAAGGCCGCTCCACAGCCGCCCGCACCTTGGCGATCAACCGGTTACGCAGCTTCTGGCGCGCCGGCAACTCGGGATGATGCTTGTTGGGCCGCCGCATCAGCCGGTCCTTGATCCCGGCCTTGGCCAGCCGATCATGCCTGGCATGGGTGTAGTAGGCCTGATCGCCATAGGCCGCCTTCTCATCGCCGCAAACCAGATTGTCGGCCGCCTCGGTGTCGGTGATCGAGGCGTCGCTTACCTCGACACGCCGGATCATGGTGTGCTCCTGGTCGGCGCCGATGTGCATCTTGTAGCCGAAGGTGCTCTTGTTGCCCTTCTTGCCCCAGCGCGCGTCCTTGTCGGCCGACGGCTTGGCCGGGCCCTGGTGGCCCTTCTTCGGCTGCTTGGGCGGCCGCCCACGGGCCTGCAGGAACGTCGCATCGACTAAGGTGCCGCGCTTGACGATCAGGCCCTTCGTCTCCAGCTGGCGGTTGATCTCCTCAAACACCTTGTCGATCAGCCGCTCGCGCGTCAGTTCCTCGCGGAAGCGCCACAGTGTCGAATGATCGGGCGTACGGTCCGAAAGGCTGAAGCCGGCAAAGCGGCGAAACGACAGCCGGTCACGGATCTGAGCCTCCAATGCCGGATCGCTCAGCCCGTGCCACACGCCCAGCAAAAGACAGCGCACCAGCGCCTCCGCCGGGTAGCTGGTGTTGCCCGAGCCGGGACCGCTGCGCTGACCCAGCAATGTTCGGATC
>NZ_JAMYVK010000138.1:0-976 GCF_040323975.1 Mesorhizobium sp. M0019 | reverse complement strand
CGATGGCAGTCATGGCAAGACCGCGCTGTCGCCCCTCCTCGCCAGCGACGGCAGTTCGACTACTACCGCCGCCTCCGGCGCTACCACCAGCGATGGCAGTCATGGCAAGACCGCGCTGTCGCCCCTCCTCGCCAGCGACGGCAGTTCGACTGATACCGCCGCCTCCGGTGCCACCACCAGCGATGGCAGTCATGGCAAGACCGCGCTTTCTCACCTCCTCGCCAGCGATGGCAGTTCGACTGACACCACCCACGATAATGCCGGCGACAAGGTAAGCGAGGGCAGCAACGTTGACCGCATATTGGCCTCGTTGAGCCATTCTCTTTCGGCCGGCTCGGAACTTCTCCCGACCAACGATCCATCCGACAAGACGGCAACCAGCCTGATCCGCCACGGGTTCGCGCAAACCGTCCAGCCCGATGAAAGTGTCGGCGCCCAGGCAAAAAACGGCGCCGCCGCCGAGATCATGTCTGGCCACGGAGGCAACGATGCCTTCGACTTCAGCAAGCTTCAGGACAAGCTCCACCTCGATCAAGCCGCTCTTACCGAGCTTAAGTCGGGCGGGCTTTCATTGCATACTTCCCCTGCTGGTACGGCTACGGATGATGGTTCCCACCACATCATCTTTGACAGCTCAACCGGGTCGCTCTCTCTCGACAGCGACGCGGTCGGCGGCGCAGCTCAAGCGCAGCTCGCTACCCATCTCCCGTTGCAGCATCACTCTTTGATCTGAAAACCGGAGCGGCGGACCTTCAACTCGAGCGTGTCCGCCGCTCCGTCCGTGTTCAATTGCGCCACGGAAGCTTGACTAAGAAAAATGCGATATCGGCAGACATCAGAGAGATCGAAGTTGGTCGCATTATCGCCAATGCGAATTTCGGATTCGCCGCACTAGAGCGTCGGACGTTCAGTTTGAATCGCGAGGGATTCCAGTGAGGCGTGGTTCATGATTCACTTCCTGTAGGAGGTGATTTGC
>NZ_JAMYVK010000137.1:0-978 GCF_040323975.1 Mesorhizobium sp. M0019 | reverse complement strand
AGCAGCGCGGCCGCCGCGCCGGCGCCGCGCGTGATCATGATCGCGTTGAAGACATCGATGTCGCGCAGGTTCATAGTGCAGCCCATATCAAAAGCGAATTAACTTTATCGCTGCGGTCATAGATGGCAATGGATGAGCCCGCTAAGTTTCGCCCATGAACCGACGCGACGACACTTCACATGTCCATCCTCCCAAGCGCTCCGAGGAACCGTTCCAGGCGGTGGCGATGCCGGTCGAGCGAGCCTCGACCGTTGTCTTTGACGATCTGGAATCGTTCGAGCTTCGCGTCGAGCGTCTGTACGACGGGTTCAGCTACGGACTTTACGGCACACCGACCAGCCGGCAGCTCGAAGATCATATCGCCGTGTTGGAATGCGGATCGCGGGCTCTCGTCGTCCCGTCGGGCATGGCGGCCATGACGCTGGCGACCATGGCTGTCTGCCGTGGCGGCGAAAGCGTTCTGATCCCGGAGACGCTCTATGGCCCGGCGCGCGACATGGCCGAGCGTTTTCTCGGCCCACTCGGGATCGAGGCGGTTTCCTACAATGCAAGGCTGGACGCAAGCATCGCGGCGATGATCGACGGCAGAACGCGGCTGGTTTGGGTAGAATCGCCTGGCTCGGCCACCTTCGAAGTCCAGGATGTGCCCGCCATCACAGCCGCGGCCCACAAGGCCGGCGCGCTCGTTGCGGCCGACAACACCTGGGCATCGCATCTGCTGTTCAAGCCGCTCGCTCATGGCGTCGACATCTCGATGCAGGCGCTTTCCAAACACGCCGGCGGCCACGGCGACCTCTTGATGGGCTCGCTCGCAGTGCATGACCATGCCCTGTTCCGACGCCTGAAGGACACGGCGCGTTTCCTTGGCTATGGCGTCTCGCCCGAGGATTGCGCGCTGTGCGAGCGCGGCCTGATGACGATGCCGGTGCGCATGCGCCACGCCGACGGTACAGCGCGCAAGATTGTCGCCTGGCTGTC
>NZ_JAMYVK010000136.1:0-1057 GCF_040323975.1 Mesorhizobium sp. M0019 | reverse complement strand
CTAGAGCGTCGGACGTTCAGTTTGAATCGCGAGGGATTCCAGTGAGGCGTGGTTCATGATTCACTTCCTGTAGGAGGTGATTTGCCATGCCCAAGCCCTATTCGCTCGATTTGCGTGAACGTGTTGTGCGGTTTGTCGAGGCTGGCCACTCGCGGCGTGCGGCGGCGGCACATTTTGGGGTGTCGGTTTCGTTTGTCGTGATCCTGATGAGGAACTATCGAAAGACCGAGAGCCTGGCGCCCAAGGCCAGCGGTGGCCGCCGCCATTCCAAGCTCGACCCGCATCGTGCGTTCCTGCTTGGCCGTGTGGCCGAGAAGGATGACATCACCATGCCGGAGCTTGCCGCCGAACTGGCCGCTGCTACAGACGTCCAGGTCGCTCCTGCCTCGATCTCGCGCTGGCTCATCAGGAATGGCTATCGCTTCAAAAAAAACGCTGCTGGCCAGCGAGCAAGAACGTCCCGACGTCAGCAAGGCGCGGCAGGAGTGGCAGACCAGGCGCCAGCCGCGGATGCGGCTTGAGCCACATCGGCTGGTGTTCATCGACGAAACCGGAACCACTACGAAGATGACACGTCTGCGCGGCCGCTGCCTAAAGGGCCAACGGCTGCGCTCAAAGGCACCGTTCGGGCATTGGAAGACGCAGACCTTCATCGCCGGGTTGCGCTGTCATGGGCTCACGGCCCCTTTTGTTATCGACACGCCGATGAACCGGCGCATCTTCGAAACCTATGTCGAAACGCAGCTCGCTCCGACGCTGGCAAAGGGCGATGTCGTCATCCTCGACAATCTCGCTGCCCACAAGAGCCCGGCCGCCGAGGCAGCGATCCGGGCCAGAGGCGCATGGCTGCTCTTCCTGCCGCCCTACAGCCCAGATCTCAATCCCATCGAAATGGCATTTGCCAAGCTCAAGGCGCACCTGCGCGCAAAGGCCATCAGAACCATCGACGCCCTGTGGCAGGCCATTGGCGATATCTGCAATCTCTTCTCTCCAATAGAATGCAGAAATTACTTCGCAGCCGCAGGGTATGGACTCACATGAAAGTCCGCCGCTCTAG
>NZ_JAMYVK010000135.1:0-1209 GCF_040323975.1 Mesorhizobium sp. M0019 | reverse complement strand
CAAAGAATATGGTCGAAACGGCGATCATCTCAAACCCGTGCGCTAACCCTGATCCTCTTTTCGAATTAATGGGTTCACTACCTAGCCTCTGCCGATCCTGTGTTGCTCGGGGATGATCTCACTGCACGACCTCTACAATTTCCGTCCGCAGGCATCGGCGAATGGCCCGAACACCAACGCATTGGCTTGCGTACTGCGCCAGATCTTCATTCGACGCTGCACGGTTCGAATGGGGGCCGTCGGGATCCACGCCGGGGTATTTGACCTGCAAGCGTTCAAGCAACTCTCGTGACGTTCGCCAAGGCTCTGCCTCGAACCATTCCTCAAACTCGGCAGTGACGGCAAGGAGAGGATCGGGTCTGCGCCGCTCTCGCTTAACCGCCGGCTTGGGTCGGGCGGTCGGGTTCACTTCCTCACCACGCCACGCAATCCGCAACCCGGGCAGAAAGGTCTTCGAGCGGCAATGCCTCGCCGTCGGCGGCAGCCGAACCGTCCGGCTTGTCGGCGATGTCGACCAACCTCTCTTGTGCCAGGCGTATGCTCGCGCAGCAGCCGAACCGGATCGAGCGTCAGGTACATCGCCTTGAGGCGAAGGCGCGTATCCTCCGGCGTGCGTGCATCGTCAAGCAGCCGCTGATAGGGCGTGGCGGGACGATGATACCGATTGACCACCCTGGCTCCGTCACGATGCTTTTCTTTCAACTTAAATGATGGCTGAAAGAAATTGATGAACAACCGCATCGAGGAATAAAGCTTGGCTAGCTCCCGTGTGGCTTGCAGAGCGCGGGAAAAACGACGCGAACTGTTGGTCATGGAAGATCGGCCCCAAATCGTCGCGCAGGATCATCAGCACGCAGCCGCGCGGAAAAGCAGCTTTGGCGACCCGCATCGTTTCCTCAGGAATTCCGACCGAAAGTTCTGGCCGCAACGACATTCAATACTCCTCGAATCAGTGGGAATACCCAGGGAATCAAGGCCTCTCCATTCGTCGAGCCCAAAGTGCTGACTTCGCCAACAGTATCAAATATGCGGAAGAACCCAATCAGGATGAGAATGTCGGCGGGTTGGAACGCAGGGAGGCGTAGCCCGACTGGAGTTTCAATCCGCCGGCGGCGCGTTCCTTTCGTACGCATACGACGAAGGCCGCATGATTGGCACGCGTGCGTGGGCGCGGCGGGCTCTATGATGGCGATGCGTGAAGGTCAGGCG
>NZ_JAMYVK010000134.1:0-1233 GCF_040323975.1 Mesorhizobium sp. M0019 | reverse complement strand
CTAGGTAGTGAACCCATTAATTCGAAAAGAGGATCAGGGTTAGCGCACGGGTTTGAGATGATCGCCGTTTCGACCATATTCTTTGTTTAGATCGAGCAAGCGGTGGCCCAGCACGGTTCTCAGGTGTCGATCTACAACGACGACCAATAGCGTATTGAAGCGTCCGGTGCCGATCAGAACTTGATCGAAGCGCTCGTGAGCATCTCGATACACATGGTGCACGTCGTTGAGGCTGGGCAAGCCCAGGGCGTCCAAATTGAGGCTGTCAACGTAAGGCCAGATGTCTAGGATGGGCTCAGCGCTTTCCGTCACATTGCGCATTGGGTGCGCGAAACACGCCTCAAACTCTTCGAGGGACAGGAGACGGTTGGCTTGCATCAGTCGAACATACCAACATCGAAGGAAGTTCGTAAACGGCGGAGCATTCGGGCCTTTCATGTCGCATCGTTTTGTGATTCACGCCCGGCATGAGCCGATATGACCTGACCGACTTTGAGTGGCGCGTGATCGAGCCGCTGCTGCCCAACAAACCAAGGGGCGTTCCGCGTGTCGATGATCGCCGCGTGTTGAACGGTATCTTCTGGGTGCTGAGATCGGGTGCGCCATGGCGTGACCTGCCGGAACGCTATGGCCCGCGCACCACCTGCTACAACCGCTTCGTGCGATGGCGGAAGGCCGGCGTGTGGGACCGGCTGATGGACGCCGTCACCGCCGCCCACGACGGTGCCATCCAGATGATCGACAGCACCTCCGTTCGCGCCCACCAGCAGGCAGCGACGGCAAAAAGGGGGGTCCAGATCACTGTCTCGGTCGATCACGCGGCGGGCTCACGACCAAGATTCACGTCGTCGTCGACGCGCAGGGCCTCCCGATCCGGCTCGGCCTGACCGCCGGGCAGACGCACGATGGGCAGGTCGTTGACCGGCTGCTCGATCATCTCGGCCCGCGCACCATCGTGCTGGCCGACAAAGCCTATGACGCCGATCGCATCCGCGAACTGATCCAGGAGCAGGGCGCGACGCCCAACATCCCGCCGAAGAGCAACCGGCGCTGGAAACCCTGCTTCAGCAAGCGGCTCTACCGCGAGCGCAACCTTATTGAACGCTTCTTCTCCAAGCTGAAGCACTTCCGCCGCGTCGCGACCCGCTACGACAAGCTCGCCGCCAACTTCCTCGCCATGATCCAGCTCGCCTCAATGCGTCTGTGGCTCCGCGCTTATGAGTCTACGGCCTA
>NZ_JAMYVK010000133.1:0-1268 GCF_040323975.1 Mesorhizobium sp. M0019 | reverse complement strand
ACGACGCACTTTGCTGAGACAGCGGTGCAACCCCATCAGCGGAATGGCTCGGCTCACGTCCCGGCAGGGACGTCTCAGGCGCTCAGATCCTGAACGCTATTCGCAAGATTTCATGCTGTGGCGCCTGCATTTCGATCAAAGAACTCACCGGTCTTGAGCATCGAATGCATTATCACCGCCAGTTTGCGCGCCACAGCCACGGCAGCTCGTTTGAAGCCAACCCTCTCCCGGAGCTTGAGGCCCCACGTGCGCAGGCTGCTGTCGATCGAGCTGCGTGTCAGGATGACCGCCGCAGCCTCATAGAGAAGTCCCCGCAAATGTCGATCGCCGCGTCGGGATATATGGCCGTCATAATCGACTTCTCCCGATTGGTAGCGGCGAGTTGTCAGGCCGATCCAAGCGGCAACAGAGCGGGACTTCTTGAAGTTGCCCGGATCTTCAATGGCAGTGGCGAAAGAGGTTGCGGTAATGGCGCCGATGCCGGGGATCGACATGAGTATGCGGCATGCTTGGCTTTGACGTGCATCTGCGACAAGCTGGCGCCCAAGCTCGGCGGCACGGATGCGAATGCTGCGCCAGGCTTCCAACATCGGTAGGACGACAGGAGCAAGCTCGCTCTGATAAGAAGGCTCCGGACATTCTTTTCGAATGTAGTTCCCTTACCGGCGGGAACGAGCAAGCCGAATGTTTTCATGATCCCTCGGATCTGGTTGGAAAGCTCGACGGTGATCCGGACCAGCCGAGTGCGTGCTGCCACGAGCGTGCGGGTCAACATACTGTCGAAGCCTTTCACGCGCACCTCGCGAAAGAATCCTGCTTCAGCAAGACGCGCCAAACCATCGGCGTCATTCGCATCCGTCTTGTTCGCCGCCATATCGAGAGCGGCTTTGGCATGGCGCGCATCGATGCAGATGGCTGGCAATCCCTCGGCGCGCAGCGCATGATAGAACCAAACTGACAGCGGGCCGGTTTCGAACACGACGCGCTTTGCGGCCGGCGCCCGCTTGCGGACAAGCTCGGCAATGATCCTGGGATCAGATGCGCACTTCCCGCGCCAGATCCGTTCGCCTTCACGGCGGATCGACACTGCCGTCTCTTTCATCGACACGTCGAGACCGATATGTTCTTCCATGGCTGTTCTCCGTTGATGCTGGGCCCGGCGTCCAGTCGTGAGCCCGTATTTCATCTTATCGGGGAACAGCCACCCTCCAAGGCTATGATCGGTTCCAGGGCGCGTCGCTCCCGCGATTACCCCATGTGGACGCCCC
>NZ_JAMYVK010000132.1:0-1269 GCF_040323975.1 Mesorhizobium sp. M0019 | reverse complement strand
TGTTTGGACTGGGGACATCGCGAACAGATGTGCGAGGACATCGCGAACAGTTTTGCGCTTTTGCGCGAGGGGGTTCGGGATGCCATTCGAGGACAGAAGCGTGATGAAGCAGAAGCTGGAGTTTGTGAGGCTGGCGTCGGCGAAAGGAGCGAATATAAGCGTGCTGTGCCAGCGCTTCGGTATCGGCCGGACCTGTGGCCACAAGCTGCTTTCGCGCTATCGGATCGAGGGGGAGGCTGGGCTGGTCGAACAGTCGCGGCGGCCACGATCGAGCCCGGCGCGCAGCGCGCCGGAGGTGGAAGCGGCGGCCCTTGCGGTGCGTATGGCGCATCCGGCTTGGGGTGGACGCAAGATCGCGCGTGTGCTTGCCCGCGAGGGTATCGGCACGCCGGCGGCCTCGACGGTAACCGGCATCCTGCGTCGCAACGGCATTGAGTTGGGAACGTCGGGCGGTGGAGCGCAGCCCTTCATCCGCTTCGAGCATGCCGCCCCCAACGATCTGTGGCAGATGGACTTCAAGGGTCACGTCGCCTTGCGTTGCGGCCGCCTGCATCCGCTCACCGTGCTTGATGACCATTCGCGCTTCTCGGTCGCGCTGTCGGCCTGCGCCGACCAGACCACCGCAACCGTAAAAGCCCGGCTGGTCACCGCCTTCCGCCGCTATGGCTTGCCGTGGCGCATCGCCACCGATAATGGCCCGCCCTGGGGCGATGGCGGCCGCAACGACTTCACGCTGCTCACCGTCTGGCTGATCGAAACCGGCATCGCCGTCAGCCACTCCAGGCCTTGCCATCCCCAGACCCTCGGCAAGGACGAGCGCTTCCATCGCTCGCTCAAGGCCGAGGCGCTGCAGGGACCGCCCTTCGCCGATCTCGCCAAGGCCCAGGACGCATTCGACCAGTGGCGCCATGTCTACAACGCCCAGCGTCCCCACGATGCGCTGGACGGCGGCGTGCCGCTCGATCGCTACTGGGCATCGCTGCGCCCTTATCGCGAAACGGTCGAGCCGTTCGAATACGCCAAGGGCGATCTCATCCGCCGCGTACAGCAGCATGGCTTCGTCTCCATTCTTGGCCGCACCATGCGTTTGTGCAGGGCCTTCACAGGAAAATCCGTCGCCTTCAGGCCCACCGCCACAGACGGTGTCTTCGACGCCTGGTTCAGACATCAGAAAATAGAAACCATCGACCTCAATGTCCTGGCGCGATAGCATGCAAAACTGTTCGCGATGTCCTCGCACATCTGTTCGCGATGTCCCCAGTCCAAACA
>NZ_JAMYVK010000131.1:0-1376 GCF_040323975.1 Mesorhizobium sp. M0019 | reverse complement strand
CCCATAGGCGCTAACTTAGATGTGGACTGGTGGAATCGAGATGTGATTCCTCGGCCAGATGGGAACGAATGATTCGATCGAAACCGACTGGCAGGCTCTGATATCGAGGCTGTCGCAATCGCTTGACCTTGAGGCGACGGCGCGGGCGACGGGAGCGCTGGTGCGTCGTCGCAATGTTGCGGACGCAGCGACATTGCTGCGCCTGGCGTTGGCTTATGGCCCCGGCGCGATGAGCCTGCGCTCGGCTGCCGCCTGGGCCGGGGTGAATGACGTTGCGAGCCTTTCGGATGTTGCTCTTTTGAAGCGCTTGCGCGGAGCGGCCGATTGGCTTGGCGACATTGCCGGCGCCTTGCTCCAAAACGCTTGCGCCAAAAGCGCCGCGCCGACGGGGCGTCGGCTGCGCGTTGTCGACGGCAGTTCGATCTCGCGCCCCGGCAGTGCCGGCACGGACTGGCGGCTGCATGCCACCTACGAACCCGCGCTCGCGCGCTTCACGCATCTGGAGATCAGCGACGTGCGCGGCGGTGAAAGCTTCTTGCGTGTTCCGCTACGCCAAGGCGACATTGTTGTTGGCGATCGCGCCTACGCCCGTGCCCCGTCCCTTGAAAAGGTGGCAGCGGCGGGTGCCGACTTTATTGTGCGCACGGGCTGGACCAGTGTTCGGCTGACCACGCCCGACGGGCAACGGGTCGACTGGAACGCCATCTATGAGCCTATGCAGCCCGGTGAGGTTTGCGAGATGAACGTGCTCGTGGAGCATTCGGGTCGCAAGGGCCGAGGCAAGCCGCCCTTGCCGACAAGGCTCATCGTCAAGCGCAAGGATGAGAAGGCCACGCAAAAGGCCCAGAAGGCGGCAAAGCGGGGCAATCAGCGCCGCTGCAGCAACAGGCTGCAGCCGATGACCCTCATTGCCGCAGGCTTCGTCATGCTGCTGACCTCGGTCCCGGCCGATGAATTGACGGCCGACGAGGTTCTGCAGACCTATCGGCTGCGCTGGCAGGTCGAACTCGCCTTCAAGCGGCTCAAGAGCGGAATGGGCATCCATAAGCTTCCCGCGCGAGATGAGCGGCTCGCCCGAAGCTGGCTGACGGCCCACCTGATCCTGGCCCTGATGATCGACGAGGCCGTCACCGACGTTCTCGACTCTCCCCCCTGTGAAGACCAAACCACGCACGGCGCAATCGCTGTCCCTTTGGAGGCTGCATAGTCTCCTGCGTTCTGAAATCCTCAACGCCATACTGAGGGTGATGCGGCCGGGAAAAATCCTCACCCGCGTCACCGAAATCATTCGTCACGTCTGCGACCCACCAAGACGGCGCAAAAACCAATCCGCCGCAGCAAGGATAGCTGCCATGCCCTAAGTTAGCGCTTATGGG
>NZ_JAMYVK010000130.1:0-1382 GCF_040323975.1 Mesorhizobium sp. M0019 | reverse complement strand
CGCCAGTCGAGCGCGAAGCCTGCCGACGGCGCCTCGAACGCGACCGGCCCGGCGGCAATCTTCGTCCAAACATCCCACAGTGCCAACGGCTCGGGAACATGCGCGTATTGGATCGGCCGGCCGTAGTGCGCCAGTCCTGCAAGCACCGCTGCGCGGTTGCCTGGGAAGTGCAACTCGAGAAGGCGTGGATGGTCGAGAAGGCGCTCGACGACGGCGTCAAGCGAGCCGAGCCGGAGGCGATCGCCTGGTGACAGCGGAGGTGGAGGCAGCCGGTCTTCCGTGCGCGTGCGGTGATCGCCCGAGCCGAAGGCAATCGCCACGAAACGGGTTGGATCGGGAAGTGACAGCCAGCCCGCCAGGCGGATCTCGATCGCCTCACCGCTTGGGACATGCGTGCCGTGCAAGCTGGCAGGCAAGGTCGCGGCGTCATTGGCGACGACCAGATCGCCGGGGTTGAACAGCGTCGCGAGTCCAACTCGCGGCCGGTCGCGCATCGAACCGTCCGCCTCGACGACGAACAGCCTGGCGGAGCGCCGATCGGGACGATCGGCGGCAATCATCCATGTGCTCCGGCGAGAAGCGTAGAGCGGACCGGCAACGCGTCGAGCATCTTTTCGATGATCTCGGCAGCTGCCTGCTCGGGGCGCTTCAAGGTCGCCGGATCAGCATCTGGGATCGCGAGCGCGTGCAGTGGGGTGTCCATATCGCCGGGGTCAAGCGCGAGGAGCCGGATGCCGTCTGCTTTCGCCTCCTCGTCCCAAATCGCCGTCAGATGGGCAAGAGCGGCCTTGCTCGCGCCGTATGCTCCCCAGCTGGGATAGGCGTTCACCGCGGCGTCGCTGGAAATGTTGATGACCAGCGCGCCGCGGCCCTCGCGTGCGGACGCGGCAAGCGCACCGAACAGGGCTTTCGTCAGCCGGAAGGCGCCGACGAGATTGACCGCGAGCGCCATTTCCAGCTCCTCGCACTCGGTATCGGCGAGGAGCGCCAGAGGGACAGGGCCGAGGCTCGACGCATTGTTGATCAGGACATCGAGCCCGCCGAGGCTGGCAGTAACCTGCAACGCGATCGGGTAGATGTCCGCCTTCTTGCCGACGTCGCCGACAATGCCGTGCGCGCCCGTCTCATCGGCGATGCGTTCGACATTCGCGGCGGTCCGGGCGACGAAGGCGACGCACGCACCCTGTGCGGCAAGCTGCCGCACAAGCGCCAGTCCGAGGCCGGACGTGCCGCCCGTGACTGCCACGCGAAGTCCCTGAAGTTCGATATTCGTCTGCATTGCCAGTGCTCCTTTAATCCGCATGCCTCTTGCTACAAGTTCAAGTTAACTTGAAGTCAAGCGGGAATTGTGCTTTCGTTCATGCATGGATTCCATGCTGACC
>NZ_JAMYVK010000129.1:0-1409 GCF_040323975.1 Mesorhizobium sp. M0019 | reverse complement strand
TGTCGGGCGACGAGGCGAAAGCCCTTGCTGCTGGGTGCGATGGTTACATTGCCAAGCCATTCAGTCCGCGCCAGCTGCTTTCCGAGATTCGCGGGTTCCTTTCTTGAGGGAGGCAGCGCTTTGCACGATCCGCCTCGCATTCTCGCGGTCGACGATACTCCGGAAAACCTCGAGATCCTGCGCATGCGCCTCGAGGCGAATGGCTACGAAGTTGCAACCGCCGCCGATGGGGAAGAGGGGCTTGCGAAAGCCCGCGAACTCACGCCGGATCTGATCCTGCTCGACATCATGATGCCGAAGCTCGACGGCATCAGTGTGGTACGCATGCTCAAGCACGATCAATCGCTGCGGTCGATCCCCGTTATTCTGGTCACTGCGAAAGCCGACACGCGCGACGTGGTCGATGGGCTGGACGCCGGTGGCGACGACTATCTGACAAAGCCCTTCGAGCACAGGGCGCTGTTAGCGCGGGTGCGCTCGATGCTGCGTCAGAAGGCGCTTCACGACACTGTCGCGAGCCAAGCCAAACGCCTTGAGGACCAAGCCGCGCAACTTTCCGACTGGAACCGCTCGCTCGAGCAAACCGTGGCCGACCAGGTGACGGAGCTCGAGCGAATGGCGCGGCTTAGGCGGTTCCTGCCCGAACAGGTCGCCGACCTCATCGTTGCGGCGGGCAATGGAGATGCGCTCTTGCAGAGCCACCGTCGCGAGGTGACCGTTGTCTTTTGCGATTTGCGCGGCTTTACTGCCTTCGCAGAGACCGCCGAACCCGAAGAAGTCATGACCGTTCTTGCCGAGTATCATTCCTGTCTTGGTGAACAAATTGTCCGCCACGAGGGGACTCTCGAGCGGTTCGTGGGCGACGGTATCGTCGTGGTTTTCAACGATCCACTGGCATGCGCCGACCACAGCGAGAGAGCTGTCTCAATGGCTGCTGCAATGCGCGACGCGATTGACGAGCATTCAGAGCGATGGCGCAAGCGGGACTATTTGCTTGGCTTTGGGATCGGCATTGCCAGGGGCCACGCAACCATCGGGCGCATCGGTTTTGATCAGCGCTCGGACTATGCCGTCATCGGCACTGTGTCGAACCATGCCGCCCGATTGTGCGAGGAGGCCAAATCGCGCCAGATTCTTGTTAGCCAGCGGGTCCTCGGCGCTGTCGAGTCGCTGGTCGAATCCGTTCTTGTTGGCGAACTGACGCTGAAGGGTTTTCGCCGCCCGATGCCTGCCTATGAAATCGTGCGGTGGATCGGTCGGCCAAGCTAGCGTTGGACGCACGCTGGTCTCTTTCGGAGATACGGCCCATCGAACCGTCGGCACAAAGCATCCCAGCCACGACCGATCTCGAATCCGCCCGCAACGGGGAGAAAGTGTGCGTTCTGCCAGTAGCAACCCTGATGGCAGCC
>NZ_JAMYVK010000128.1:0-1441 GCF_040323975.1 Mesorhizobium sp. M0019 | reverse complement strand
CTAGCACTACTTTGGCAGATTTTTAGCGGAGAGGGTTCCGCGGCAGTGGGGACAACGGATTGGGGGCGGCTGCGCGAGCGCGGTGAGGATGGCTTGCCTGATGGCGGGTAGGCTCGGTTGGGGCGGCGGGCCGAGGATTCTTTTTTCCCCCTCCCGCTTGTTTGAGGCGGCGAGATTGCAGGAAGGCGTAGGCGATCATCGTCATCAGCGCGTGCCGGTGCAGGCCCGTCCATGAGCGCCCCTCGAAGTGGTCGAGGCCAAGTTCCTCCTTGAGCTGCTGATGCGCCTGTTCGCAGACCCAGCGCGCCTTGATGGCGCCTGCGATCTGCTTGAGCGAGGTGTCGGCGGGCAAGTTGGAGAGGTAGTATTTGCGCTCGCCGGTCGAGCGGTGCTCGCCGATCACCCAGACCTCCTCGCCAGGCAGATGCTGAGCGCCCATGTCGCGGATGCGCTGGGGTGGGCCATCTGCAACCCGGACACGGACAGCGGCGAAGCGGGCCGAGAGGCGGCCTTTGGTGCCACGCCGCCAACTGACCGTCCGCCATTGGGCTTTTTCCAGCATCGCCTGCGCGGTCATCGACTTCACATCGGGGATATGCCGGCGGCGCGGGCGGCCGTGTCCGGCAACGGGGAAGATCATCGCCACGTCGGCGGCATAGACCTTCTGCTTGAACGGGATACCGACGGCCCAGGTAAGGCCGCGCTCGGTGAGCGCCTGCCGGAAGGGGGCGCTCAAGCCATATCCGGCATCGGCGAGCACGCAGCCAAAGCGTAAGCCGGCTGCGCGAGCCCGGTCGATCTCGGCCAGCGCGATTTCGGGCTTGGTCCTGTAGGCACGATGGCCCTCGGGCACACCGGCACGGTCGAGCCGGGCGGGATCGGAAGTCCAGCTCTCGGGCAGAAACAGTCGCAGCCCCACCATGACCGGCACTTCGCCAGAGGCCAGCGTCAGCGACACCAGCGTCTGGCAGTTGGCGTTCTTGCCAAGCGCCGAGGCATATTGCGGCGCGACGCCGACCGAGTGGCGCCCCTTCTTGGGGAGCGCGGTGTCGTCCACGATCAGCCACGCATCGTTCCCGCCAACTTGTCGGTCGGCCTCCGCGAGCAGCACCTTCTCCAGCGGCGCAGCATCCCACACGCCGCTCGCGATGAAGTGGTGCAACTGGTCATAGTTGACGCCTGCGTCGCGCGCCGCCATCGGTTGGACGCTCTTGCGATCCCCAAGGCCAATCAGCCCAGCAATATAGGCCGGACACATCCGCGCACGCGTCTTGTGCCTCAACGCCGAGACGAACGGCTCAAGCCACCGCTCCAGATCGAGTTGCCAATCCCTGTTCATGGCCGGCCCCTCCAACAGCCGACCTCTCATGAATCACGCAAAACCGCTCTTGGGAATCCTCGAAACGCTCCCGGAGCTAAAAATCTGCCAAAGTAGTGCTAG
>NZ_JAMYVK010000127.1:0-1448 GCF_040323975.1 Mesorhizobium sp. M0019 | reverse complement strand
CAAGCCAAACCTGCTACCCAACCAAAACTCCCTTGACACCTCTCCGAAGCAGATGTGTGCGCACGCTAGCCCCTTGTGGGAGAAGGTGGCCGAGTGCAGCTCGGTCGGATGAGGGGTGTTCCAGGGAACGCCAACGCCTCATTTCTTCCAACACCCCTCAACCGTCTTGGCGCTACGCGCCGATCCACCTTCTCCCACAGAGGGAGAAGGGAAGAAACGTGGGCACCGACTTCGACAATCTGTCACCACTAAATAGGTCCGTGTAAAGCTTTCAAGGTGGTTATTTGATCTTGAGTTTTACTTCCCACCACCCCGCCGCTCCGCCCGATCGAAAAAACCAGCGATCCTGCCCGGCAGGATCCCGGACTCCAAAAACGGTGCATGCCCCTGGCCGTCGGCGGTGATCGTCTCGATATCGGTATGGCGCGTCCGCATCTGCTCGAGCGTTTCGGCGGACAGCAGCTTCGAGTTGGCGCCGCGTATGACGAGCATCGGGATGGCCGCCAGCGCGTCGAACTGTGGCCAAAGATCGGGCAGCGGCCGGCTGGGATCGATCCCCGTCAGCGTGTCGACCAGTCTCGGATCGAAATCGGGCAAAAATCCCTCTTCGGTCTCGCGGTAGAGGGCTGACGCCATCCGCTCCCAATCCGCATCGGTCAGCGCCGCAAAATCCGCGCCATGGGTGCTGCGCAGGCCGCGGACCACCTCTGCGTACGTCTTCGGCCTGGGCGCGAGGTCGAGATAGGAGCGGATATGGGCGAGACCTTGCGACTCGATCACCGGGCCGATGTCGTTGAAGACGATGGCCTTCAGCACGGCCGGCCGCATCGCCCCGAGCACATGGATGATCAGTCCGCCGCGCGACGTCCCAATGAAGGCTGCCTTCTCGATGTTCAGCGCCGCCAACCCGGCAAGGATATCGCCCGCCTCGATGCCGATATTGTAATGGCCGATATCGGCATCGTAGGCGGACTGCCCGCGCCCGCGATAGTCGAAGGCGACGACGTTGCGCTTCGCCTGCGCCGACAGATAAAGCGCCAATTCGTGAAAGTCACGGCAATTGCGGGTCAGGCCGGGCAGGCAAACGACTGGCCAGCGGCCGGAATTCGCTTCGCCGTAGATGCGGGCATGCAGGGACAGCCCATCCGGCGCCGCGTAGAAAAAATCGGAGAAACCTTCGTCGTTTGGCATGTACACTCGATTCCGTGCTGCTGTCAGATCGTTTGCGACTGCTACAGGCGAGGGCAGGGGCGGTCAAATCGGGGGCTCTTCCTTCTCTCCTTGTGGGAGAAGGTGGATTGGCGCGTTAGCGCCGAGACGGTTGGGGGGTGTTGGACGGAGCGCTGTCGGAACCAAGCTGGAGCACCCCTCATCCGACCGAGCTTCGCTCGGCCACCTTCTCCCACAAGGGTGTTTGGACTGGGGACATCGCGAACAGATGTGCGAGG
>NZ_JAMYVK010000126.1:0-1470 GCF_040323975.1 Mesorhizobium sp. M0019 | reverse complement strand
ACCGCAAACCTACAAATGCACGGCGTTCAGATCATTGCTGCACCCTCGCCACGGGGCGCCAGTGCCGCGCGAGCGGCTTCGTCCTTGGGTCATGAGCGTTGGTTCTGTGGACGCCGCCTTTCGGGAAAGCGATCCGGCGTCAGGAAGGTCCGGAATGGGTCCAGATCAATAGGTGCAAATTTGCCAGACTACAATCTGGACATTTCGGACAATCCGTACTATCTAAGGCGAGAAATATGGTGCCAATGGTGGTCGTTATGAACGCTCGCAACTCGGCAGTTCGCGCAGATGCAAAGGTCGATCGTGAGACGGTCGCTGACATTTTCGATGTGTTATCGCGACGCCATCCAGGAATATCCAAGTCCGCTCTGAAAGCCGCCGGCAAGGCGGTCGCCGCCCTGACGGCGGTAACGTCTCGTCTGTCCCCTGCCGAGCAGCGCCAGATCGCTGCGCACGAACAGGCACTGGCGAGAGCAGTGGAGAATGTGGTTACGGAGCTCGCCCGACCCAGTAAGATACTTGCTCCAGTAGAGGTCGAAAAGCCCGTGGAGGTCAGCCAGGGCGCAGGCCGGGGGAAGGTCTTTGATCTTGAAGAGGACCGGCTGCGCCTCGCTGAATATGCAACGCCGACACGCCTTGAGGATTGGGCTGGTCCTGTCGCCGGTCCCGGCGAGATCGAAAAGATGTTCGGGACGAAGCGTTCGACCCTGCACGATTGGCAAAGGCGCGGAGCCGTGATCGGACTGCTCAAGGGCGAGCGGAAGCACGTATTTCCGCTCGCCCAATTCGTCGACGGTCGTCCTGTTGAGGACATGGCCCGGATCACGAAGATCATCGGGAATCCTCGTGCGACGTGGCTGTGGCTGACCCAGCAGCATGTGAGCGACACCGGCGAAACTCCGCTCGACCGACTCAAGGCCGGGCGCATCGATGAGGTCGTCGCTGACGCCGAGTTCGATTTCGGCTGATCGTGGAGCTTGACGCCGAAGTCGTCGCGGACCTGGCAATCAGGTTCCAGCCGCAACACTACCTGCGGGCAATGCGACAGGAGTACGCAGCTACTCCATTGGGCATGGGGTTCGGACAATCGCGCTTCGCAAGCCCCGACCGGTCCCTTCATGGTCCTCTACATTGCTCGCGACCTGGCGACGGCGATCGCCGAGACGATTATTCGCGACCGGTTCGAGGGAAAATCTTACCGCATGCTGCATCTCTCGGAAATCGCTGGCTGGGCCGTGTCCGAAGTCTCTGCTACGTCGCCCCTGACGGTGATCGACGCCCCGACCACCGGCCTGCTGCGGCTTGGGATCAGCACCGACGCTGCACGTGCCAAACAACAGGAGGAAGGCCGGAAGCTGAGCCAGGCTCTCTTTAACGGGTTCGCAGTTGACGGGATCCTCTACAATTCGCGGCTGACCGGAGCGGAATGCGTGGCGGTCTACGACCGCGCCGTTGAGGGCAGGCTCAAGG
>NZ_JAMYVK010000125.1:0-1471 GCF_040323975.1 Mesorhizobium sp. M0019 | reverse complement strand
GGGCTAGCGTGCGCACACATCTGATTTGGCGGGGATTAGTTTGGATTTGCAAGAGCGAAGCCCTCGGCGATGGCGTGGAAGCGTTTTAGCCCATTGGAGAAGGTGACGGGGCCTGGCGGCCGCTCCTTTGCGTAGCCGTTCCATCCGCCGAGCCGGGCGATGCACCAGGCGGCCCAGGCGAGCGTGTGTTGCGGATGCGGGTTGTTCTGCTTTTGGGTTTTGCCTTCGAGTCTGGCAATCAGCGCCTCCAGCACGGTGATCTCGGCGGGGCTGAAGAGGCGAGCGGCCTTGAAGGTGCGGCCGGCGGCATCGCGCCCGTGCACGAGTTGCATGACCCTGACGGCGACGATCAGCGCGGTCGCGGCCAGCCGTTCGAGTGCCTCACCATCGGCAAGCAGGCTTTCCTCCAGATCGATGGCCTGCGACTTCACGGTTCGGAACAGCTGTTCGACGGTCCAGCGCAACCGGTAGAGATCGACCATGCGGCAAGCGTCGGCGAGCGTTTTGACCGTGTGAGTGGTCAACAGTCGCCAGATCACCGCCTCCTTGGGCGAAGGCGGATCGATCTCGCGCACTTCGACGATGTTGAGCGTGATCTCGCGCGGATCGCGGCGGTCGGCACCAAGGTGCGGCTGGCGCAAGGCGACCTCGGCGAAGCGGACGGCCAGTTGCACCTTGCGCGCCAGTCGGCCGGGACGCGCCTGCAGCTCGAAGGCGATCCGGCCGGCTTCCGGCGTTTTGGCGATCTCGCCGAACAGACGGCCGCCCTGCTCACCCAGAGCCCGGTCGCGCACGGCGCGGATGAGCACATGCGTGCGCTCGTCAGGCAGCCTTGCCAGTACTTCGTAGATGTCGGCCTCGCGGTCGCCGATCACGGTAGCCAGCGGCGTGTCGGTCAGCGCCTGGCGGGCCGCCTTGGCGGTGGCGATCCATTTGTAGCTTTCCTTGGCTTCGATCGGCAGGGCTTGGTAGTCGTGCGCCTTCTGCCCCCGGCGCCGCCAGATCGTGGCAGCCGCAAGCCCCAGCACGGAACCGTCGGCGGCATCCACGGCCAGCGCCGGGTGGACGAACAGCCCGACATCCTTGCCGTTGCCGACACGCCCGAGGCCGCGCTTGCGCGAGGCCTTGGCCTCATAGTTGATCTCGCTGCTGTCCTCGATGATCAGCACATGGCGGCCGGCCGCCGCCTCGCCCGTTCGCGCCGCTGCCGTGCGCACGATCTCCTGCACCGTCACCTGGGGATTGCGAAACAGCCGCGTGAACGCAACTTGTTCCGCGCGCGTATCGGCCAGCCTGCGCAGGCCCACGCTGACGCGCGTGCACATGCGATCCAGCACCATGCTCCCCTTTTTTGCAGGCGCAGGTCGCCGAAGTATCCAAGTAGCGGTGCCATCGTCGAAACCTCCCGAATCAACAATGGCAGCTACAGAATCACACATGATTCCAACCCCGCAAGCCAAACCTGCTACCC
>NZ_JAMYVK010000124.1:0-1480 GCF_040323975.1 Mesorhizobium sp. M0019 | reverse complement strand
AGCGGGTCGTCTAATCGCTCGAGCGTCAAGGGGGTGAGTGCAAGGCTGTCGTCCTTTCTGTCGATTCTCGTTCGTCCGCATGCCGGGTACAGGGTCGTCTACGCGGTCGACGCGATGATCGCCGCAGGATGAGTTTCGCAGGTGAGATCTTCCTATGTTCGTTGCGCAATCTGCTTACCGAGGCAGTTGCTTCCCGCTTCGCGGAATGATCTCAGCCACGTCCCGGCAGGGACAGCTTGATGCGTCTGTAAGAACGCTGATGGTGGAATGGTATGGCGGAAACGTCGCAGGCGAGCGACTGAAGTATCAGGCCGCGGCTTGCGTTCCTCCGTGCGGATCAAACAGCTCGCCCGTCCGAAGCATCGCATGCATGATCACCGCCAGCTTGCGCGCCAACGCTACGGCCGCTCGCTTGAAGCCGAGCCGATCTTTCAGCTCCAACGCCCAGGTTCGCAGGCTGCTGGTATCCGTCGACCGGTTCAGGATAACCGCGGCCGCCTCATATAGCAGTCCGCGCAACTGATTGTCGCCACGGCGCGAGATATGACCATCATTATCGACCTCGCCGGACTGGTAGCGCCTCGGGGTCAGGCCCACCCATGCGCCCACGGCGCGCGAGTTCCTGAAGTTGGCCGGATCCTCCACCGCTGCGGCAAAGGCGGTGGCTGTGACGGTGCCTACACCGGGCACTGACATGAGCAGACGGCAGTGCTGGTCGTTACGCGCCATCGCTGCCAGCTGCTTGCTCAGCTCTGCGATTTGGTATCGGATACCACTCCATGCCTGCAGCATTGGCACAACAATGCGCGCCAGCTTTTCTTCACCCCGCAGAAGGTCGCGAACGTTGCGTTCGAACACGCTTCCGGCGCCCTTGGGCACGACAAGGCCGAACGTCTTCATCAACCCACGGATTTGATTGGATATCTGCAAACGCATCTTAAGAAGTTGGCGCCGTGCGGTGATCAGCGTGCGGATCAGCATGCTGTCGAAACCTTTGACGCGGACCTCTCGGTAGAAGCCGACCTCGGCCAGATGTGCCAGGCCATCGGCATCGTTCGCATCGGTCTTGTTCGCGGCCATGTCGAGCGCGGCTTTGGCATGCCGCGCGTCGATGCAGATCACCGGCAGGCCCTCTGCCGTCAACGCATGGTAGAACCACACCGACAGCGGCCCCGTTTCGAACACAACCCGCCGGACATGGGGTGCGCGCTTGCGGATCACCGCCGCAAGCAGTTGCGGATCGGATGCGCACTTGCCCCGCCAAATCCTCTTACCGTTCTGCCGGATCGATATTGCCGTCTCTTTCATGGATACGTCGAGACCGATATAGTGTTCCATGGCTGTCCTCCGTTCGGTGGCTGGGCCCGGTGTCGAATCGAGAGCCCGTTCTTCATCCTATCGGAGGACAGCCAGCCGGCCAGATGTTCGAACATCGCCGCCACATCTCAGGTGGCCACCGCTTCCGCGATTACTTCATGTT
>NZ_JAMYVK010000123.1:0-1542 GCF_040323975.1 Mesorhizobium sp. M0019 | reverse complement strand
CTAGTCCCTATGATTGCTGGGCCTGAGGGCGGCCCGTCATCCGATATGCAACGGTACGAGGGTTAAGCCGGCTGGCCGGCGCAGAGCCTCATGCATAGGAGACGGGCCATATGGACCATATCAGATTTGTCGGTTTGGATGTTCACAAGGAAGGGATCTCGGTCGCGGTGGCGGAGAGCGGACGCTGCGGCTCGGTGGACTATCTCGGGGAGATTGCTAATGACGCTAATGCCGTGAGCAAGCTGTGCGATCGCCTCGGACGGTCCGGCAAGCGGCTGGCGTTTTGCTATGAGGCCGGCCCGTGCGGCTATGGCGTTCATCGCCAACTGACGCGCCTCGGCCATCGGTGCGACGTGGTGGCGCCGTCGCTGATTCCGCGGAAGCCTGGCGATCGGGTGAAGACGAACCGTCGCGACGCCACCATGCTCGCCCGCCTTCATCGGGCCGGAGAGTTGACCCCCGTCTGGGTGCCCGACGCCGATCATGAAGCCATGCGCGACCTGATCCGGCTGCGCAGCGTCGTGCGACAGGTGGTGACGCGAGCGCGCCAACATCTTCAAGGATTTCTGCTGCGTCACGGGCGCAAGCATGAGCGTGGGACGGCCTGGCGAAAGGCTTACCGGCGATGGCTTTCGACATTGGCCTTCGACCATCCCGCCCAGCAGATCGCATTTCAGGATTACGTCGATGCCGTCACGGATGCGGAACGGCGCCTGCAGCAGGTCGAGGAACAGATACTCAGCCTGCTCCCGGAATGGAACCAGCGCCCGGTCGTTGACGCCTTGCAGGCGATGCGCGGCATCGCGCTGATCAATGCCGTGGTGCTGGTCGCGGAGGTCGGTGACTTCACACGCTTCTCAACCCCCCGCCAGCTCATGGCCTATTTCGGCCTGGTCCCCGGAGAACAATCGAGTGGCGAGACCGTCTGGCGCGGCGGCATCACCAAGACCGGCAACACTCATGCCCGGCGCGCGCTGGTCGAAGCCGCCTGGGCTTACCGGATGAGAGCGCGCATCAGCCGGCACAAGGTCGACCGGATCGAGGCGCTGCCAAAAGTCGTTCGCGATATCGGGTGGAAAGCGCAAGTTCGACTGTGCACCCGATATCGTCGGCTGAGCGCGCGCGGCAAGAATGCGAACGTCGTCAATGTCGCCATCGCACGCGAGATGGTGGGCTTCATCTGGTCGATCGCCTGCACAGTTCAATCCGCGCCAAAGGCGGCGTGACCACTATTTGACAGACAGCCAGCAGAGGAGATCGCAAAAACCCAAACATCAGCCTCGGCGCGATATGCGGCGCTGGAGGCGGGACAATGCCGGGGAGCCCTCGTCCCCACTATGAGCCTCGACGCTCGCCACCTAGACAGAGGCAGCCCCAAACGAAACCAGGTCATGCGGCTCGACCCGCGGATGAGAGATTGTTGACCGACGTTCAAGTCCCGCCTCTTGCACCTCATATCCGCCGTACAAGTGCCTCGACCGCCGATCGGATCGGCGGGCTGCAGCTTATGTCAAAGGCCATTGTCAGCAATCATGAGAGTGG
>NZ_JAMYVK010000122.1:0-1589 GCF_040323975.1 Mesorhizobium sp. M0019 | reverse complement strand
CCGAGGCCGGGCTCGATCCGCAAGCCTTCTCCGCCCGCGGCCCGCGCTCCGGCTATCTCACCGAAACCGCACGCCGCGGCATCCGTTGCACGAAGCCATGCAGCAGTCGCAGCATCGCTCCGTCCAGCAGGCCTCGAACTACTCCAATGACGCGGAACGCACGCTCGGGCGGGCGGCGCGGTAAATCGTCTGAGTCGCAGATCGATCCGCCCCTTGCGGCGTCAGCTCCAGGACAATTGGTTCCGAGGCAGCCGGCGTCCGGGATCGATCACCTTAACCTGGTGCGGGAGCACCTCGCCCCAGCTCCATAGCACGAGGTTCTGATCGGATGTGTCGGCACCTGGCGCGAAGCTTGGCACGAGAATGCCGAACTTGCCCTCAGCAACGAGGCGGTCTTGGATGGTCCATGACGGCGGCCGTTTGCCATCCGCGAGAAAATTCATCCAGGCACAAGCTATATCTTCGAACCGGATCTCGGCGTCGGCCTGGCCTTGCGCCGTCCTCAGATCGACAATGTCATCGCAATCGATCTCGTATGAGCAGAGCACGCAGGGATCAATGCGATATGCAAAACCCTGATTTGCCTCCTTCACGGCCGTCATGATGTCGAGCGCCAGATAAAGCGTAGGCACACCTTTCGCGTTGAATCTGGCACCCCGAATAGCCGCTCCGTCCCCTGAGATCGGCTGGAACGACCAACGCGGATCATGGGCGCGGTAGCAAATTCCGGCAAACCTCAAGCAAAGCCACCAACGGCGACATGATCCAGGTAGTCGCGAACCGCGCTGGCCTTGCCTTCCTTAACCAGAGCTTCCGCCGTCCGCCCGCCGAATGCCGGTATCGGCTGCGCCCGGTACCAAGCCATCGCCTGCTCCTTGCCTCCAGCCCAGTCGGTCACCCTGCTGATGATCTCAAGCATTTCACGAAGGCGACCTTGCGTCTTTGCAGCACGGCTACGCTCAGCCCTATAGAGGGTTTCCCGCGCAAGACCCGCCGTTTCGGCAAGCTGACCTTTGGACATACCGAATCCATCCGCAACCTGGGCGACAGCGATCTTCCCAGCCCGATCCATATAGGACAGCACCAACGGTTCGTTCTGAACTGGAACTTTCAACGCTTGGATCATCCCTGCCGCACTTGCCATATCCAGAAACACATTTCTTGTGCATAAGATATGGCATTAGCGACGGATTACAAGCCTCGGTTGGCTGACGAGGCGTCGTTGAGGCCTCACCAGACGCATTCACACGTTCGTGTTCTGGCACATTCCTTATGTGTATAAACACCCCAAAAAAGCCCTGTCAAAAACGACCGAATGCGCGCACAATCGCGAGTGCCCCCAGCTACGGCCTCATTGGCGATCCCCGCGTCTCGACCGAGGACCAGGCGAGCGCCCAAGTCGACGAACTCAAGGCGGCCGGCGGCCGCTTGGTCCATCAGGAGCACGGCTCCGGCGCCTCGCGCTCCCGGCCGGTGCTGGCGAAGCTGATGCGCGCCATAGCCGTGGGGCTATGTCGATATGGCGCCCAGAATCTCCAGGGTCGCCGCCGGCGATAGCCTGCCAAGACTGTCACCCATGCTTGCCCTGG
>NZ_JAMYVK010000121.1:0-1962 GCF_040323975.1 Mesorhizobium sp. M0019 | reverse complement strand
ACCCCAGTCACAAAGAACCACGGTCGATCAGCAGGCGCACCGCCTGCCACAAGCGCCATTGCCGCGCGAGCGGCTTAGTCCTCCCACACCATTGCGGTGATCCCGCCGGACCCAGTCAGAAGGACCGTTTAAGGGTCAGCTTCAGACCTTGGTCCCGCCGGGCTGAACGTCCGCAATCTTTCTTCAGACGCCAAAAAGCCGCCATTCCTCTGTCGTAACCCGTTTCAGACATTCGTGACCGGCGTCATAAGAAGCGCCCATCACCGACGGGACTCCACTGAGGGAAGCCGACCTTCCCCCAGCCTTTCGCCAGGCACGGACTCTTTGCCAACCGCACATTTGAAGCCTATGCTTCCCAGATCGGCCGCCAGCGCTTCGGACGCAGCCGACAGTAAGAGGTACGTGCTCTTGCCCGTATGGGAGAGAGAGCCATGCCCCAATCCCTTCTTCGCAACCATGTATTGAAAACCCTCTCCTCGGAGGATTTCGCGCTTTTGAAGCCCTCACTGCATCACGTCGAACTGGGCATCAAAGACCAGCTGGAAGTCTCTTATCAGCCGATCGAGCATGTGTATTTCCCAGAGATGGGCATCGCGTCAGTGGTCGCTACGATGACCGATGGGCGGCAAAGCGAAGTCGGCATCGTCGGCCATGACGGCATGACAGGAGTTGCCGTTATTCTCGGCCAGGACAAGTCGCCCAATGAAACCTATATCCAAGTCGCAGGTAATGGCTGGATCCTCCCGGTTGAAGCTCTTCGCTTTGCGATTGCAGAGAGCCAATCCCTTCGCGAGTCACTGCTTCGCTATGCCCACGCGTTCTTCATCCAGTCGTCCCGGACGGCACTGGTCAACGGCCACTCCAAAATCGAGGAGCGGCTGGCCCGCTGGTTGCTGATGGTCCAAGACCGCGTCGAAGGAAACAAGATTTACCTGACGCACGAGTTTCTGGCGACCATGCTTGGCGCTCGGCGCCCGGGCGTTACCACCGCCCTCCAAATGCTTGAGTATCGGGGGCTGGTTCACGCCAGGCGCGGCGAGATCACAATTGTCGACCGCGTTGGAATGATACAACTCACACATGGTGCCTGCGGCGACGAGGAGCAAAGTCACTTCGGCCTCGCCTCCGCCTAACTGTTCGGAATCTGACAAACCCTTGCAGGCTGCCGAATTGGTGCCATAAATCGTGTTGATTTGGGTTTCAGGGAGGAACTCACATGACCAACACTTTTCACACCGTCACCGTTGAAAGCGCCGCCGAAGCCTATGTGCTCTCTAGAGGCAAGGCCCACTTCCTCTCCATCGCACAGGCAATCCGCGCCATCCGAACGCTCATGCCGGCATGCAGGGCTACCGACCGCGAGTTGGAGGAGCTGTTGGCGGTGGCATCCTTCATTCACGGTGTGCCCGTCGCTTTCGATGCAAAAACAGCCGATGTCGTAGAACCACGGCCCCATTCGTAGGCCATATATGCCTGCGCTCGCGCAGATGCCCACCCTGTCGGACGTTTGTCCGCTACCTTATCGACAATGTCGGCAGGCCGTGCATTTCGATATCCGAGGTTAGCCAGGCTGTAAGGGGAATATTTCCGCTTTGCGACCTCACGGATTGGGAACTTGGCAATCTCATTGCGCGAAGCGCGATCGACGCGGGATTTGCGATTGAATTCGACGCCGCGGGTGCCTAGGACGCCTGTCAAGACTCGATAGCGGAACAGCTGCTTTAGCCATGTGGCTCCCAATCACGGACGGTCAGGTTGCGGCCCCGATCAGCTCGTTCGGTGCATTGCCGCCAAATGTCCGCAGTTGGCGCGTCCCGGTGGTTCAAACATCCGTCCTCGAGAACGCCCTAAATGAGCGTCGAACGACTTGGTTCGGTGGAAGGACTAAGCCGCTCGCGCGGCAATGGCGCTTGTGGCAGGCGGTGCGCCTGCTGATCGACCGTGGTTCTTTGTGACTGGGGT
>NZ_JAMYVK010000120.1:0-2031 GCF_040323975.1 Mesorhizobium sp. M0019 | reverse complement strand
CCTTCCCGCAACAGCGGGGCAGCGAGGACGGTGCGGAATCCGCCTGCCTCAGCGATCAAGGCGACGCGGTAGTCCGGATCAGCGGCCACGTCTTCGATTTGCACGATCCGCCGATCTTCGATTACGCGCCCTACGGCGGAGCCTCGGCCTGCGGCAAGCGCTGGAAGTGGATTGGCGTCGACATAAGCACGGAAACTGGGCGGGTAGCCATGCGTCGACACATAGCGGAATACGCCATCCAGCAACTGCACGATACCACCCTTGTCGGCACGGCAGAGCCTGACAGCCGATTCCACCAACGTATCGAGCACGACCTGCAGATCGAAGGTAGAGCGGCTGATGACCTTCAGAACGTCTGCAGTGGCTGTCTGCTGCTGAAGGGCTTCGTCGAGCTGCTGGGTGCGTGTCTCAATCTCCTGATACAGCCGCCCCAGCTGGTCGGAGGTCTGGTTGACGTTAGCGGCGAGCACTCCAAGTTCGTCGCGATTGGCGACGGCAACCTGTTGGGCGAAGTCGCCGGCCGCTATCTGGCTGAGGCGCGTCTCGATCTTCTTGACCGGTTCGATCAACGACCAGGAGATGATGTAGCCGAGCCCCAACGCCAGCAGGATACTGCCCACAGCAAACGAGACCACGATCAGTCTGGACGTGCCGTACGCACCCTCGGTCGTTTCGATGGCCACTACCATGTCGGCCTCGGCCATGTTGACCAGCTGGTTTGTCAGCCGCTCGAGGCTATCAGCCGACGGTATGATTTCATCAAGCTGAACCTTGCGCGCCTCCTCAGTGCGGCCGGCGCGGACGAGCTCTGCCACGTGCGTCACCCCGGCCGTCAGCCGTTCGTACTCTTGCCTGACCTGGCCAAGCACTTCCACCTCGGCTTTGGCGACGAACTCCATGCGGTCGAGGTCGTAGCCGAACTGGTTGAGCTGGCGCAGCGCCGCATCCAGCATCCGGTCGTCCTGAAGCAAAAGGGCGGTGGAGATGCCGTAGAGCTGGGTGGTCGTATCGTGCTGGACCTGGCTATAGGCTGCTATCCGGCGCTGCAACTTGATCAGCTCGTTTGTTTGATCATTGACCCCACTCAGCACCTGCAACCCGACGGCCCCGAGCACGATCAGCAGGCCGACGATCGACAGGAACGCGATCAAGAGCTTGGTCTGGACGCGCGCCGGCAGCCGCGCAACCCAGCCAACGAGCCGGTTCGTTATGCTATTTGGATTCGTCCAAGAGGCTGAGAAGGTCACCCCGGAACTCCTCCAAGTCGAACCGGACGCCAAGATACTGTACTCGCAAGGTGCCACCGGGGTCCACGAGCGACGTCAACAAGGTATGATCGACATCTCCGTTCGCCGCCTTCTTCGCGATGACCCCGTATTTCCGTCCAACCTCATGGACAATCGCCGGATCACCGGTAAGAAACGACCAGCCCTTCAGATCGGCGCCAAAATTCTGCGCATATTCCTTCAAAACATCTGGCGTGTCGCGCTCCGGGTCGACGGTGATCGAAACGAAGGCGATTTTGGGTCCGAATGCACTACCCAACTTTTCCTGCACGCTGGCCATATGGGCGGTCAGCATGGGGCAGACGTCGGTACAGTGCGTATAGATGAATGAGACGGCGACCACCTTGCCGCGAAAGTCGTGCAGCGACACGCGCACCCTGTCCTGCGATACCAAGGTAAAGTCCGGCGCCTGTCCGATCGTCGGCAGGCGCTCGTCGTGGGGCGCGTCGTGCGCGTGTGCCGGCCCGGCCATCAGCGCCAGCACCAAGATGCGCGCCGCCCACTCGCTCATGTTTTCATCTCGCGCTTGACCTCCTTGAAAAAGCGCCAATCCGTGCCGTTCGCGATGATCTCGTTTGGGTTCGACTTGACAATCCCGGCTTCATGCAGCCGCAGCGAGAAGAACCTCATCGTGTCCTCGGGATCGAAGTCGCGCCAATTAGAGTATGGGAGCTCGCGGAGCGACTGCACGGCGTAGTCGTATTGTTCGGTGTGTCCGCCATCCACCAGCAGGCGTGCCACCCGT
>NZ_JAMYVK010000119.1:0-2328 GCF_040323975.1 Mesorhizobium sp. M0019 | reverse complement strand
GCTTGGGCGCGCCCGCGGTGATGTAGATTCAACAGTGCTGGCGCGACGGCATCGATCTTCTTGAGGGGCTGACGCTTGAGACCTGGAATAAGCGCGGCGACGAGCCAGTTCCCCTTGCTCATTTCGATGACGGCGATGATCGTGTTATCCTGTTCAAGAGCGGTAAGGGAGCGGCTCGTGTCAAAAGATTGCGACATGGGACGCCTCCTTCTGATGGTGGTTGAAACAGCGAAGGATGCCACACCCTCGCCGCTCCCCCCATAGCATCTACTCGGCGGGCAAGATTCACCGATTGCTTGCTTTCTCCTGGAAAGAAGTTCACGGTCCGATCCAAGACAGAGGCAGGACAATGAAAAGCCGGCTAGATCCCTAGTGAACGCGGAAGTGTCGTCGGTAATTAGCTCATCGGCAGCTTTCGTAGGCGTCTTCGGGCGACTCTGAGTTTTGACATGACGTATGATTGTCTCTCAGCGACGATCGCCAAGCGGGGCGAGCCAACGGCGTGCCGATCTCCTTCGCTCTCAGCTATCGGAATACCAGCGCAGCGAGCTGGCCAGAATCGTCGCACATGGCCGACGCTCTCAATAATTCCGTCACTCATGGGCGGCGACAACAGGGCGCGACTGCCTGGGGCCAAGCTGGCAGTCTCCGAATGTATCCACAGTCCGCATTTGCTACCTTGATTGCTTAACACCTTGCAAAAGTGAGAAGATACGCAATGGTCCACCCGCTTCCAGAAGAGCTGCGCGTTATCGCGGGTCAAAATTTTCCGCTTTACCCCTGCTCAAATGAAGCTTGGTCAATTAAGCCGACGGGCGGCGCCACAAGCGCGCGGGTTATGATTTGTTCCATTCCGAAGGCGGGCACCCACCTATATGCCCGTCTGCTAACCATGCTCGGGCTTGAACAGTCCGATGTGTTCTTTAATAAAGAATATCTGGGAGACTTCCGCTTTGTGGATGTCGAGAGAGCTCGGTTCACTCATTCTGAAAACATCCTGTGGATACCGATCGAGATATCATCTCGCTTTATTCAGCCCGGTCAGTTTGGCTATGGGCATCTGCCGTGCGACATGGGCATTCGCCATTGTTTGGCGGATTTCAAAGTCATCTTCCTTTCGCGTGAAATGCGTGCGGCAATTGTGTCGCAGATGCGATATGTCGGGAACAGCGACTGGTGCCCGCCTGGGAGGGCTGAGATCAAGTGGCGCCATGAGCCGAACGGGCCCGAGAAAATGCTGAAGTACTTTGATGAGATTGCGCCTTTCATTTTCAACGAACGCTGTCACCCGTTGGTGCCGTGGGCAGATGAGGAGGATGTTCTTGGATTGACCTATGAGCAGATCATAGGTGACCAAGGGCACGAAGTTCAGCTCGAGACCATTCGCAAAATTGCTGAGTTTTGCGAGATCCAGTCACCGCAGAAGCCGGAGCTGATCTTGAACCAACTTATTGGAGAGCAGACCTTTACCTTCTCCGGCAGGCGAACTTCGTGGGAGGCTTGCTGGAGTCCGGAGATTGAGGCGCGGTTTACCGCGCTCGGTGGGTCAAGACTCAACGAGCGATTCGGATTTTGATCTGGAAATGGCCGACGAAAATGGAAACCCCTTTCCTTGGGAGAACCATGGTGGCCTGTTGCTGCTGGCCCGGCTAATTGATGATCTTTATCGACGATTGCCGGAACGATCACCGCGCACCTACGCTGCGGCTCGATCGCGTCGCTCACCCTTTACGAGCCTCGACTAAACGACGCGACTGCGCATACTCTCTGCGGCGTGGACCCGGATGGGCGGCGGGCATGGAAGCCTGGCTTGATAGCTCAGTGCCGCCGGTCGGCGCGAGCAACACAAGGACACGCACGAAAGGCTTTGGACCCTGGCTGGCTTAAGAATGTTGAGGCGTCGCATCACTCCAACAGGATTAATTGAAAGGCGTTCATCGGCGTCAGACGCCGACCGCAGTGCGACGGTTTTGGCTAGAGCGGGATGAATTTAGGTTGGCGCATAGCCGGCCTCGATGAAGTAAGTTCTGCATTCGGTTGAAGTGACGGTGCCGGGGATATGTCCAATGGCATCGCAGACGGCCTCGACCGTTCGCTTGGCAGCTTTGCGCAGCCAATGCTTAAGCTTGGCGACGAGCTTCTCGATGGGGTTGAGGTCGGGCGAGTATTTCGGCAGAAAGAACAACTGGCGCCGGCCGAGCGGATGGCGCGGCGCACTGCCTTGCTCTTGTGCGAACCGAGATTGATGGGGTTGTCTAATCGCCGCTGGGACGTCAAGCATGTAATTGCGTCGAGACGACGCTGCCGGGTGCATGGTTGTCTTCGCGG
>NZ_JAMYVK010000118.1:0-2518 GCF_040323975.1 Mesorhizobium sp. M0019 | reverse complement strand
GGACGAAGCCGCTCGCGCGGCACTGGCGCCCCGTGGCGAGGGTGCAGCAATGATCTGAACGCCGTGCATTTGTAGGTTTGCGGTCCTGGCTGACGATTGGGGTCTTCTCAATCATCAGACAGGAGGTTCCCATGACGGAGGAGAGGACCACCCCGCTGCGCGAGCGGATGATCGAAGACATGCGCATCCGCGGGATGGGCGACAAAGCCCAGCAGGCTCATATCCGAGCCATCAAGGATTTCGCCAGGTTTCTGAAGCGATCTCCGGACACTGCCACACCTGATGACCTGCGCGCCTACCAGCTACACATGACGAATGCCGGGGTGACACCCACGACATTCAATGCCCGCATCGTGTCGCTGCGGTTCTTTTTCGGCAGCACCTGCGGGCGTGAGGACATGAAGCGGCATATGCAGTTTCGCCGCCAGCCGCGGAAGCTGCCCGTGGTGTTCAGCGTCGAGGAGGTTTCTGATCTTCTGATGGCGGCCCCAGGGCCTGGCCTCAAATATCGAGCGGCCCTCAGCATCTCCTATGGGGCCGGGCTAAGGGCGTCAGAGGTCTGTAACCTCAAGATCGGCGACATCGACAGTAACCGGATGCTGATCCATGTCGAACAGGGCAAGGGGCAAAAGGACCGCAAGGTGATGCTATCGCCCGGGCTGCTGGAGCTCTTGCGCGCCTACTGGCGCGAGGCGCGGCCGCAGGGCTGGCTGTTTCCCGGCAAACCCAGGATCAACCCGATCTCACCGCGGCAGCTCAACCGCGCCTTCACCTCGGCCAAAAACATGGCCGGGATCGGCAAACCCGCAACGCTACACACGTTGCGGCACAGCTTCGCCACGCATCTCCTGGAAGCGAACACCGATGTCAGGGTCATTCAGGTCCTGCTCGGGCATGCCCGGCTCAATACCACCGCGATCTATGCCCACGTTGCCACCAAGACGATCCGCGGCACGGTCAGCCCGTTCGAGACATTGAAGAAGCTTCAGGACCAAACGCTCCGACGCGGGTTGGAGTAGCGCCCGGGGTCTGGTGATCCGGCCGAAGCTGGAGATCGCTGACATCTTTCGCGCTTACGGCCCCGCGTGGCGACGGGCCAATGCCGGGCATGTCAGCCTGACCCAGCTCAAGGTCATGTCGGCGATTGAAGCCTGCCGAACCGAGGCGCTCGGTGGGCATGTGGCGGCTTGCCCCAAGTGCGGGCATAACCACATCGCCTATAATTCCTGCAAGAACCGGCACTGCCCGAAGTGCCAAGGACCTGCGGCGCGGGATTGGATGGCCGCCCGCGCCGCGGATCTGCTGCCCGTGGAATATTTCCACGTGGTTTTCACCCTGCCTGCCGAGATCGCGCAGATCGCTTACTGGAACAAGAAGGCCGTCTATGACCTGCTGTTCCGGGCATCGGCCGAGACGCTGAGCACGATTGCGGCCGATCCCAAGCGGCTCGGCGCACGGATCGGCATGACCAGCGTTCTGCACACATGGGGATCAGCGCTGACGCATCACCCGCATGTCCACATCATCGTGCCCGGGGGTGGACTTTCGCCGGATGGCACGCGGTGGATCGGCTGCCGACCCGGGTTCTTTCTGTCCGTGCGAGTCCTGTCCCGGTTGTTTCGACGGCTCTTTCTGGAAGCTCTGATGGCGCTGCATCGATCAGGCGATCTGGCCTTCTTCGGGGATCTGGCCGGGCTTGCACAGGCTGACACCTTCGCCGCCTGGCTCGCGCCGCTACGCAAATCCGAATGGGTCGTCTACGCCAAGCCCCCGTTCGGCGGTCCCGAGGCCGTGCTGGCCTATCTCAGTCGCTACACCCATCGCGTGGCGATCTCGAACAGCCGCCTGATCAGCGCGGATGCCGAGACTGTCACCTTCCGCTGGAAGGATTACCGGATCAAGAACGGTGACCGTCAGAAGGTGATGCGGCTGGCCACCGACGAGTTCATTCGCCGCTTCCTGATTCACGTGCTGCCCGACGGGTTCCACCGCATCCGCCATTCCGGCCTGCTGGCCGCAGCAAGCTGCAAGACCAATGTCGCCAAGATCCGTGCGTTGCTCGGGGCGGAAGTGCCATCGCAGGATGAAGCGCCAAGCGTCGAGATCACCCCGCTCACCCTGAGGGAGCCATGCCCGGACTGCGGCGGCCCGATGCGCATCGTCGAGATATTCCGCCGTGGCCAGCGACCCAGATCCCGTGCGCCACCGAGGGAAAAGGCCGCATGACGAAATGCATGTCACATCAGCCAAGGCCGGCCCGGATCTGCGATGCGCTCCGGGGTGGCGCCGGTTTGCGTCAGGCTTTGCCGAACACCGCAAAATCGCCGAGACACAACGGCAGACGGCCTCAAGAACCAGTCCTCATCACATCATTGGCCGTTGCTGCGCCAACCCGATTGCTGCTGTCGTGCCCGTCGGTCACCGCCAGCCCCACGCTTTCCCCATAGGCCCCACCCAGCCCCCCGCGGCTTCCTCCTTGGGAGGTTTTTCAACGCGGGCCGACACAGGCCCAGCCGCC
>NZ_JAMYVK010000117.1:0-2520 GCF_040323975.1 Mesorhizobium sp. M0019 | reverse complement strand
TGCTGAAGGGTTTCGGGTGCCGTCAGGCGTACGAAAGTCTCTGATGCAGGAACCCGCGGGCCGCAGGCGATTGCCTATGGGGATTTGTGCCTCGGGGTGCGCCAGCGGCTGTCGCGAACTTCTGCATAAGATGCGCCGGGCATGTCGTGGAAGCGGCTTCCGGGCCAGGTCGCAGAGGCTGTTGCGTTGATTCCGACGGGATTGGTGTGCGTGACGACCAGCGCCACGGCAACGTGCACATAAGATCCTGTTGACCGGCGCCGGCGTGGCGCGGTCGTACGAGCAACTTGGTCATGCCGGGTCATGGGGCGTTCTCCCGGTTCGGCGCTCTTGAGGCAGGCGGTGCACGAGGCTGGCCCCACCGTTCGAACCTCTCGATGACGACCATGCGTCCGCCGCAGCAAGGGCAAGGCCGGCGGACGTCAGCCGGTTCTTCCGAAGTGTCGTCTTGGGGCGGCAGATCGACGTTCAGCAGTTCGCGCGCGAGTGCGAGGCTGGCCTTGCGGGCGGAGCTGGCGAGCAGCCCATAGTGACGGATGCGGTGGAACCCACGCGGCAGGACATGGAGCAGGAAGCGGCGGATGAACTCGTCGGCGGCAAGCGTCATGGCGCGCTGGCGCTCGACACCATCGCGGCGATAGTCCTTGTAGCGGAAGGTGACTCCAGCCTCGTCGAAGGCGATCAGGCGGCGGTTCGAGATCGCGACCCGGTGCGTGTAGCGCGACAGGTAGGCGAGCACCGCTTCCGGCCCGGCGAAGGGCGCCTTGGCGTAGACCACCCAGCGCTTGTTCCGGACCGGCGACAGGTGCCGCAGGAAGGCCTGCCGCTCGACGAGACGAGCAAGGGTGCCGAAGAAGGCGAGCCGATCGGCGTCGTGCAGCGCGATCAGCCGGGTGAGGAACAGGCGGCGGAACAACTTGCCCAGTACTCTGACCGGGAGCAGGAAGGCCGGGCGCGACGATATCCAGCGGCTCCCGTCCGGCGCGATGCCGCCGCCCGGCACGATCATGTGGACATGCGGATGGTGGGTCATCGCCGATCCCCATGTGTGGAGCACGGCGGTGATGCCGATGCGCGCGCCGAGATGCCTGGGATCGGCCGCGATCGTCAGCATGGTCTCCGATGCCGCCTTGAACAGCAGGTCATAGACCAGCGCCTTGTTGTGGAACGCGATCTCGGCGACCTCGGCCGGCAGCGTGAACACGACGTGGAAGTATCCGACTGGCAGCAGGTCGGCTTCGCGCTCGGCGAGCCATGTACGCGCGGCCGCGCCCTGGCACCTGGGACAGTGCCGGTTGCGGCAGCTGTTATAGGCGATCCGCCATTGGCCGCAGTCCGCACAGGCTTCGACATGACCACCCAATGCAGCGGTGCGACACTGTTCGATCGCCGACATGACCTTGAGCTGCTGCAGGCTCAGATGCCCGGCGTGGGAGACCCGGTATCCGGGGCCGGCAGCACGGAAGATATCGGCGACCTCCAGGTCGGCGCGCACCGGTTCAGCCGGACGGCGTCTTGCCTTCCATCAGCGCCATCAGCCGGTCCAGCGGCCCTGCGACCGCGTGGATCGTGCGGGTCGAGACCTTGGTGTAGAGCGCGGTGGTATCAAGCTTGCTGTGCCCGAGCAGCACCTGGATGACGCGGATGTCGACATCCTGCTCAAGCAGGTGGGTGGCGAAGCTGTGACGCAGCGTGTGCGGGCTGACGCGCTTGCGGATGCCGGCGACTTCGGCTGCTTCCTGGACCGCGCGATGCAGTTGCCGCGATGAGATCGGCGCGATGCAACTGCGCCCCGGGAACAGCCAGCCATGCGGGAGCATCACCCCGCGCCGCTTGCCTTCGCGCCACCACAGTCGCAGCAGTTCCAGCAGTTGCGGCGAGAGCATGGCGTTGCGGTCCCTGCGTCCCTTGCCCTGTTCGACGCGGATCAGCATGCGTGTCGAGTCGATGTCGTCGACCTTGAGATGCGCGACCTCGGACACGCGCAGACCGGCGCCATAGGCGACACCGAGCGCGGCCTTGTACTTGATGCCTGGCGCCGCTTCGAGCAGCCGCGCCGCTTCCTCGACGCTCAGCACCTCGGGCAGCTTGCGCGGATACCGGGTGACCACCAGCGCGCGCGCCAAATCGCGCCGCTTCAGCGTCACGGTGAACAGGAACCGCAGCGCCGAGACCGCGCCGTTAATCGTCGCAGGACCGACGCCGTTCTCATGCTGATACAGCTGGAAGCGCCGGATGTCCTCGGGCGCTGCGGTGTCGGGCGCGCGGCCAAGGAACGCGGCGAAGCGCCGGACATGACGAACGTAATCCTGCTGCGTATGCGGTCCCAGGCCCCGCATCAGCATGTCTTGCTGCATGCGCTGGCGAAGTGGCGTGATCGGAGCGTCGGTCGACAAGGTAGCCATGGCAAGTTCCTTTCGTTGAAGGGAACTCCATGGTCGGATCGCAGGCTTTACCTGCTCAAGGCCTATGAATACGCGTCATCTCAGAACCAGGCGACCCTCCCGCGAAGCGGGTCGT
>NZ_JAMYVK010000116.1:0-2540 GCF_040323975.1 Mesorhizobium sp. M0019 | reverse complement strand
CACCAAGACGGCGCAAAAACCAATCCGCCGCAGCAAGGATAGCTGCCATGCCCTAAGTTAGCGCTTATGGGGCGCTGTCCCGCCGGCATCTGCACCCTGCGAGCCGCCCCATCTAGACTCCATCGACGCTCCGGAAAATTTGAATTATTCTTCGCGCCGGGTCCCACCGCCGACCCCTCAGCCGAGATGGAAGATTTCGCTAGGGATTTGGCGGTATTGTGAGGGGCAATGTAGGATTTCGGCAGCCCCGTTCGTCCTCCGGACGAATGAACGCTGCGAACAGTTCGACAGCACAAGGCCGCGTAGGAGTATTTCATGGCGCCCAGGGCAAGTTGGAAAGGTTACCTCAAGCTCAGTCTGGTCAGCTGTCCGGTCCGGCTCTATCCGGCGACCAGCGCCAGCGAGCGCATCAGCTTCAACCAGCTGCACAAGAAGACGCACAACCGCATCAACATGAAGCCGGTCGACCCCGAACTCGGGCTGGTCGAGCGTTCAGACCTGGTCAAGGGCTACGAATACGAGGACAAGCAGTACATCATCATCGAGGACTCCGATCTCGATGCGGTACGCATCGAATCCAATCATACGATGAACATAGAGGCCTTTGTCGACGAGCATTCGGTCGACGTCATCTATCAGGACGCGCCCTATTACCTGGCGCCGGACGGCGCAATGGCCGAGGAGACCTTCGTCGTGCTGCGCGAAGCCATGCGCAAATCCGGCAAGCTGGCGATCGCCCGTCTGGTGCTGTCCAGCCGCGAGCGCGTGGTGTCGATCGGCGCGCGCGAGAACGGCATGTTCGTCTGCACCTTGAGGAATCCGAACGAAGTGCGTGGCACGGCTGAGTATTTCGGCAATATCCCGGCCGGAAACCCCGATCCCGAAATGCTGCAATTGGCCGAGGCGCTGATCAAGCAGAAGGAAACCACCTTCGATCCGAAGAATTACGAGGACCGCTACGAGATCGCGCTGATGGCGATGATCCGCGAGAAGCTGAAGGGCCATAAGCCGATCATCGCGGCGGCCCCCGAGCGCGGCAATGTCATCAATTTGATGGATGCGCTGAAGGCCAGCCTGTCCCAATCGGCCAAGCCGCCAGCCAAGTCGAAGAGCAAGGCCGATGAGGCGACGAAACCGGCAGCCAAAGCAAAGTCCGCCAAGGGCGGCGCCAAGGAAAACCCGCTCAAGGCCAATCTGCTGCAGGCCGTCGGTAAGAGCAAAGGGTGACGGCGCCCACTGGCACGATCTTCGGCACTATCGGCGCGCTCGCGGCGTTTCCGCTTCGCATGGCGGCGCGCGAGGTCGCGCGCCGGCAGGGCCAATTGCGGCGCGGAGTCACCAGACGGACCACCCATGTGGTATTCGGGCGGACGTTCCTCGCCAAGGCCGATGATGCCGAGATTGAGCGCCGCGTCGTCACCGAGCGCGCGGCCGGGCGCAAGCTGGTCAGCGAGAACGGCTTCCTGCGCCTGCTCGGCCTGATGAAAGCGCCGGAGGCTTCGGCGCTGTCGCGGCAGTCGCTGATCGACCAGTCGCGGCTGACCGGCGAGGATCTCGACCTTTTGTCGCTGTTCGATGCCTTCGAGCATGATTGCGAACCGTATTCCTTTCGCGACCTGATCCTCGCCCGCAAATATGCCGGGCTGGTTGCCGGCGGCGCCTCATGGGGGGCGATTGCGCGCTCGGTGCACCGGTCGGGCCCGGTCGCCTCGCTCACCGCCAAGTCGCTCGCCGTCGGCTCACAGCATGGGCGGGCCGACGCGATCTATCTCGAGGGCGGCCAGAGCGAACTCGACGGCCAGCTGCTGTTCGATCTGGGAACGCAGGATGACGACACGCTGGAAGAGCTGTTCGCCGATGCCGAGGCGGCGGAAGGGGCTGAAGACCACGAGCAGGCGGCCGCGCTCTACCAGCGCTGCCTGGCCATCGACCCAAGCGATGCCATCGCCGCCTTCAACCGCGCCAACTGCCTGCGCGCCGCCGGCCACGCGGCCGAGGCGGCGCACGACTATGCCCGCGCCATCAAGTGCGACCCCGGCTTCGTCGAGGCCTGGTTCAATCTTGCCGGGCTGATGAGCGAAGAGGGGCGGGTAGCCTCGGCGCGCCGCCATTTGCTGAAGGCGATCGCATTGGACGCTGATTATGCCGATGCGGTATTCAACCTTGCCAGGCTGGAGTTCGACGCCGGCAATCTCGCCGAGGCGCGGCGTCGCTGGGTGCGCTATCTCGAGCTCGACGCCAATTCCGAATGGGCGCGCACGGCCGCCAAGGGGATACAGTTCGTGGATTTGCAGCTGGCGCGGATGTCGGCGGGGTGAGGTAGTAGCGCCTCCTTCTCCCCTTGTGGGAGAAGGTGGATCGGCGCGCAGCGCCGAGACGGTTGAGGGGTGTTGGAAGAAATGAGGCGTCGGCGTTCCCTGGAACACCCCTCATCCGACCGAGCTTCGCTCGGCCACCTTCTCCCACAAGGGTGTTTGGACTGGGGACATCGCGAACAGATGTGCGAGGACATCGCGAACAGTTTTGCATGCTATCGCGCC
>NZ_JAMYVK010000115.1:0-2563 GCF_040323975.1 Mesorhizobium sp. M0019 | reverse complement strand
AGGACTAAGCCGCTCGCGCGGCAATGGCGCTTGTGGCAGGCGGTGCGCCTGCTGATCGACCGTGGTTCTTTGTGACTGGGGTTCCTGGCCTGACGATTGGGGTCTTCTCAATCATCAGACAGGAGGCTCCCATGAAGGAGGAGAAGACCACCCCGCTGCGCCAGCGGATGATCGAAGACATGCGCATCCGTGGGATGGGCGACAGTGCTCAGCAGAGCCATATCCGGGCGATCAAGGATTTCGCGGCCTTCCTCGGCCACTCGCCTGACGCCGCGACCCCCGAGGAGTTGCGCGCCTATCAGTTGCACATGACGAATGCCGGGGTGACGCCCACGATGTTCAACACCCGGATCGTCGCGCTGCGGTTCTTTTTCGGCGTCACCTGCGGGCGCGAGGAGATGAAGCGGCATATGCAGTTCCGTCGCGCGCCGCGGAAGCTGCCCGTGGTCTTGAGCGTCGAGGAGGTCGCTGATCTGATGGCTGCCGTTCCCGGGCCCGGTCTGAAGTATCGCGCGGCGCTTGGCATCAGCTATGGCGCCGGGCTGCGGGCGTCGGAGGTCTGCAATCTCAAGGTCAGCGATATCGACAGCGACCGCATGCTGATCCATGTCGACGAGGGCAAAGGCGGCAAGGATCGCAAGGCCATGCTGTCGCCCGGTCTGCTGGAACTCTTGCGCGATTACTGGCGCGAGGCGCGACCGCAGGGATGGCTGTTTCCGGGCAAGCCGAAGATCAATCCGATCTCGCCGCGCCAGCTCACCCGGGCGTTCACCTCGGCCAAGCACATGGCGGGCATCGCCAAGCCGGCCACGCTGCACACGCTGAGGCATTGCTTCGCCACCCACCTGCTGGAGGCGAACACCGATGTGCGGGTGATCCAGGTTCTGCTCGGCCACGCCAAGCTGAGCACGACCGCCCGCTATGCCCATGTCGCCACCAGGACGATCCGTGACACCGTCAGCCCGTTCGAACGTCTGAAGCAGTTGCAGGATCAGACCCTCAGACGCGGGTTGGAGTGACGTACGGGCCGGGTGCCCCGGCCGAAGCTGGAGATCGCTGACATCTTCCGCGCCCATGGGCCTGCGTGGCGGCAGGCCAATGCCGGGCATGTCAGCCTGAGCCAGCTCAAGGTCATGTCGGCGATCGAGGCCTGCCGGACCGAGGCGCTCGGCGGGCACGTGGCGGCCTGCGCCCAATGCGGCCACCAGCACATCGCGTTTAATTCCTGCAAGAATCGCCACTGCCCGAAGTGCCAAGGACCAGCGGCGCGGGACTGGATGGCCGCGCGTGCCAAGGACCTGTTGCCGGTGGAGTATTTCCATGTCGTCTTTACACTGCCGGCAGAGATCGCGCAGATCGCCTATTGGAACAAGGAGGCGGTCTATGGGCTACTGTTCCGGGCGTCGGCCGAGACGCTGACCACCATCGCCGCCGATCCGCGCCACCTCGGCGCCCGCATCGGCATGACCAGTGTGCTGCACACCTGGGGCTCGGCGCTGACCCATCACCCGCATGTCCACATCATCGTGCCCGGCGGCGGGCTGTCGCCGGACGGCACGCGCTGGATCGCCTGCCGTCCGGGGTTCTTTTTGCCGGTGCGGGTCCTGTCGCGGCTGTTCCGGCGGGTGTTCATCGAAGGGCTTCTGGCGCTGCATCAATCAGGCGATCTGGCCTTCTTCGGCGATCTGGCCGGGCTGGCTGAAGCTGACACCTTCGCCGCCTGGCTTGCTCCCTTGCGCAAATCCGAATGGGTGATCTACGCCAAGCCTCCGTTCGGCGGTCCCGAGGCCGTGCTGGCTTATCTCAGTCGATACACCCATCGCGTGGCGATCTCTAACAGCCGCCTGATCAGCGCCGATGCCGAGACGGTCACCTTCCGTTGGAAGGATTACCGGATCAAGAATGGCGACCATCATAAGGTCATGCGGCTGGCCACCAGCGAGTTCATCCACCGCTTTTTGATCCATGTGCTGCCCGACGGGTTCCACCGCATCCGCCATTACGGTCTTCTGGCCAGCGCAGGCCGCAAGACCACTATCGCAAGGATCCGCGCTCTGCTCGGAGCGGAAACGGCCAGACAGGATGACCCGCCAAGCGCCGAGATCATCCCGCTCACCCTAAGAGAGCCATGCCCTGACTGCGGCGGCCCGATGCGCATCATTGAGATCTTCCGACGCGGCCAGAAGCCCAGAGCCCGTGCACCACCGCGGGAGCAAGCCGCATGACGAGGTGCCCGTCACATCGGTCAAAGCTGACTCGGAAAGACACGGCATTCCGGGAGGGCATCGGTGTGCGCCACAGAACGCCGAGCACCGCAAAACCGTCGAACGCGACAGAAAGCAGACCGTCAGATCGGCGTCTGGTCATGCCATCGAACGCCCTCGGGTCGGCCCGTTTGCGCCTGCCGCCAGCGCCGAGCTCCACACCACACGCCCGCGGCCGCACGCTTTCCCCATAGGTCTCACCCAGCCCCCGCGGCTTCCTCCTTCCAAGGTTTGTCAACGCGGGCCGCCAATGCCAGCGGCAAACGTCGCGCTGCGGCCCGCATCGAAAAACCTTCAGG
>NZ_JAMYVK010000114.1:0-2633 GCF_040323975.1 Mesorhizobium sp. M0019 | reverse complement strand
TCCGCCGTACAAGTGCCTCGACCGCCGATCGGATCGGCGGGCTGCAGCTTATGTCAAAGGCCATTGTCAGCAATCATGAGAGTGGGGAGATTGGCCATCATCTCGGCTTTCGCCAATTTCCAACGTTGCAGGAGCGAGCGAGGCGCCGAGGCTGCCAATCTCCCCCCTGGAGGGGGAGATGTCCGGCAGGACAGAGGGGGGCGCTGTCCCGCCAACTGCTGACGGGCGTCGAGGGCGGGTTTCAGCCTCACGCGAATTCCATGATCACCGCATCGACGGCAAGGCTGTCGCCTGGCCTGGCGTTGAGCTTCGAGACGATGAGATCGCGCTCGGCGCGCAACACGTTTTCCATCTTCATCGCCTCGACCACGGCCAGCGTCTCGCCGGCCTTGACCTCCTGCCCCTCGGCAACGGCGATCGATACGACGAGGCCGGGCATCGGGCAAAGCAGCATCTTCGAGGTATCCGGCGCCACGTTTTCCGGCATCAGCCGTTCGAGCTCGGCGGTGCGCGGCAGCATGGCGCGCGCCGTCACCGACATGCCTTTCCAGGCGATGCGGAACCCGTTCAGCACCGGCCTGACTTGCGCCGCGACCTTGCGGCCGCCGACTGTGCCGCGCCAGATGAGATCGCCCGGCCGCCAGTCGCATGCCACCGTCAGCGGTTTGCCGCCGTCGATTGTGAGGTCGAGCTCCATCGGAATGGAAATCATGCCTTCGACGATGGCAACCGAAAGATAATCCCGGCCGATCTTCACCACCCAATCGCGTTTCAAGGCACCCGAATGCGGCGCCAGCCGCCCGCCCAGCCGGTCGAGCCGGTCGCGGCGCAGCAGTTCGACCGCGGTTGCGATCGCGGCCAGCACCGCGTTTTCTTCGCTGTTCGGCACAATGGGCGCGAAGCCGTCGGGATACTCCTCGGCGATGAACGCCGTCGATAGCCGCCCTTCCCGCCAGCGCCGATGCTGCATCAGCGCCGCCAGGAACGGTATGTTGTGCTCGATGCCATCGACGACGAAACTGTCCAGCGCTTCCGACATCGCGTCGATCGCCGCCAGCCGTGTCGGCGCCCAGGTGCACAGCTTGGCGACCATCGGGTCGTAGAACATCGAGATTTCCGAGCCTTCGGTGACGCCGGTATCGTTGCGGATAACGACCTCGCCGAATTTTCCCTCTTCCGGCGGCCGGTATTTCATCAGCCTGCCGATCGACGGCAGAAAGTTGCGATACGGATCTTCGGCATAGAGGCGGCTTTCCACCGCCCAGCCGTTCAGCTTGACGTCGCTCTGCTTGATGGCGAGCTTTTCGCCGGCCGCCACGCGGATCATCTGCTCGACCAGGTCGATGCCGGTGACGAGCTCTGTCACCGGATGCTCGACCTGCAGTCGCGTGTTCATTTCCAGGAAATAGAAGTTTTTGTCGCTGTCGACGATGAACTCGACCGTGCCGGCGCTCTGGTAGTCGACGGCCTTGGCCAGCGCCACCGACTGCTCGCCCATGGCTTTGCGGGTCTTGGCGTCGAGGAACGGCGACGGCGCCTCCTCCACGACCTTCTGGTTGCGGCGCTGGATCGAGCATTCGCGCTCGCCGAGATAGAGCGTGTTGCCATGCGCGTCGGCGAGCACCTGGATTTCGATATGGCGCGGATCGACGATGAATTTTTCGATGAAGACGCGGTCATCGCCGAACGAGCTTTTGGCCTCCGACCGCGCCCGGTCGAAGCCGTCGCGCACCTCTGCCTTGCTCCAGGCGATGCGCATGCCCTTGCCGCCGCCGCCGGCCGAAGCCTTGATCATCACGGGATAGCCGATTTCGCCGGCTATTCTTTCGGCATGGGCGGCGCTTTCGACGACGCCGAGCCAGCCGGGCACCGTCGACACCTTGGCCGCGTTGGCGAACTTCTTCGATTCGATCTTGTCGCCCATCGCCTTGATGGCCTTGGGCTTCGGGCCGATGAAGACGATGCCTTGCTGCTCCAGCGCTTCGCAGAAGGATGCCCGCTCGGACAGGAAACCGTAGCCGGGATGCACGGCCTCTGCTCCTGTCGCCTTGCAGGCGGCGATGATCTTTTCCGCGACCAGATAACTTTGCGCAGCCGGCGAAGGCCCGATATGCACCGCCTCGTCGGCCATTTCGACATGCACGGCGTCGCGGTCGGCGTCGGAATAGACCGCGACGGTGGCGATGCCCATCTTGCGCGCCGTCTTGATCACGCGGCAGGCGATCTCGCCACGGTTGGCGACCAGGATCTTTGTGAACATGCAGGCCTCGTCCCTCGGCTGCCCTTCTTTTACGGGCTTCCCGTTTTATGGGCTTCAGGGGGCCGGTCAAGGCAAAGTCGGAGCCTATCCCGCATGCAAATCGGCGGGCGCTGACGAAAATCCGGGGTCAGAACGTCGCTTCGTGCATAGCGCAGAGCTGAATGGTAAGTTAAATCTAACCTGGATTGCAGACTGCCTTGGGAGGATTGCCTGATGAAAACGCGCGCCGCTGTCGCCGTCGCCGCCGGAAAGCCGCTGGAGATCATGGAGGTCGACCTCGACGGTCCGCGTGATGGCGAGGTGCTGGTCGAGATCAAGGCAACCGGCATCTGCCACACCGACGAGTTCACGCTGTCGGGCGCCGACCCGGAAG
>NZ_JAMYVK010000113.1:0-2756 GCF_040323975.1 Mesorhizobium sp. M0019 | reverse complement strand
CGCCGACTGATGACAAACCGCTCAGCGGCAGCGCAAGATCGTTCATGGTGGGTGTGGTCTCCGGGAAATGGTTCGGATCGGCTTAGGCAACCAAATCCTACGTCATTTCAACGGCTTGCGCCACATCCACCAACCCCCATGAATTTGGTTAGGTTGATGCGGCGTGCCGCCGCCGTGAGGCCGCGCTCGCTCAGCAGCGCGTCGAGAACGACGAGAAGATTCAGATCGAGCCCTTTGAAACGCATGTCTTAGCTATCCATAGCGTGGATGCATTTGATTGAAACAAACGATTTTACCAATTTTCCGGAATGTCGCATGGACTTGGCAGGACCTCACGTGCGCCGATCACTGCCTCTATCGCGTGGCGAGTCCCTTGAGAAGAGCCCGAAAGAGGAAATCTGTCGCGTGCGGTGGAGATTGTACTGGGAATGAGAGGCAGCGCTCCGATCATGTCGAACTCTCCGACGAATGGCGGACCGGTACAATAGTTGATCGCAACTGGTCCGGAGCTATGAAACATCTCGATTACATATGAGGTGCCGAGTGAATACGCTGACAGCACCCACCGTCGCAGCGTTTAGCTGACGTTTGACGACGGTTCCTATCCATTTACACGCAGATTCTTGATGTGCTGGCGCAAAAGCGGGAGGCCGGCGACTTTTCTTCGTCATCGGGCTGACGCCGCAGAAGCCGGAACTCGTCCGGTTCCTATGGGCATTGGGCTTGGTCGGTCGCACAGGCTCTATGAGGGGCAATTTTGGCAACGCGACGCGACTCGGGTTTTGAACGACGCCGAAAACGCAATCTGGAAAGGAACAAGATGGCAGATCAACTCGCCAACGAAATAATCGCCATTATCAAGAAGCGCGCCGCGTCGGAGGGCGGCATAGCGCCTGCCACAGGCGGCGAGATAACGGCTGCCACGGGACTGACTTCGCTCGGTATCGATTCACTGGGATTGGCGGACGTTCTCTGGGACCTGGAGCAGGCCTACGGCATCCAGATCGAGATGAATACGGCCGAGGCATGGTCGGATCTCCAGAATGTTGGGGACATGGTGGAAGCCGTGCGCAGCTTGCTCGCTAAGGGGGTGTGAATGGACAGGCGCGTCGTGATTACTGGGATTGGCGGTATTTGCGGGCTTGGGACCAACGCCGCCGCCATTTGGACAGAGATGCGAGAAGGCCGCTCCGCCATCGGCCCAATCGTCAACTCCGAGCTCCATGAATTGAGGGTCAGGATTGGTGCCGAGATCAAGGCGCTGCCGGAGCATGACATCGACGGCAAGCAACTCATCTCCATGGACCGCTTCAGCCTGCTCGCTGTGCTTGCGGCGCGCGAAGCCATGCGTCAGGCCGGACTTTCCTCCAAAGAGGGAAATAGCTATCGCTTCGGTGCGACGGTGGGCGTTGGCGGCTGCGGGTGGGATGCGATCGAGCAAACCTACCGCGCCATCCTTCTGGGCGGTAAGCGTGCCGCTCTCTTGACTGTACCCAAGGCGATGCCGGGTGCCGCTGCCGGCCAGGTCAGCATGAGTCTTGGTCTGCGCGGGCCGGTGTTCGGCGTCACGTCCGCCTGTTCCTCGGCAAACCATGCGATTGCCTGCGCGGTGGACCAGATCAGGCTCGGCCGGGCCGACGTGATGCTTGCCGGCGGCAGCGAAGCGCCGCTCATATGGGGTGTGCTGAAGGCATGGGAAGCGATCCGCGTGCTTTCGCCCGATACTTGCCGGCCATTCTCGGCCGATCGCCAGGGCCTGTCGCTTGGTGAAGGCGCCGGCATGGCGGTGCTGGAAAGCTACGAGCATGCCCTGGCTCGGGGCGCCACCATCCTTGCCGAAATTGCCGGTGCCGGCCTTTCCGCCGATGCGTCCGACATCGTCGCGCCGACTGTCGAGGGGCCGGAGGCAGCAATGCGGGCCTGCCTTGCCGATGCCAGGCTGGACGCCGAGGATGTCGACTATCTCAACGCGCACGGCACCGGCACCAAGGCCAACGACCAGATCGAGACGGCGGCGATCAAGCGCGTCTTCGGTCAGCACGCCTTCTCAATGTCCATTTCTTCTACCAAGTCCATGCACGCGCATTGCCTCGGCGCGTCCGGCGCGCTCGAGTTGATCGCCTGCGTGATGGCTATCCGCGAGAGCGTCGTGCCGCCGACTGCCAATTATCGTGAGCTGGACCCCGATTGCGATCTCGACGTCACGCCCAATGTGGCACGCGAGCGCAAGGTGCGCGTGGCACTGAGCAACTCCTTCGCCTTTGGCGGCACGAACGCGGTTCTGGCGTTCAGGCAGGTGTAGAAGCCATGAGAGATGCCTCCGGCAACATTATCTCTCGCATCCAGATGCTTGCCGGATAACTATTGTGAAGGGCGGGTCATTGACCGCCTCGGCGAATGCGGGAAGTGGCAGCGGAAGCTCGACGATCCGGGGGTATCGTCTTTGCGAAATTCTTAACTGTTGAAGCGGCTTGGACGTACCGCCGCCCCGTAAAAGGTAAGCGAGGCCCTGCGGGCTCGGCTTGAGGGTCTGAAGCTGTACACGACAATGTCTGGAAGCCGCAGGGTCGGCTCTGCGCCCGTTATAGTCGCCTGAGTGCTGCCGGCCCGGCCGCGCCGCGGGCGCCGTCAACGAACTCCTTGAACCTGCGGACCTTGCCTGTCTTGGCCGACGCTTCGAAGCGCGCCGTCGTGCTGGCCTCCAGATCCGCGACATGCTTGCGCAGGGTCGTGGTGGGCGCGAGGCCAAAGATGAA
>NZ_JAMYVK010000112.1:0-3459 GCF_040323975.1 Mesorhizobium sp. M0019 | reverse complement strand
TGCTCGAAAGGTAACGTGGCCTCCGCCAGCCTCTTCAAGAGAAGCTCCGCTGCCGTCGCTCCAATCAAATGTGCCGGCTGCGCGATGGCTGTGATACCCTGGGCCACGAACTGCATCCAGTCGAGATCGTCGAAGCAGAGCAGCGAAACGTCTCCTGGAATCGCAAGCTTCAATGCGGAAATGGCCTCCAGAACCCCTGTCGACATCACACCATCGGCCGTAAACAGAGCGGACGGTGCATTGCGCATTGTCAGCAGATCGAGCGCCTCCTTGCGGGCTGCCTCGCTAGAATAGAGCGCCACGCGACGGATCAATTGCGGATCCGGCGTAATGCCCGCGGCGCGATGGGCTTCGAGATAACCCAATAGCCTCTGCCAGCTTGGATGATGGTAGCGAAGATCAGCGCTGGAGAGATCAACGTTTGCCACAAACGAGCCAACATCGTCGCGTTGGCCCGGCCCGAGTTCCGCCAATATTCCGATGCGGCTGTGTCCGGCCGCTATCATCGCCGCGATGCTGCTATGCGTTACAGAAACGTTGTCGACCACGACTGAATCGGTTTCCAGGCCCGCCACCATGCGGTCGAACTGCACGACGGGACAGCGAGCCGCGACTGCTTCATGAAGGTGATCCGGCTCGTCCACGAAGGTCGATGAGACAATTAAACCGTCGACCTGCTTTTCCAGCAGCAGTTGCACCGCCTCTTGCTCGAGTTCGGCATTTTCATCACTGTTTGTAACGACAACCCCGAAGCCGCCACGGCGCGCGACATCCCCTATTCCGCGCAGCACGCTGGCGTAGAATGGGCTTTCGATGTCGCCAACCACTACGCCGATAGTCTGCGTTTTACCGGTGATCAGACCTTTGGCAAGGCGATTGGGGCGGTAGCCCAGCTCAACTGCTGCGGCGCGCACCTTCTCCTGAACCTCGGGGCTGCTGTAGCCGTAGTCACCAAGAACACGCCCGGCCGTGGCGGAACTCACCCCGGCCCGGCGAGCGACCTCTATGATAGTTGCGTTTTTGGGTGATCTTTGAGTCACTCGGCAAACCTAGCGCCCATGCGCGCGTTGTGCCGGCGACCTAGCGGCAGTTAAGCCCGTCCGCAAGGGCGAACACCGCAACAGCCCCCGTTGCGCACACCATTGCAATCACAGCACCTCGGACAAAAAGCGCCGAAGACGCGGGCTTTGCGGGTTATCGAATAGGTCCTCTGGTCGGCCTGCCTCGACAATCCGCCCCTCGTCCATAAATACGACCTGGTTCGCGACCTTGCGAGCGAAGTTCATCTCGTGTGTAACGACCACCATCGTCATCCCGCCCCGACCAAGATCGGCCATCAAGTTCAGGACGCCTTTGACCAATTCCGGATCGAGCGCGCTGGTGACTTCGTCGAACAGCATAATCTCGGGTTCGAGGGCCAGGGCGCGCGCGATGGCCACCCGCTGCTGTTGCCCGCCCGAGAGATTGGCCGGCCGATGGTCCTTACGCTCCAGCAGTCCGACTTCATTCAGCCTCGCCAAGGCCGCGCCCTCAGCCTCCTCGCGCGACATGCGTTTAACTTTGCGAAGCGCCAAGGTGATGTTGGCGAGCGCGCTGCGGTCGGGGAACAGATTGAACTGCTGGAAAACCATGCCGACGCGCCGCCGGAGTTGGTCAGGGGTCTGTTTGTAGATGCTTTCGCCATCGAGCAGAATGTCACCGGCTCGACACTCTACGAGGCGGTTGAGGCAACGCAGCAAGGTCGACTTGCCCGAGCCCGACGGACCGATGAGGCAGGTGACGGTCCCCGGCTCCACTTTCAGACTGACATCATGGAGGACCTGGACGACACCATAGGCCATGTCGATATTCTTGACCTCAATACCGCCACCCTTGAAGCGTGTGGGCGCTGCTGCAGGCAACGTCTCTGTGCCCGGCACGACCGCTTCGGCAAGCTCGGCGACTTCCTTGAGGCCACTTTGCGCAGCGGTGATACGTTTGCCGACGCGCATGCGCGCGTCGATGTAATTGACGAGATGGGTCAGCGGCACCGTGATCACGAGATAGAACACGCCGGCCAGCAACAGCGGCGACAAGTTGCCGGTCAGCACGGCCTGGTCCTGGCCGACGCGGAACAATTCGCGTTCGGAGGCGAGCAGACCAAGAAAATAGACCAAGCTGGAGTCTTTGACGTTGCCGATGAACTGGTTGACCAGTGCAGGCAGGACGCGGCGGATGCCTTGCGGGATCACCACCAGGCGCATGCCTTGGCCATATGTCATGCCGAGAGTGCGCGTGGCGTCGATCTGACCACGCTCGACGCTCTGAATGCCGGCGCGGAAAATCTCCCCGATATAGGCGCCGGCGATCAGGCTGAGCGCCAGAATGCCCAGCGGATAAGGCGATGGACCGAACAGATCTCGGCCCAACCGCGCGAAGCCTTGGCCAATGATCAGGATCGTGACAATAGCAGGAAGCCCGCGGAAGATATCGGTGTAGACTCGGGCAAGGAGTTTCAGCGGCCGGTTCTCTGAAATCCCCATGACTGCGAGGACGATACCGATCAGCGTCCCGAAAAACGTCGAGGCAAGGGCCAGGATCAAAGTGTTCTTGAGGCCGACCATCACCATGTTCGGCAGAACTTCTGCCATCGCCTGGAAATCAAGAAAGCTGCGGGCGAAGTTGTCGAACCAGCTCATATCAAGTCCATCTATAACTCGGCCGGGCACCGTTGCTCACGGGCCCGGCCGGAAACGATAACGAATACGCGCGAATTTACTTCTTTGGCAGATATTGATCCGGCATCGGGGTACCCGGGAACCATTTCTCGTGAAGCCGTTTCCAGGTGCCATCGTCCATGGCCGCGCGCAGTGCCTTGTTTAGCGCTTCTCGGAAAGCGTCGTTGCCCTTCTTGACCACGAACCCGGCAGGCGCGTCGAAGGACGGCACATTCATTGTTATCTTAAGGTTGTTGTAGCGCTCCACATACTGCTTGGCCGACTCATAGTCGGTGAAATGGCCATCGATCGTCCCGTTGTTCAGCGCCGCCACCGCAGTGTTGTTGTCGGGGAATTTGACGATGTCGCCCTTCAGGTTCTTCTCAGCATAGATTTCCTGCAGCGTTCCCTGGATCACGCCGATGCGCTTTCCGGCGGTGCTCTCATTGGTCGTCAGAGCCGGATCAGCCGAAATGATCGACAGGTAGCCAGCGAGATAGCCGTCGCCAAAATCCACGGTCTTCTTGCGCTCCGCGGTCGTGCCAATGGCGGCGACAGCGACGTCGAAGCGGCCGTTGGCGACAGACGGCAGCAGCGCCGAGAATTCTTGGCCGGTGAAAACGACCTGCTCCTCTTTGAACCCGAGCCGGCGCGCCACGTCGCGGAAGAGTTCAGCGTCGAAGCCGGTGAAGTTGCCGTTGGCGTCGGTGAAGACATAGGGTTTCGCATCGCCCATGGTTCCGACGCTGATCATCGTCGGGTC
>NZ_JAMYVK010000111.1:0-4805 GCF_040323975.1 Mesorhizobium sp. M0019 | reverse complement strand
CCCCTCGCGCAAAAGCGCAAAACTGTTCGCGATGTCCTCGCACATCTGTTCGCGATGTCCCCAGTCCAAACAAAGGGGAGAAGGGAAGACAAAACGGCGCCAGGCGATCTCTGTCTGCATTGTCGGGGGCAGTCATGCGTCTGAAGCGCCCTGCGTTCTTGACAGCGCGGGCCTCCAGGGACATGTGTCGGTCCACTTGAATTCGGGATTCTGAAATGACCAATCACTATGATGTGGTTGTGGTGGGCGGCGGTCATGCTGGTTGCGAGGCAGCCAGTGCCGCTGCGCGGGCTGGCGCCAGGACGGCGCTGGTGACGCTGCGCTTCGACACGATCGGCGTGATGTCCTGCAATCCGGCGATCGGCGGCCTCGGCAAGGGCCATCTGGTTCGCGAGATCGACGCCATGGACGGGCTGATGGGGCGCGTCGCCGATGCCGCCGGCATCCAGTTCCGCCTGCTCAACCGCCGCAAGGGGCCAGCGGTGCGTGGTCCGCGAACGCAGGCCGACCGAAAACTCTATCGCCTCGCCATGCAGGCGGCAATCCGCCAGCAGGCTGGCCTCGATGTCATCGAAGGCGAGGTGCTGGATTTCGAAATCAACAACGGGGAAATGGACGACGGACGCATCGCGGCGGTGCTATTGGCGGATGGAAGCCGGCTCGCCTGCGGCGCCGTGGTGCTGACGACCGGCACTTTTCTGCGCGGGCTGATCCATATCGGCGAGAAGAAGATCGTCGCCGGCCGCATGAACGAGCAGGCGAGCGTCGGCCTGTCGGCGACGATGAGCCGCGCCGGCTTCAGGCTCGGGCGGCTGAAGACCGGCACGCCGCCGCGGCTGGACGGCAGGACGATCGATTGGGCGTCACTGGAGAGCCAGGCGGCGGACGAGGACCCCGTGCCGTTCTCGCTGCTGACCGATCGCATCGAAAATCCGCAGATCCATTGCGGCATCACCCGAACGACCAATGCGACGCACGAGCTGATTCGCACCAATCTCGGCCGCTCGGCCATGTATTCGGGGTCGATCGAAGGCGTCGGGCCGCGTTATTGCCCGTCGATCGAAGACAAGATCGTCAAGTTCGGTGACCGCGAAGGCCACCAGATCTTTCTGGAGCCGGAAGGGCTGGACGACGACACGGTGTACCCGAACGGCATTTCGACCTCGCTGCCCGAGGACGTGCAACTCGACATCCTGAAGACCATTCCGGGGCTGGAGCGGGCAACCATGCTGCAGCCGGGCTATGCCATCGAGTATGACCATGTCGATCCACGCGAGCTCAAGCCAACGCTGGAAACCAGGCGGATCGCCGGCCTTTTCCTCGCCGGCCAGATCAACGGCACCACCGGCTACGAGGAGGCCGGCGCGCAAGGGCTGCTTGCCGGCTTGAATGCAGCGCGCAAGGCGTCGGCGAGCGAGGAAATCGTGCTCAGCCGCACCGAAGCCTATATCGGCGTGATGGTCGACGATTTGACCAGCCGCGGCATCGCCGAACCGTACCGCATGTTCACCTCAAGGGCCGAGTTCCGGCTATCGCTGCGAGCCGACAACGCCGATGAGCGGCTGACGCCACTGGCGATAAGGCTGGGGATTGCCTCGCCGGAGCGGATGCAGCGGTTCAACAATGGTATGCAAGACCTTGAGAAGGCGCGACAGCTCGCCCTCGGCACCACCATGACCCCCAATGAGGCAGCGCGCCATGGGCTCGAAATCAACCGGGACGGCGTCCGTCGCTCGGCCTATGAGTTGCTGGCCTATCCCGGCGTCGACATCGCTTGGCTGGCGCGGGTCGAGCCGGCTTTCGCGGCGATCGACAGCAAAACGGCCGAACGTCTTGAAACGGAAGCCAAATATTCTGTCTATCTCGACCGCCAGCAGGCCGATGTTTCGCAGATCAGGCATGAGGAGAGCAGGCTTATTCCCGAGTCGCTCGACTTTGCTTCTGTTCCCGGCCTGTCGAACGAGTTGAAGCAGAAGATGCTGGCACGCCAGCCGCGCTCGATTGCCGATGCGCAACGCATGGAAGGCATGACGCCGGCGGCGCTGGCGATTATTGTCGCCCATGTCCGCAATGCCGAGGCGGCCGCGCGAAAGCAGGTCGCGTGAGCGCTGCGTCCTGGGCAAACCTGCAGACGGCAGCGGGCCCGGTTTCACGTGAAACATTCGATCGCCTGGTCGAGTTCGAGGCCGTCTTCCAGAAATGGAACCGCCGGATCAATCTGGCCGCGCAATCGACGCAGGACGATGTCTGGCGCCGCCACATCCTCGACAGCGCGCAGCTGGCGCGAATCAAACCAGAGGCGAAGCGCTGGGTCGATCTCGGCTCCGGCGGTGGGTTTCCGGGCCTTGTGCTGGCCTTTTTGCTTGCCGAGCGGGACGGCGCCGGTATCGACCTGGTTGAAAGCAACCGGAAAAAAGCATCGTTCCTGCAAGCGGTCATCGGACAGTTCAGCCTGCCCGCCAAGGTTATCGCGCGCCGCATCGACGACAGCTATCCTCTTGTTCCAGCACCGCAAATCGTCACAGCCAGGGCACTCGCCTCGCTGCCGGCTTTGCTCAACCTGGCGGCACCGTGGCTGACCAAGGGGTCGCGCGGCCTGTTTCACAAAGGCCGGGATTACCGCGCCGAATTGGCAGAAAGCGCTCAACGATGGTCTTTCGATCTGGTAGAACATGCCAGTGCAACCGACGCGCAGGGCGTCATTCTCGAAGTATCCGACTTGCGACAGCACCCTGGCTTGTGACCGGCGACCCAAATGAATTTCTGGCATAGACCCATGATGAAGAACGGCCCCCGAATCATCACAGTCGCCAACCAGAAGGGCGGCGTCGGCAAGACGACGACGGCCATCAATCTGGCCACCGCGCTGGCGGCCATAGGCGAACAGGTGCTGATCGTCGATCTCGACCCGCAGGGCAATGCCAGCACCGGGCTTGGCATCGACCGGCGCGACCGCAGCGTCTCGTCCTATGATGTGCTGACCGGCGAGCTGGATCTCGAAGCGGCGGCGATCCCGACGGCGGTGCCTGGCCTGTCGATCGTACCGTCGACGCTCGACCTGCTCGGCATCGAGATGGAAATCGCCTCGGCGCCGGATCGGGTGCTGCGGCTGCGCAACGCGCTGCGGGCTTCGGCCGAGCGCTCGGCCAACTTCGGCTATGTGCTGATCGACTGCCCGCCGTCGCTCAACCTGCTGACACTGAATTCGATGGCTGCGGCCGATTCGGTGCTGGTGCCGCTGCAGTGCGAGTTCTTCGCGCTGGAGGGCCTGAGCCAGCTTTTGGAGACGGTCGAGCAGGTGCGCCGCTCGATCAACCCCGACCTGACGATCCAGGGCATCGTGCTGACCATGTTCGACGGGCGCAACAATCTCGCCAACCAGGTGGTGCAGGATGTGCGGGCGCATATGGGCGACAAGGTCTATGAAACCGTCATCCCGCGCAATGTCCGCGTTTCCGAGGCGCCGTCCTATGGCAAGCCGGCGATTCTCTACGACCTAAAATGCTCGGGCAGCCAGGCCTATCTGCAGCTTGCTTCGGAAGTCATCCGCCGCGAGCGCAAATTGCGTGTCGCCTAGCAGTAACCAACAAGCGATTCGATACCGAAACGATTTGGACGGACGATGAACGAAGACCCTTCGAGAAAAAGACTGGGACGGGGACTGGCGGCGCTGATCGGCGAAATCGATCGCCCGGCGGCTCCGGAAAAGCCCGGGCTGGCGGCCGACGGCAAGGTGCCGATCGAGTTCCTCAGCCCCAACCCGAAGAACCCGCGCCGGCATTTTGGCGACGCCGACCTGACCGACCTCGCCCAGTCGATCCGCGAACATGGCGTGGTGCAGCCGGTGGTGGCGCGGCCGTCGAAAACCCAAACGGGCCGCTACGAGATCATCGCCGGCGAGCGTCGTTGGCGCGCGGCGCAACGCGCCGGGCTGACCGAAATCCCGATCATCGTACGTGACGTCAACGATCGCACGGCGCTCGAACTGGCGATCATCGAAAACGTCCAGCGCACCGACCTCAACCCGGTCGAGGAGGCGCTGGGCTACCAGCAGCTGATCGACGACCACGGCTATACCCAAGCCGATCTCGGCCAGGTGATCGGCAAGAGCCGCAGCCATGTCGCCAATACGCTGAGGCTGCTGAAGCTGCCCGACGTCATTCGCGACATGCTGGTCGACGGCGCGCTCTCGGCCGGCCACGCCCGCACCCTGGTGACGGCCGACGACCCGGCCGGGCTTGCCAAGCGGATCATCGACGAGGGGCTTTCGGTGCGCCAGGCCGAAGCCTTGGCGCAGCTGCCGGTCGGCGCGCCGGCGGCAAAGCGCCAGCCCGCCGCACCGCCGCAAAAGGATGCCGACACACTGGCGCTGGAGCGGCTGATGACCAGCACGATCGGCATGATCGTCACGATCGAGCACAACCAGCGCGGCGGCGTGATCAGCGTCGCCTACCGGACGCTGGAGCAGCTCGACGAGCTTTGTCGAAGGCTGAAGCGGGAGTAGGTAGTTAGCCGGCGCATAAATATCCGGGTTGGGCAGAGACGCTGCTTCTGCTAAGCCTCAAGCTCTTGTTCACTCCAGGGTGCGCGGCTTGTCTTGCCAGCGTTGAAGGCTTGGCGCGGCTCTCCCTTCTCCCCCTGTGGGCCTGTTGCGCAGTAACCGGGGATGTTTGGATGGGGCGGGATCGCAGGGATTTCGCTCGTATTTGTGAGCTCCGCTCCCTTGTTTGGGGTTTCGGCGGCGGTTTCGGCCCGGGCGGCCGGGCTGCGGGCGCACCTATCCCGTGATGGCGGCCCATCGGCGC
>NZ_JAMYVK010000110.1:0-4856 GCF_040323975.1 Mesorhizobium sp. M0019 | reverse complement strand
TCCTCCTTCCAAGGTTTGTCAACGCGGGCCGCCAATGCCAGCGGCAAACGTCGCGCTGCGGCCCGCATCGAAAAACCTTCAGGAATGTTGCCATTCTTCTCGTCGATCGCAACGAGCAGGTAGCGCCAAAAGCCGAAAATAATTTCGCAGCTTTGGATTGCCCGTTCGCGGCAGCGAAACAGCTGTTCGCAGCGCCAAAGACCGCTCCGCGGGATTGCAGTTGACTGAGCTTGCCGGCCCTTCAAGAAAATGCATCACGATTCCGACACCTGGATGCCGAACCAACGCCGACCGACACAGGGCACCCTTGACCTGCAAGACGCAACTCGGCACACGAGGGACGACCTTGCCTCTGCGGAAAACAACTTGAAGAAACGCTTCGCTACCCATAGCATGTTATGCCCTGGTGAAATCTGATCAGGAGGTCGGTGGGATGGGTCGGGTTTTTAAGCCAGTGCAAAGTAGGGAGGATAACTATGGCTTCCGAAGTACAGGCAAACAATGGCGTTAACGTCGAGGCGCTGCTCGGCGCACGCGAAGCGCTTACCAACGCCCCGGAGGCCGCGCAGTTCAAGTGGCGCGCGGCCTGCGAATGGAAGGATGGCACCCACAGCCACTCGACGGTCGAGAGTTTCTACGGTCTCGGCCAGGACCAGCATCGCAAGACCACCTTCGCATTCGATGCCGACCATCCGGAGGTCTTTGCTTCCTTGGATCAGGGCGCCACGCCTGTCGAATACGTGCTGGTCGGACTGGCGAGTTGCCTGACCGCCGGCATCGCCGCGGTTGCCCAGAACCGGAACATCCAGTTGAAGTCGGTGAAGGCGACCATCGAAGGCGACATGGATCTCGCCGGAATACTCGGCATCGACAGCGACGTGCGCAACGGCTTCAGCGGCATCACGGTGAAATACAACATCGACGCCGACGCCAAGCGCGAGGACATCGAGGCTATCGTCGCTCAGTCGCAGAAGCGGTCGGCTGTCTATGACATTGTCACCAATCCGACGAACGTCACGGTCGTGGTGAATTGAAAGGCGCTTCGAACCGTAGACTCTCCTGATGAGAGGGTGCGATTAGTTCCGTCACCACAGTGATCGTCGGCGCGGGGCACGCGGGGCTCGCGATGAGCCGCTGCCTCGCGGAGCGCTCTATCGACCATGTGCTGCTGGAGCGCGGCGAGATCGCCCATACCTGGCGCACCGAGCGATGGGATTCACTGCGGCTGCTCACCCCGAACTGGCAGAGCCGGCTGCCGGGCTTCCGCTATGACGGCGACGATCCCGACGGCTACCGGACGATGCCTGAGGTGATCGACTTCCTCGGGAACTATGCCAAGGCGATCTCGGCTCCGGTCAGAACCCACACGACCGTTACCTCGGTTCGCAGCGACAGGGCGGGATATCTTGTGCGCACGGACCGCGGCGAGTGGCGGTGTCGGACCGTCGTGCTGGCGTCGGGCGCGTGCAACATCGCGCGCCTGCCCGACGTCGCCAGCCGCGTGCCGCCGTCGGTCGCCATGCTGACGGCACAGTCCTACCGCAATCCGGGTCAGGTCGCCGACGGTGGCGTGATGGTGGTGGGCGCGTCGTCGAGCGGCACCCAGATCGCACAGGAGCTGCAGCGTTCGGGGCGTCAAGTGACCCTGTCGGTGGGCGAGCACATCCGGGCGCCGCGCGTCTATCGCGGCAAGGACCTGGAATGGTGGATGGACGCCGCCGGCGTGCTCGACGAGCGTTACGACGAGGTGGACGACATCCGGCGGGCGCGACGGGTTCCTTCGCTGCAGCTTGCCGGCACGCCCGATCGCACCACCCTCGACCTCAATGCACTGGTCGACCTCGGCGTCAGGCTCGTTGGCCGTCTCGCTGGCATCACCGAAGACGGCAAGGCCCAGTTTGCGGGGTCGTTGCGCAATATGTGCGCGCTTTCCGATCTCAAGATGGCCCGGCTGCTCGACCTCATCGACGAATGGGCGCGCACCAACGGCCTTGACGCTACGGTCGGGCCGCCGGATCGCCTGCCGCCGACCCGTGTCGAGGACAACCCGCCGCTCGGGCTTGACCTTACCGGAGGCGCGATCAGGACGATCATCTGGGCCACTGGCTACAGGCCGGACTACTCCTGGCTGGAGCTGCCGGTCCTCGACCGCAAGGGCCACCTCCGTCACGACGGCGGCGTTGCGGAACATCCGGGCATGTACCTGATGGGGATGCAATTTCTGCGCCGCCGCAAGTCTGCGCTGATCGACGGCGCCGGCGACGACGCGCGTGATCTCAGCGACCATCTGGCATCGTACCTCGGGCAAAATTCAATCTGCTAGCAGAATCAACGTCTGAGACTCCAGAGGGAACAGGTTGGTTACCGCGACAACCCCGAATTCTGCGCCGCTGCAGTCATATTCCCAAGTGCAGCTTTGGCTTCCAGAAGGGGCGGAACAACTCAATCTTGGGACAGCGGTTCATCACCACTTTCAAGCCCGCTTCCTCCGCCAACTGGGCGGCAGCGTCATCGCGCACCCCAATCTGACCCCACAGAACCTTGGCATTGATTGCGATGGCCTCCTGTGCAACTTCCAACAGATCTTCGGAGCGGCGAAAAACCTCAACCATATCCACAGGCCGGTCGATAGCCGCTAGTGACGCGTACACCTTAAGCCCTCGAATCTCAGCCAGACCGGGACTGGGGTTGACCGGGATCATGTCGTAGCCGATTTCGTGCAGCACCCTGAGTACCCCATAGGAAAACTTGGTCTTGTCGGGGCTAGCCCCCACCATCGCGATGGTTTTGACCGATTTCAGAATGTTTTGCAGATAAGCCTCCGAATAGGGCTCATCATGATTCATATGGGTCATTTCTTTGCTTCCAACGGGGTCGCAATATCGGCTTTCAATTCATGAGCGGCCAGCGGGTCAAGGAAGGGGTTGCGATAGAGCTTGTCGTGGCTCTCAACGCCGACCTCCAGCGTGCAGTCGCTCATAGGGCGGGCGACGCAGAGGATTATATAGCCATTGTTGATCTGGCGGTTGTTCAGCGCCCGCTGCGCTTTTTGATCGACTTTGCCGCTGATTATTTTGGCCGCACAGGTTATGCAGCCGCCATACTTGCACCCATACGGCAGATCCACGCCCTGCTCGCGCAAGCTTTGCAAGAGGGGCTTGCGGTGATCGACGTCAAAGGCCGCACCGCCTTGATTGGCGAGAATGATGGTGAAGCAGGTCATACCCAGATGTCACTCGTGCAATCACCCCCGGGATAACGGGTTTCGTGGCAGCGGCTTGGTCCATTTGGTTCCTTACCAAAATCAACAACGAATCGCGGATCGATTTCCATGCCGCCGTTTTCCGTATCGCAATCGACCATCAGCATGCATCCGCCATTGGTGCGGATTTCCGGATAGAACTGATTGTCCCAGGTCGAGAAGAGCGAGGTCGTCACATAAAGGCGCTTGCCGTCGAGGCTGAGCTGTATCATCTGCGGCCCGCCGGTGACTTTCACGCCATTGACCTCAGGCGCTCGTCCGAGAAGTCCGCCCATCCACACTTGTCCGGTAAGCTTGGCGTTGTGGGGGTCCGAGATATCATACTGACGAATGTCGCCGTGCAACCAGTTGCACAGATAGAGGTATCGATCGTCCATGCTGAGCAGAATGACTGAGATAACGCCGGGTATTGGAATGGGCCATTCGGGATGCGGCTCATTTTCGACATCCACGATTTTTTCCCATTGCCAAGCACCCGCCGCATCCTTCCACCAGTGAATGATGTTTGCGGAAAGGGCCGCGCCAACAAAGCCGTGACTGCTGTCGGGATTATGATGGAATCGCACTTCCAGCGGGATCAAGCCATCTTCACCGAGATAGAATGTTTGCTTTGGTTCCTTCTTTTCAAAATCCCAGAAATGGATCTCTCGGCCATATTTCAGATGACCAACCTCTTCCAGGTCAAAGCCAGGCATGAAGGTATTGGGCGCGGCCCATTCCGAGCTGACCATTACGTTGTGTCGCGGCTGGTACCAGAAATCATAACCAAACTTGATCCTGCCCATGGAGTTTTCCCAGCGGCCGACAATCTCGAACTCCTTGCTGAGTTGCAAATAGCCGCCGGGGGCATTGCCCTGGGCGTCACCAAGCATGGAAACGATGATGTCCGAGCCGAGGCAATGCACCGTGTGTGGCGCCGACAGATTAGTCCTGGCTTTGATTTCAGCGCCGTCTATCACCTTGAACAGTGTCGGGCTGCGCGGATCGGTACCGCAATCGACAATATGCAGATTTGACGAGCGCACACCCGGCACGATCAGATATTTCCGCTCCATGCTCGCATCGCCGTGGCACGACGAACAGGCATTCCAGCCCGAGTGATGAAGCTCATCGCCAATACCCGGCATCTGCAAACGTGAAATCACCTGGCTGTAGGTTGCACTCTGCGGGTCGGCATCAATGGTACACAGATAGTCCGGCTTCTGAATGCCTGTGCCGGTGTAAATAGCTATCGTGTAGAGCAACTTTTCGCGGGGTGCCCTCATGGCCTCGGCGGGAGAAGCATAGCCCGGTCCACAGCAATGTTCGGTCATGGGTACTTCCCTAATTTGAACAGATCACTGGCTAGCCCAGGGGGCTGAGACATTAGTGCATGCATGGCGTTGGCGCTACCGCCGGGGTAAGCGTCGCCGGGTTTCCTGGCGGGAGACAGGACTGCGAGGCGGCTGGACTATAGGAAGCGGCATAAGATCAATTTGCGGTCGTTCCGAGTGATGGACACAAAGGTCTGCAATGGTGAAGGTTTTTCGATGCGGGCCGCGGCGTGACGGTGGCGGCTGGGCCTGTGTCGGCCCGCGTTGAAAAACCTCCCAAG
>NZ_JAMYVK010000109.1:0-4903 GCF_040323975.1 Mesorhizobium sp. M0019 | reverse complement strand
CGGATGCCGCGGCGTGCGGTTTCGGTGAGATAGCCGGAGCGCGGGCCGCGGGCGGAGAAGGCTTGCGGATCGAGCCCGGCCTCGGTGGTGCGCCGCTTTAGGATCAGATTGACGGCCTGCGCCGTCAGGACGCGCCCTTCGAGATTGCCCCAGTGGTCGATGCCGCCAAACACGGCGCCGTCGCTGATCCCGGCGCGCGCCAGCCAGTCCTTCAAAACCAGCACAGGCCGGCCGACGAGCAGCACCAAAGCGTCGCTGTCGGCTTGCGTCGTCTTTGTGCGGCCGAGCCGTATCGACAGGCATGGCAATTTATCGCCGTCGGGAGCGTTGGGATCGGCCGGAACCGGGTCTTCGTCGACCAGCTGTTCGACGAAGAGCAGAAATTTCGCTGTGACGTCGGCCGCCGGAGGCGGTGATGAGGATCGAGCGATCCCTGACGTCGACGAGACGGTCGCCAGCGCGTGTTTTCAGGAGGGTGGCCAGAACATCGGCGGTCACGGCCTTCTTGCTCTTGCGGCCGCGGACGGGCGCTGGCGCGCACCGCCAGTTCAATAGCGCTCCGCAGGCCCGGGGCTGCGAAATTCCGCGCAAACCGCGCCATTGAGTCAGCGTCGACCAACTCGACAGCCGCCGGCGCACGGTGGACGGCGCATGCGGACCGCTTTTACCCGCAACAGTCCCTCCGCCCTCGGCGCGGCCATGACGGCATCGGACATGCCATGCCCCGGATCGGTTGAGCGCCGGGAAGCGTCCCAAAGGTGGTGGGCGACCAACTTGATCAACAGGGCTTCCGGAGCCGGCCAGGGCAGAGGCTGTCCGGTCGCGGCGAGCGACCAGGCCTCGAGATAGCCGAGGTCGGAGGCCAGTGCCCGGAGAGAATTTGCGCCGATGCCGTCCTTGGCCAGGTGGCGCAGGGTCTCGACATCGCCATCGGTCAGGATTTCGGCCGAAAGATCGCGGCGGTCGAAGGGCAGCACCGAATCCAATGCGTCGAGCGCCTCGGCACGTCGAACACCATTGCCAGGTTGCCGAGCGACGAGGTCAGTTGCCATTCGCGAGCGGTCCGAGAATTCGGATTCCCTGGCCGCCCGCGGCAACTGCGAGCTTGCGATCGAGGGTGGCCAGCGGCAACGCGGTTTCGATTGCCAGCGCAAGGTAGGCGGCATCATAGGCGCTAAGACCGTGCGCGGTGGCAAGCTCGATGATGGCGCCGTCACGCCCTGCGCCCGCATCCTCAAGCGGCAGCCGGCGAAGTCGCGCCATTGCGGCGATCGATTCGCCGGCAACGATCCGCCCGCGCCGTTCGGCCGTCAGGACAATGCTGCGCGCCTCGTGCCAGAACAGGGGAGGGACTGGAGATTGACCTCTCAGTCCCGCGATGTTGTTTCGGCCGCCTCACTGTGCTGCTCGGGCAAGAGCCAGGCAGCGGCAAAGGAGGCGTCGAGGACCAAGATCATCAGTAGCGATGCCCTTCGTGACGCCAGGCCAGGATCTCTTCAGTGGTCACGGGCTTCGCCTTGGCGCGCGCGGCGCGAACCGATCAAGGCGTCCAGCCGGTTATCCTTGTGGATTCGGGAGAGTTTTGCGATCGGATCGTTGCCACGCGAAATAATCACTTCCTCGCCGGCCTCGACTTTCGCCAGCAGTTCGGAGAGACGGGTCTTGGCCTCGCCGACCTTCACTGTGATGGTCATTTGTCCGTCCTCGTGTGGCGTTGTACGCTGTGGCCTCCGTGTTCCGCCACGGCCACTCTCGTCGCGCTGAGCGCAGCCTTGCACGACAAATGCGATTTTGCGCGACCATAGCGTCGATTCCGTCGGTTGGCCAAGACTTGGTCAAGTCACCATCGATAAGCGGTCATTATCGATAGTGTTGTTTGGCCTCAGCACCATCCTCGGTGACTGTGGCTTTCACTTCCCGATTTCAATTAAAGCCCTAAGCTGAAAAGTCAGCCGATGGTTTTTGCCTTCTCGCTTCGATCGAAGGCGAGCGACGGGCCTTTTGCAAGGCTGTTGGCCCCAGTCCAGATGAACTCAAGATGGTCGCGGCGGTGCCGAGTTCCGAAGGTCAGCGGCGAAGGATCTGCGGACGTCCCGTTCGCGGCTAACGGCTCAGGGCAACTCCCGATACTTGAATCCATCGCGCGGAGGTAATACCATATTTCGAGGTGTCCTTACCGAGGCTGCAATGACAACGACCGTAACCGCAAAAGGTCAAGTGACCATTCCCAAGCCCGTGCGCGATCTCTTGGGGATCGCACCGGGCAGCCAAGTGGATTTTCGCCGCGCCGCCGACGGTAGCGTGGTGTTGGTTCGTGCTGACGAAAAACGGCCGGCGAGCCGCTTTGCCAAGCTGCGCGGCCATGCCGGCAAGGGGCTGAGCACCGAGGCGATCATGACCTTGACGCGCGGCGAAGCGTGACGCTGGTCGACACCAACGTTCTGCTCGACCTCGTCACCGACGATCAGGACTGGGCGGAGTGGTCGATCGAACAGTTGGAGGCCGCCTCGCTGCGCGGACCGTTGCTGATCAACGACGTCGTCTATGCAGAGCTCTCGGTCCGCTACAGCCGGATCGAGGATCTCGACGCCTTTCTTGACGCGGCCGGCCTCGAGATCGTGACGATGCCGCGGCCGGTGCTATTCCTGGCCGGAAAGGTGTTCACCCAGTATCGCAAATCGGGCGGATCGCGCACCGGGGTGCTGCCGGATTTCTTCATCGGCGCCCACGCGGCGGTCGGTGAGCTGCCGCTGCTCACCCGCGACGTCGGCCGTTATCGCACCTATTTTCCATCGCTGATGTTGATCACGCCAGCCTCCTGAGCGCGCCTGGCGAGGCCTCGAACCGCGCCGGCAGGGAGGGTGCTTTTTAGAGCCCGGACGCTTTGGTCAGGTTGACTCGGTAACGATCGCGGCGGCGTTGGTATTTGCGGGTGTCGGTTTTATTTCCCGATTTCAATTGAAGTCGTAAGCTGAAATGCGGAACCGCCGTTTACAACTTACGGCTTCAAGCGCGAGGAGGGGACCGTCAGAGCCTTTGGTGAGGTCGACGCGGAACCGATCGCGCGGCGGCAGCTCGTAAGGGCGGGACGTGCCGGAGTCATGCTCCGAAGTCAGTTCGCAGCCGGCCGAATGCTGCTCGACCCGCGCGCTTCTGTAGCTCGTCCGTCTCCGCGCGCATGACCGCTCAGGCGTCACTGTGGTCGACGGAAGGACGATTGTGAGCCTCGCGAGCCATTTGCAGTGCCCGAGTCTCGCAGCTTGTGCCCATCCACGAATTGACTATTTTGCATGACTATGAGCGAGCATCTGGCCTTGGTTCTGACGACAGTTAACGCGCCCTACAGCGAACAGCTCGACGGGGTGGCGCTGGCTCATTGTCTTCCGGATCTAGATCTGGCGAAGCAGTATCCTGGGCAGGTCAGTGCCTTCCTTGGAGAAGTGCCGGTCGAGCAGCAGATGGAGTTCGCCGCCGCGCACCAGATAGCGGTCGATGAGCTGAAGGCTTTCGCGGCCCATTTCTCTGCTTGGTCCGGCGAGACCTATTAACTCGCTGCTTGATGATCGAGGTCCATAGCCGTCGTCCGTCCGAATGGCGGCGGCTTTTCGCCCTTGCTGCCGATCTGATCGACCAGCTCCGGAAGATGGCCGGAGGTTTTGAATTCGAATGGTCGTTTGGCGGCGGCACGGCGATGATGATCCAGATCAACCATCGCGAAAGCCACGACGTCGATATCTTCCTCGACGACCCTCAGCTACTCGGCTTCATTGACCAAGAGCCAACAGGGAGGGCATTGCCGGTCGCCGGCAGAGCAACTTGGCCATATTAGGCGTTAGGCGGCGACAGTTCCATGTCTCGCCTTCTCGACCGTGACGGTCACCTTTCGGTCAAGCCGGTTCAGCACCCGCACAAGCCGATCGATGGTAAATAAACTTGCCAAGATGGGCGTTGCGGATGTTCGAAATATCCGACGGCCTAACGCCGGTCACCTCCGCCGCAGCTCTGACCGTGAGGTGCCGCCGATTCAGCGCAGCGATGATCTCGGCCGCCAGGAAGGCCTTCATCTGCTTGGTATCGGCGTCGGGATCCCCGCGTAGACATTGCCGCTGCCTCTGACGATCTCGATTTTTCTCTGTCATGACTCGATCTTCCGTATTTGCTTCAGCCGCGCCTTGATGAGGTCGATCGCCTCCTTAGGCGTGGCGATGCCCGTGGTCGACTTCTTCTGGAATGCACGCACGACCCAGATGGCATCGCCGAGCTGGACGGCATAGATGACCCTGTAGGCGTCGGAGGGGTAGGGCAGGGCGATTTCCATCACGCCTGACCCCGGTGCTTCATCGGCTTGCCAGATCCGCCTTCTGCCCGAAGCTTGCGACCGCCAGCGCGTCCAACATTCTATCCTGCACGGCTTTTGGCTTGCCGGCCGCAAGGCGGCGAAGCGGCGCTGAGGGCGGCGATGGTGCGGCTGCTCGACAGCCGCCTGAGCGCACCGACGGGGCGCTGACCGTCGCCAACCTGGCGCGCGAGGCCGGCGTCAGCGGGCTACAGCGAACGCGCCGTCGCACTTCTCGCGGAGTTCCGTGCGGCCGAGGCCCGCCAGCGGTGGTCGTCTCCAAGGCCCTCAAGGAACGCGTCCCTGCACGCCCGGCAGCTCCAGCCCGCCGAGGGCCCCGTCGTGACGGGGTTGATCCGGCCGAAGAAAACCAGTGCTGCAGCGAACGTTCCTCGTAATATTGCGTTTAGCCATGAAAGACGACGATTCGCCCAAAGCATGCAAAAGGGGCCCATCGGCTCTCGCGCCGCGATGCAAGGCCTGGAAAGCCTTACGCCAGATCAGTTTGTGAAAAGTCATTGCCCTTGTAAAGCAGGGCAAGCCGGTGAGCCTTCGCGCAAGCATAGG
>NZ_JAMYVK010000108.1:0-5573 GCF_040323975.1 Mesorhizobium sp. M0019 | reverse complement strand
GCATGGATCCCAGGGTCTCCGCGACGGCGCTTCGCTCCTGCTTCGCCCAAGGATGACGAAGTTGGGGAAGTTTCGGCCGATCCCGAATGTTTATGATGGTCCAACGAAACGAACGATGAAATCTTGGCTGCCGATCGGCTTCCAACCCGTCAAGATCGCTGTGCCGGGACTGACTGCTGCCCACCCCGAGCCGTCTTTCGCGTCGGTACTAAGCGTCAGATTTTCACAACCAGACCATGATCCCGAACCGAAGGTCCGCGTACGCGAAAAGTGGAAACCGGTTTTCAAAAAGATCATGATCAAACAAGAAGATCACGTGCGCTGCAGATCGATCCGGGTGGTCACCACACTCTTCCCGGTTTTCGGATCGGTATCGACGACGATCAGCCGCATGCCATTCTCGCCGTTCTTCTCGACCGTCATTTGCGCCCTGCGATCACCATTGACCTCCTTGGCCCAACGGATGCCGAGATTGATTGCGTTGCCGGAGCGGCTGCCGCTCAATTGCGCCGGCCCGGTGCGCGATCCGACATAGGTGCCGGTGTATTTCGTCCCGCTCGATTTGAGATCGGCGCTGATGGCGCGCGTTACCACGATAAGACCGCGGCAGCTGCCGTCGAGCGATAGCGAGCTCGACGTTGCGTCGGAATTGAAATGACAGGAGACATTCACCGTCGGCGCATCGGTGGTCACCTTGACGATGCCTTTGCCGGCGAAATTCCCCTGGAATGAGCGAAGAAAATCCGGATCGTCGGCATGCGCTGCCCCGGCCCCGGCCGTCAGGCAGCCGGCAAGTACAAATCGTGCAAGTGATTTCATCGGACCGCTCCTCGTTGGTATCCAAAACACAGCACGCAAACACCGAGGGACCAACGCTCCCCTCAGCGGCGGGTTCCGGCTTCAACATCACTGTTTGCAACGCTGCACGGCTGGCCCAGTCGAATGCGTCGGCTAGCGGTTGCGATGAAAGCGCCGGCTTGCGACATAGCGCCCATGGCACCCGCACCCTCGATCCCCAAGGCCGCGTTCTGGATGGCGCTGTCGATCGCCTCGTTCCTTGCGATGTCGGTGGCCGGCCGCGCCACGACGGCAGAACTCAACGTCTTCCAGGTGCTCGAGCTGCGCTCGGTGATAGGCTTTTTCATCCTGCTGCCGCTGGTCATGATGTCAGGCGGTTTTCCGGCGATGCGCACCGGGCGTCCGCTGGCCCATATCGCCCGCAACGTCGTCCACTATACCGGCCAGGCTGCCTGGCTCTACGCCCTGACGCTGATCCCGCTTGCGGTGCTGATCTCGATCGAGTTCACGACGCCGATCTGGACCGCGCTGCTGGCGGTCGCTTTCCTCGGCGAAAGGCTGTCCCGGCCACGGCTTGCGGCGATCGTGCTCGGGCTGATCGGCGTGGTGATCATCGTGCGTCCGGGCGTCGGCGCGGTCAATCCGGGACATGTCATCGTGCTGGGAGCCGCGGTCTGCTTCGGCGTCTCGGTGGTCCTCGTCAAATCGCTGACGCGGACGGACAGCGTCGTGCGCATCATCTTCTGGATGCTGATCATCCAGTCGCTGCTTGGCCTCGTCCCGGCGCTTTACGAATGGCGCAACCCGCCGCTTGAGCTCTGGCCGTGGATCCTGCTCATCGCCTTCACCGGCATGTCGTCGCATTTCTGCATGGCCCGCGCACTTGTCTATGCCGATGCGACTGTCATCTCGCCAATGGACTTTTTGCGCGTGCCGCTGTCGGCGGTGATCGGATGGCTGCTCTATCATGAGCAGATCGACGCCTTCACCGCCGGTGGCGCCCTGCTGATCCTCATGGGAAATCTGCTCAACCTGCAGCGGAGGGCACCGCAACCGGCGGAGATCGCCGCTTCATAAGCGTGCGCTAACTCTTAGACCAGTTCCACCTCGACCACGCCCGGCACCGCCCGCATCGCCGACGCGATCTGAGGCGATACGCGGTAGCGGTTAGGCAACTCGATCTCGACCTCGCCCTCGCCGCCTTCCTTGATGACGATGATGCTCACCTGACTGTCGCCACGCTGGCCAAGCCGCGATTGGATTGTCGATGCCGGTGCGTCATTTCTGACGAAGATGCGCAACGCTTTCTGGATACGGCTTGCCTCTTCCTCCAACGACTGCACGGTCTGGATGCGCAGATTGACGCCTTCAGGCCTGTCCTCGGCCGAAACGGTGATCACCACCGAGCGGCCGGGTTCGAGCAAGTCGCGGTATTGCGCCAGCCCCTCGGAAAACAGCACCGCTTCATACTGGCCGGACGTGTCGGAGAACTGCACGACGCCCATCTTGTTGCCGGTGCGCGTCTTGCGCTCCTGCTTGGTGGTCACCGTGCCGGCGAGCCGGCCGGCGGCAGCACCGCGTTTGACGGCGGCCGAAAACTCGCCCCAGGTCTGCACCCGCATTTTCTGCAGCGCCGCCTTGTATTCGTCGAGCGGATGCGCCGAGAGATAGAACCCGACCACCTGGAATTCACGGTGCAGGCGGTCGGCGGCGAGCCAGGGATCGGTCGCCGGCAAGTTGAGCGCCTGCGACTGTGCGCCGAGCGAGGCGCCAAAGATGTCATGCTGGCCGGTGACGGCATTCTGCTGCGCCAGCGACGCCAGCCCCATCATCCGCTCGACGCCGGCCATCATCGCCGCGCGGTCATGACCAAAGCAGTCGAGCGCGCCGGCCATGATCAGGCTTTCGAAGACGCGCTTGCCGACGATCTTCGGATCGACCCTTTCACAGAAATCGGCGAGGCTCTTGAAGGGTTTTTCGCCGCGCGTGGCGACGATGTGCTCGACCGCCGCGTCGCCGACGCCCTTGAGCGCGGCCAGCGAATAGAAGATGCGGTTCTCGCCGACCTCGAAATCCCGGAACGACGTCATGACCGACGGCGCCACCACCTCGATGCCGAGGCGCAGCGCATCCTGGCGGAAATCGGCGAGCTTGTCCGTATTGCCCATGTCGAGCGTCATCGATGCCGCCAGGAATTCGACGGGGTAATGCGCCTTCAGATAGGCGGTCTGGTAGGAGACGACGGCATAGGCGGCGGCATGCGATTTGTTGAAACCGTAGTCGGCAAACTTTGCCAGCAGGTCGAAGATGAAGTCGGCTTGCGGCTTGCCGACGCCGCGCTCGACCGCGCCCGAAACAAAGCGCTCGCGCTGCTTGTCCATCTCGGCGCGGATCTTCTTGCCCATGGCGCGGCGCAGCAGATCGGCTTCGCCCAGCGAATAGCCGGAGAGCTCCTGCGCGATCTGCATCACCTGTTCCTGGTAGACGATGACGCCTTGCGTCTCCTTGACGAGATGGTCGATCTTCGGGTGGATCGACGCCATCTCCTCCTCGCCGTGCTTTCTGGCGTTGTAGGTCGGTATGTTCTCCATCGGCCCCGGCCGGTAGAGCGCGACCAGCGCGATAATGTCCTCGATACAGTCGGGCCGCATGCCGATCAGCGCCTTGCGCATGCCGGCACTTTCCACCTGGAACACGCCGACCACCTCGCCGCGCGACAGCATGGCGTAGGTTTCGGGGTCGTCGAGCGGAATGTGGGCAAGATCGATCTCGATGCCGCGGCGGCGGATCAGCTTGACGGCCCTGTCCAGCACCGTCAGCGTCTTCAGGCCAAGGAAGTCGAATTTCACCAGCCCGGCCTGCTCGACATATTTCATGTTGAACTGCGTGACCGGCATGTCCGAGCGCGGATCGCGGTACATCGGCACCAGCTCCGACAGCGGCCGGTCGCCGATGACGATGCCGGCGGCGTGCGTCGAGGCGTGCCGATAAAGACCTTCCAGTTTCTGCGCCGTATCGAGCAGCGTCTGCACGATCGGCTCACGCTCCGCCTCTTCGGCAAAGCGCGGCTCGTTGGCGATGGCGTCGGCGAGCTTGACCGGATTGGCCGGGTTCGACGGCACCATCTTGCTCAGCTTGTCGACCTGCCCGTAAGGCATTTGCAGCACGCGGCCGACGTCGCGCAGCACCGCGCGCGCCTGCAGCGTGCCGAAGGTGATGATCTGGCCAACCTGGTCGCGGCCGTATTTCTGTTGGACGTAGCGGATGACTTCCTCGCGCCGGTCCTGGCAGAAGTCGATGTCGAAGTCGGGCATCGACACGCGGTCGGGATTGAGGAAGCGCTCGAACAGCAGCGAAAAACGCAGTGGGTCGATGTCGGTGATGGTCGTGGCATAGGCGACCAGCGAGCCGGCGCCCGAACCGCGGCCCGGGCCGACCGGGATCCCTTGTGCCTTGGCCCATTTGATGAAGTCGGCAACGATCAGGAAATAGCCCGGATATTTCATCTTCTCGATGACGCCGAGCTCGAAATCCAGCCTTTCGCGATATTGCTCGACCGTGTAGCCCGGCGTCGGCCCGTGCGCCGCCAGCCGCGCCTCCAGCCCTTCATGCGCCTGCCTGGCAAGCTCCTGCGCCTCCGCCTTGACCGCAGCATCGGCGTCGGCGACATCGCGGCCGGCAAAGCGCGGCAGAATCGGATTGCGGGTCTTCGGGTAATACGAGCAGCGCAGCGCGATCTCGACGGTGTTGTCGATTGCTTCCGGCAGGTCGGCGAACAGCCTCGCCATATCGGCCTGGCTTCTCAGGAAGTGGTCGGGCGAAAGGCGGCGGCGATTGTCGGCCGCAACCACGGAACCTTCGGCGATGGCGATCAGGGCGTCATGCGCCTCATAGTCTTCACGAGAGAAGAAAAACGCCTCGTTGGTGGCAACCAGCGGCAGATCGTGGCGGTAGGCGAGATCGACCGACGACTGCTCGATGGCGCGGTCGTAGCCGGACACGCGCTCAAGCTCGACATAGAGCCGGTCGCCGAACAGGCCCTTGAGCGCCGAGAGCCGGGTCTCGGCGAGTTCGCGGCGATCCTGTTTCAAGGCAGTGCCGATCGGACCGCGCGGCCCGCCCGTAAGGCAGATCAGACCGTCGGTGTGGCCCTGCAGCATCTCGCTCGTCAGATGCACCGCTTCGCCGGGCGGTGTCTCGAGGTAGACGCGGCTGACCAGCCTGACCAGATTGCCGTAGCCGGCCTCGGTTGCGGCGATCAGGACGACCGGCCGCATCTCCGGTCCTTGCCGCCTGCGGTCGCGCTGGCTGTCGCTCGCCTCGCCGGAAAAGGCGAGGTCGATCTGGCAGCCGATGATCGGCTGGATGCCGTCCTTTACCGCCTTCTGGGCGAATTCCAGCGCGCCGAACAGATTGTTGGTGTCGGTGACGGCGATTGCCGGGCATTCGTCCTGCACCGCATGGCCGACGATCTTGCCGAGCTGCAAGGCACCTTCGAGCAGCGAATAGGCCGAATGCACGCGCAGATGAATGAACCGACGCGCCGCCGCCTCCGCCCGCGACGCCTTTGCATAGGCCTCGCGCAGCAAGGGATCGCGTGGAAGTCTCTCATCCGCCATGGTTTTTTCGCGCCGCCTCACAAGGACTCAGTCGATGAAGATGTATTGTCCGGCACCGGGTAACATGAGTCCAGCGGGAGTGATTGGAGCTTTGTGAACTTAGCAATCGCTTCCGCCGGCAGAAAGGCGCTGCCACCGAAGCTGCCAATCTCCCCC
>NZ_JAMYVK010000107.1:0-5788 GCF_040323975.1 Mesorhizobium sp. M0019 | reverse complement strand
GCGGAGCGATGCAGATACCCGGCGCCGCCGCAAAGCGGGCGACCGTGGTTTCAGGTGCCGCTTCGGCGGCGGCCGCGTTGCGGCCCTTCGCAAGTCCCGCGGCTGCGAGCGCAGACAGGCCTGTAAGGAAACGGCGACGGTTCTGGATGATCTGCATAGCCTCTCCTTCCCTTGATAGGGCGCACGGCGTGTTGGCGATTGCCTACGTCTTCAACTCCCGTTTCAGTTGATCGAGAAAGCGCCAATCCGTTCCAGTAGCGATTATCTCTTGCGGGCTCGACTTGATCATGCGCGTTTCGTGCATGCGCAACGCGTAGAAGCGCATCGAGGCTTCGGCATCGTAATCCCGCCATCTGTCGTACCGGATGTCGCTAAGCGTTTGCAGCGCGAGTTCGTAGCTGGGGACGAACCCTCGATCGACTAGCTGCGCTGCACTCCATGACGGATCTGAGGAACAGAGGTCGGCGCCCTTGAGGATGGACCGCAGGACACGCTTAGTCGCTACCGGATATCTGTCTACATAATCCGCAGTCGCAGAAATCATGCAGCAGAAATGCTGCGACCAGGGCGAGTCGGTGGTTGAGTTGAGGATCGTGTGGCCTACTTTCCTGGAGCGAAGTTCCTGCGTGCGGGGCGGTTGGCCGAGCACTGCATCGTACTTTCCTTCGACGAAGCCTTCCGCAAAATTGTGTTCTTCGATGACCCATTCGATGTCGTTGACGGGATCGAGCCCAACATAGGCGGCCATCAGAGAAACCAACAGGTATTGCGGCGAATCAAGCGTAAAGACCCCAACCCGCTTTCCCCGCAGGTCCGAGATGCCTTTGACGCTGTCGCTGGCGATCAGTTCGAGGCACCCGGAGTGCAGTCCGCTTAGTACCCTGATCGGCACTCCTGCATCGATCGACGCCAGATGAATCGGCACGTAGTTCACACTGAAATCCGTCTCGCCGTTTGCGATCCACGTCGAATGATCAACCTTCTTGTCACCTTGCACATAGCGGACATCGGTGAACCCCTCGGCGCGCAGCATCTCTCCGGCGAGGTACAGGCCCGCCCAGCAATAGGCGCCGCCGATGTACCGCGGCAGGCGGACCGAGGTGGTCTCCGGCAGCGGCTCAGCCCAGGCTTGTGTCGAGGTGCCGATAAGGCCCGCGGCGCCGGCTGACGCAGCGCCGGCTAGGAAACGGCGGCGGTTCTGGATGATCTGCATAAGCCTCTCCTTCCCTCGATAGGGCGCGCGGCGTGTTGGCGATTGCCTACGTCTTCAACTCCTTCTTCAGTTCGCTGAAGAAGCGCCAGTCGGTGCCTTGGGCCAAGAGCTTCTGGGGGTGCTCTTGAGCATCCCCACCTCGTGGAGGCGCAAGGCGTAGAAGCGCAGGGTGTCCTCAGCGCTATACTCACGCCAACCGTAGGGGAGCCCCTTTATGACCTGGAGGGCATGGTCATAGCGCCTAGTATAGCCCTGCTCCACCAAGTACTGCGCGGACTGCTCCGGCTCGCTGGCGCAGAAATCCGCCGCTTTCAAGATGGCGCGGAGGGCGCGTTTGGTAGCCACCGGATACGTGCGGACGAACTCCCGGTTCCCAGCCAGCATGCAGCAGAAGTATTGGGACCAGGGCCGGTCCACGGTGCTGCTAATCACCACATGGCCGATCTGCCGATCCCGCATCTCCTGCGGTTCGGGGGGAAAGCCTAGGTAGGCATCGATCTTCCCCTCACTTAGGAGCCGGATGGACTCGGGTCCCGGATGCGTGACGAAGTGTATGTCCTTGTGGAGGTCCAGGCCCACATAAGCCGTCATAGCGGCGAGAAAGACGTATCGGCTGGAATCTAGCGCTGGCACGGCCACGGTCTTCCCCTTGAGGTCGCGGATCGACTGGATGCGATCGGTGCCGAACAGCTCAAAGCAGCCGACGTGGAGTCCTGCCAGGATGACGATGGGATCCCCCGCTTCCAGGCTGAGAAGGAGCGGGGCGGCGAAATGCGCACTGAGGTCGGCTTCACCAGAGGCGAGGGCCGGCGCGATGTCTGCGGTCCCCTCTTTTTGGAGGTAGTGCACCTCAGTGAACCCTTCGCTGCGCAGCAGTTCTTCGGCTACATACTGGGGGGCCTGACAGATGCTGGGAATCCGGACGAGCCGGATCCGCGTCGTCTCAGGCGGTGGCTCCGCAGCGGCTCGCCTGCGGACGCTAGTCGTTTCCGGCGGTGGCTCTGAGGGGAGCGATTGCTGGACCCCGACTAGGCTCGCGGCGCCGGCTGCCGAAAGGCCGGCCAGGAAGCGCCGGCGGCTCTGGATGATTTCCATGTCCACGTCTCCCCTTGAGACAAATGGGATCAGGTTTTCAGCTCACGCTTCAACTCGTCGAGGAAGCGCCAGTCCGTTCCGTCGGCGATGATCTGTTGCGGGCTCGATTTGATCATGCCCGTCTCCTGCATGCGGAGTGTGTAGAACCGCAGGGAGTCTTCAGGATCGAATTCCCGCCACCGGTCGTACCGGATATCCTTCAGCGTTTGGAGCGCGTAGTCATACGATGGGACGAAATCGCGATCGACCATCTGCCGGGCCACCCTCTGCGGATTCGACACACAGAGGTCAGCCGCCTTGAGGATGGATCGCAAGACCCGCTTGGTCGCCACCGGGTACCTGTTCACGTAGTCCGTTGTCGCGGAGATCATGCAGCAGAAATACTGTGACCATGGGCGGTCGACGGCATTGTTGAGTATCGTGTGGCCGATCTTCTTGGCGCGCAGCTCCTGCGGCTGGGGCGGCGTGCCGAGGAATGCATCGATCTTTCCTTGGACGAAGAGCTCCGTCGGGGTGGCGTCTTCAGTCAGGACCCATTGGATATCGTTCACGGGATCGAGCCCGACATAAGCGGACATGAGAGTCAGCCACACGTGTCGCGAGTTATTGAAACCATCCACGCCCACCCTCTTGCCCCGCAGATCCGCGACGCTGCGGATGCTCTCCTTGGCGATCAGTTCGAGGCATCCCGAGTGCAACCCGGTTAGCACCTTGATCGGCACGCCGGCATCGATCGACGCGATCTGATTCGGCGGAAAATTCACAGAGAAATCGGTCTCACCGCGTGCGATCCATTCCGATTGGTCGACGCTTCTGTCGGCTTCCACGTAGCGAACGTCGGTGAAGCCATCTGCGCGCATCAGTTCTCCGGCGATGTACGCGCCTGCCCAGCAGTAGGAACCACCAACCCACCGCGGCAGACGAACCGTCGTTGTTTCCAGCGACGGCTCCGCGTGGAGTGACTCCGGAAGACCGACGATGCCGGCAGCGCCCGCCATTGCAGCGCCGGCCAGGAATCGGCGGCGGGTTTGCATGATCTGCATCCGAACGCTCCTCTTCCGAATCGCAAACGACAATTCTGGCCGGAACCGAGCAAAAGAGGTTCCGGCAGAGGCAGATGGTCTCGTGGGCGCGACGAGTAGTTGTGGATTCTAGCGCGCCCAGTCCGCTGCGGGAGTCTTGCGCTCTCAGTCGCCGGCTCATTTATTAGCAACCGACGATATGCCACGATACGCCCAATTTGTGTTGGCTGCGAGCGCAAAACTTACTCGCGTCAAACGTCACGCCAGCGCCTCGCTGTCAGGGAGACCGTTTGCGCGGTTGCGAATGCCACTTCGAGTTTCTTGCGACCGTTCCGAATGATCGCACAAAAGTCTGTTTCGGGTCAGATTGAGAAACTGAAGCTGGCTTACAGACGTCCGCTATCGTCATCCTGAGGTCCCGGAGCCGCCATTCCGCTGTCGGCCCCAAATGCGACACTTGGAGGTTGGCTCGGCGAGAACAGATCTTGGCGCAAGCACGACAACGCTGAATGTCGTTTCGGTTCCTCGTAAGAAGGGCGACTTACCACGTGGCCAGGTCCGCGTCGTGCGATACGGACTGAGATACAAACTGTGATACAAATCGCTATGGAATTCTAGAAAAAATTCTTTAAAATCAATATGCGAACCGGTGCGGCGATGCTTCTCGACCGCACCATCAAATTCGAAAGCGGAATCTCTTACACGTTGAACTTCGAGCACGGCGGGGAGCGTCCTTGTCGGGGCACGTGCCCTTTGCCTGATTACGATCGCGAGTTTTGCCCATGCGAAGAGGCCATCGGCGGGCATGGCCATCTATCGATAGGCGCACATGATTATTCGCGCACCAGGCGTCCGGTCGCCCACCAGATCACCGACACAACAATGATTGATGCGTAGCCGTCCACGGCATAGTGCCAGCCAGTGAACACCGATCCGTACAGGATCAGGGCTGCAAAGGTCCAACCGAGAACGAGCCGGCGCTGGGTGTGGTTCGAGGGGCAGCTCGATCTCGACCCTGATCGGATGGCTCATGGCCTATGGTCCAGCGACGACCAAGGGTGGCCCGGTAATCTCCATATCGAATTAGCACCTTTGCGCTTGCCTTGAAGGCATTCTATCCTGGACGGTAGTATCCGCTCGTGGGCATAGAATGTCGGTACTGCCTTCCTTAAGAATTTACGCGCCGCTCAACGCGGTGCTGGCTGCGACTGGGCTTGTGGCGGTGGCTACGCTCACGACACCGGACCTGTCCGGACGAAGCAGACTGGCTTTGGCTGCCGTGCTCGCAGTCATTTGGGGCGTCTATCTCCTGGAATTGGCCGAGAAACTGCTCAAGCGCCGGGCGGGAGACGTTCGGGACAGGACGCCGGCAATCGCCATTGATGTGCTCGCGGTTTTGGTTCCACTCGCCGCATTTCTGCTCGTCGGCACGCCCGACCGGAGCCTCTACTGTGCTGTCTGGCTGCTGAAACCGCTGCGCGATTCAACTTTCTTCCCGCTGCTGGGCAGAATCCTGACCAACGAAGCGCGCAATCTGATCGGCGTCGCCACGGTCTTCGGCATCGTTCTTATCGGTTTTGCGCTCGCAGCCTATGTCATCGAGCGCGACGTCCAACCGCAACAGTTCGGCAGCATCCCCCAGGCAATGTGGTGGGCGGTGGTCACGCTGTCCACCACCGGCTATGGCGACGCTATTCCGGAAAGCTTCGCCGGCCGCGTCCTTGCCGGGGCGGTCATGATGAGTGGCATCGGCATCTTCGCGCTCTGGGCTGGCATTCTTGCCACCGGCTTTTATCAAGAAGTCCGTCGCGAGGATTTCGTCCGCAATTGGCAATTGGTCGCCGCCGTGCCGTTGTTTCAGAAGCTCGGCCCGGCCACACTAGTCGAGATCGTGCGCGCATTACGACCTCGCATCGTGCCGGCGGGCGCTGTGATCTGCCGCAATGGCGAGACCGGTGACCAGATGTTCTTCGTCGTGGAGGGGCGCGTCAGCGTCGCGACGCCGAACCCGGTGGAGCTGGGCCCTGGCGCTTTCTTCGGCGAGATGGCGCTGATCACCGGCGAACCACGCTCGGCGACCGTCAGCGCCACAACGGTGGTCTCACTTCTGTCGCTACACTCGGCGGATTTCCAGATGCTGTGCAGCAGCAGCCCGGAGATCGCAGAAATCATCCGCAAGACCGCGCTCGAGCGGCGCAGTGCGGCACCTAAGGGTTGACCGTACTAGGTGTTCGTCAGAGGAGGATGTGATGGCAAGGCTGCCAGCTGCCTGCCGATGGTGGCTGGCTGGAACTACATGCTCTGCCGCTGCCGAACCACCCTCAATGCGAGCGCGACATTCGATTCGTGATCTCCACCTCATCCCCGTCCCGCGCAGCGGGTCGTCTAATCGCTCGAGCGTCAAGGGGGTGAGTGCAAGGCTGTCGTCCTTTCTGTCGATTCTCGTTCGTCCGCATGC
>NZ_JAMYVK010000106.1:0-6218 GCF_040323975.1 Mesorhizobium sp. M0019 | reverse complement strand
GGGGGGGGCGCGCCCCGCGCGCAGCGGGACCGGCGACCCCGCCCCACCCACCCCCCCCGCCGGCCGGCTGCGGGCCCACCTCTCCCCCGCTTCGCGGTGGGCGAGGAACCCAGGTCCTGAGAGTTCGAGGATCACCCCGCGTCGCAGAGGCGCGTTTCGACCATTTCGCACAAATGGTGGTAGAGGCACAAATGCCCCTGCTGGATGATCGGCGTCGAGGTCGAGGGTACGTTGAGCAGGATGTCGGAGAGCGGCTTCAGCTTGCCGCCGGTATCGCCGGTCAGGCTGATCACCGTCATGCCCATCATGCGCGCTTGCTGGGCGGCGGCGAGGATGCTTGGCGAATTGCCGCTGGTCGAGATGGCGAGCAGCACGGCGCCCGCCGAACCATGCGCCTCGACCTGGCGCGCAAACACCGTGTCGAAGCCGTAATCATTGCCCCAGGCGGTCAGCACCGCCGCGTTGGCCGGCAGCGCGATGACGTTGTAGGCCTTGCGCTCCCTGAGGAAGCGGCCGACCAGCTCGCCGGCGATATGGATGGCGTCGCTGGCCGAACCGCCATTGCCTGCTATCAGCAGCGCCTTGCCCTGCGAAAGCGCGGCGACGACGGCGCTGACCGCCCGCTCCATCTCGCTGGTCAGGTCACGCTCGACCATCGCCGAAATCGCGGCCGCCGAGCGGGCCAGGTAATCGTTCAGTTCGGACATGAAACCCTCAGTTCCCGGCGCGCAATCTGCCGATGGTGCCGGTCGTGCTCTTGCCGGCGACGAGGTCGACCAGCACGACGCGCCCGCCGGCCTTCTGCACGACATCGGCGCCAACCACCTGATCGACCGTATAGTCGGCGCCCTTGACCAGTATGTCGGGGCTCAGCGCCTCGATCAGCGAAAGCGGCGTATCCTCCTCGAAGATGACGACGGCGTCGACCGAGGCAAGTGCTGCCAGCACGCAGGCCCGGTCATGCTGGTCGTTGACCGGGCGCCCCGGCCCTTTCAGCCGGCGCACCGAGGCATCGCTGTTGAGGCCGAGCACCAGCCGGTCGCACTGGCTGCGGGCCGCATGCAACAGGCTGACATGGCCGGCATGCAGGATATCGAAACAGCCATTGGTGAAGCCGACGCTCAAGCCCTCGTCTTTCCAGCCCGCCACCAGCCGCGCGGCGGCGGCGGCATCGAGGATCGCATCCAAGTGGGCGACCGGACCATGCGAGCGAAACAGCGCACCCGTGAGTTCCTCGATCGTCAGCCGCGCCGTGCCGCGCTTGCCGACGACAACACCGCCGGCGGCGTTGGCGATTGATCCTGCCATGACGCGGTCGGCGCCTGCTGCAAGTCCCAGTGCAAACGTCGCGATCACCGTGTCGCCGGCGCCCGAAACGTCGAACACTTCGCGCGCCTGCGTGGCGATATGGCGGGCGTCGTCCGCACCGATGACGCTCATGCCCTTTTCGCTGCGCGTCGCGACGACGAAATCGAAACCGTGCGTCGAAATCAGCTGGCGTGCCGCCGCCTCGATCTCGTCGTCGGCAAACACTGCGCGGCCGACCGCCTCGCCGAGTTCCTTGCGGTTGGGCGTGATTGCCGTCGCGCCGGCATAACGCGCATAGTCGCGGCCCTTCGGATCGATCAGCACCGGCTTGCCCGCTTGCCGGCAGATCGAGATCAGTTCGCCGGCGACACCGTCGAGCAGCACGCCCTTGCCATAGTCGGACAGGATGACGATGTCGGCCCGCGCCAGCGCTTCGCGAAAATGCCCGACCAATGCCGCGCGCTCGGCATCGCCCAGCGGCTTGATTTCCTCTTCGTCGAAACGCAGCACCTGCTGGTTGAGCGCGCTGAAGCGGCTTTTGGACGACGTCATGCGATCGGCATCCTGCGCCAGCCCGCCGGTGTCGACGCCAAAGTCGCCGAGCATGCGCATGAGGTTCTTGCCGGCCTCGTCAGCGCCGATCACCGAGACCGGTATCACGGCAGCGCCGAGCGAAACGATGTTGGCGACGACATTGCCGGCGCCGCCCATCGCCAGCGTTTCGCCGCGCCCGTGCAGCACGGGGATCGGCGCTTCCGGCGAAATGCGCTCGATCACGCCGTTGACGAAACGGTCGAGGATGAAATCGCCGACCACCAGCACGGTGGCGCCGGCGAAGCGCGAAATGGCGCGGTGAAGAGGTTCGGGAGAGGGCAGCTTGATCATGTCAACGCGTGGGAGAGCCGATTTTCAGTGATGGGAAATTCGATTGGCAGGGCCGGCCGTTCATGGCGATGCCGATATACCGCAATTTCAGCCGACGCAACGCCGGGCCTTCGACCGATCGCGGCGGCGAGACAGTGCGTCAGGTTTTCTGCAACGCGACATGCACGCCCAGTCCGACAAGCACCGCACCGCCGGCGCGCCGCATCAGGCGCTGCGCCCGGCTCGAGCGCCGCAGCCTGGCGATCACCGCGCCGGCCAGTATCACGCAAACAATGTCGGCCGACGAGAACATCAAATTGACGATCGTTCCAAGCACGACGAACTGCAGCCAGACCGGTAACGCTGCCGAGGCATCGATGAATTGCGGCAGGAACGCCATGAAGAAAATCGCCGTTTTTGGGTTGAGCACCTCGACGGCAATGCTCTCGAAAAAGGCGCGGCGGGCGGATTTCGGCTGAATTCCCGGCAAGACAACGTCGCCTTGCGCCTTGGCGCGAAACAGCGAAACACCGAGCCAGATCAGATACAGCGCACCGACCAGCTTGACCGCCATGTAAAGCACCGGCACGGCATGGAAAAGCACCGACAGGCCGACAGCGGCGGCGAAGACATGAACGTAGCCGCCAAGATGGATGCCGAGCGCCGCCATCAGGCCGGACCAGCGGCCGCGCGCCATGGTTTGCGCGGCGGCATAGAGCATGGCGGGGCCGGGGATATAGGCAAAGATCGCCGTGGTGGCGAAAAAGGCGACAAGCAGTTCGGTTGACGGCATTACCTTGCTCCTGTCGCCGATCGGCCGGCACGCCGACTGAAACGTGACCTTTGCGGCGCCACTATGGCGCTCATCCGGCCGCCCCGCCACCAGCTTTATCGACAGCCCGGCCCGCCTCCCCTATAAGGCCAGAATCCCACAAGGGCTACAATCGGCACAAGGTACCAGAGGCTTTCATGATCATCGTCACGGGCGGCGCCGGCATGATCGGTTCCAACATCGTCGCCGCGCTCAACGCCGAGGGTTTCAGCGACATCCTCGTCGTCGATGACCTCACCGACGGCCACAAGATCGCCAACCTCGCCGATCTCGAGATCGCCGATTATCTCGACAAGGACGATTTTCTGGCGCGGATGGAGGCCGGCGACCTCGGCCGCATCGAGGCGGTTTTCCACCAGGGTGCCTGCTCCACCACCACCGAATGGAACGGCAAGTTCATGATGGAGGTCAACTACACCTATTCGAAGCGCCTGCTGCACGCCTGCCTGGCCCTGCGCGTGCCGTTTCTCTATGCCTCCTCCGCTTCCGTCTATGGCGGCGGCGCCGAGTTCCGCGAGGAGCCGCAATACGAACGCCCGCTCAACGTCTATGCCTATTCGAAAAAGCTGTTCGACGACTATGTCCGCCGCTCTGTCTTCGATACCGACCACTCGCCGGTGGCGGGTCTGCGTTATTTCAACGTCTACGGACCGCGCGAGGCGCATAAGGGCGCCATGGCCTCGGTCGCCTTCCATCTGTTCAACCAGGTCGAGCAAGGGCAGAGCCCGAAGCTGTTCGGCGCCTATGGTGGTTTCGGGCCCGGCGAACAGAGCCGCGATTTCATCCATGTCGGCGATGTCGCCGACGTCAATCTGTGGCTGTGGAAACGCGGCTCGAGCGGCATCTTCAACTGCGGCACCGGCAAGGCCCAGCCCTTCCGCGCCATTGCCGAAACGGTGATCGATACGCTGGGCCAAGGCCAGATCGAGTTCATCGAGTTTCCCGACCACCTCAAGGGCAGCTACCAGAGCTTTACGCAAGCTGATATGTCCCGCTTGCGCGCAGCCGGTTACAATGGCCAGTTCCGCACAGTGGAAACCGGCGTCAGAGACTATGTCGAATGGCTGAAAGCCCAACGATCCTCGTGATCGGCCCACGCTGGGTGGGCGACATGGTGATGGCGCAGTGCCTGTTCCAGGCGCTGAGGGAGCTTCATCCGGATGCCGCCATCGACGTGCTGGCGCCGGCCTGGGCAGCACCGCTGGTCAAGCGCATGCCCGAAATCCGCCAGCAGATCGACCTGCCGCTGCAATCCGGCGCGTTCGAATTCCGCATCCGAAGGCGCTTCGGCCGCCTGCTGCGCGGCCGCTACGACATGGCCTTTGTCCTGCCGGGAAGCTGGAAGTCGGCGCTGATCCCGTTCTTTGCCGGCATTCCGCGCCGTGTCGGCCATCTCAAGGAAATGCGTTACGGGCTGCTGACCGACATCGTGCCGTTGCCCGATCGCCTGAAACGGCGCACCGCGCAGGCCTATTTCAGCCTTGCCCGTGGTGGCGCCTTCCGGGCGCCGAAGCTTGCCGTCGATCAAGCCAACCAGGCAGCATTGTTCGGCCGTTTCGGGCTGACGGCGGGGAAATTCGTGGCACTCATGCCAGGCGCCGAATTCGGTCCGGCCAAGCGCTGGCCGAGCGAACGCTATGCCGGGCTCGCCCGCGAGATGATGGCGAAAGGGTTTGGCGTGGCACTGTTCGGATCGAAGAACGATGCTGGGGTGACGGCGGAAATCGCCGCGCTGGCTCCGGGCGCCGTCGATCTTGCCGGCCAGACGCGGCTCGAGGATGCCATCGACCTGATCGCGGCGGCGAGGCTCGCCGTCTCCAACGACAGCGGGCTGATGCATGTCGCCGCCGCCGTCGGCACGCCGGTAGTCGCCGTTTACGGCTCGACCTCGCCGCAGAACACGCCGCCGCTCGCCGAGCGCCGCGAACTGCTCTGGCTCGGCCTGTCCTGTTCGCCCTGCCACAAAAAAATCTGCCCGCTCGGTCATCTCAACTGCCTGAACACGCTGGAGGTCGAACGCGTCGTGGCGGCGGCGGAGCGGCTGCTGGAAATGCCGGCCGCCGCATGAAAGTGCTGATCGTCAAGACATCGTCCATGGGCGACGTCATCCACACCTTCCCGGCGATCGAGGACGCGCGCCGCGCTCGGCCGGATATCTCCTTCGACTGGTGTGTCGAAGAGGCATTTGCCGGCATCGTGGCGCTGCATCCAGCCATCCAAACCATCCACAGCGTGGCGATCCGGCGCTGGCGCAGGAAGCTGCTCGAGCCCGGCACATGGCGGGAAGTGGTCGGCTTGCGCCGCGCCTTGCGCGATTGCCGCTACGACCTCGTCCTCGATGCACAAGGCTTGCTGAAATCGGCGCTGGTGGCGCGGCTGGCGGCAGCCCCGGTCGCCGGGTTCGATCGGTCGAGCGCCCGCGAGCCTTCGGCAAGCCTGTTTCATGGCCATCGCTATGCCGTGCCGCGCGGCCTGCATGCCATCGAGCGCACGAAACGCCTGTTCGGGCTGGCGCTCGGCTACGAGCCGGATTTTTCCAGGCTTGAATCGGGTATCGCGCCGCCAGCCGGAAGATCGACTTTTGCCGGTGAAAAGACCGCCTTCCTGCTGCACGGCACCAGCCGCGAGGACAAGAAATGGCCGGTCGCGGACTGGATCGAAACCGCCCGCCTGCTGGTGAACATGGGAATGACGCCGGTCACCACCTGGTCGAACGACCGGGAACAGGCGGTTGCCGAGGCGATCGCCCGCGCCATTTCGCAAACCGTGGTGGTTCCCAGGTCGCCGCTAGCCGAGATCGCCGCCGTCATCGGCGGCTCGGCGCTGGTCATCGGCGCCGACACCGGCCTGACCCATCTCGCCAGCGCTTTCGGCCTGCCGACGGTGGCGATATTCCTCGCTACCGAGCCTGGCCTGACCGGTCCGCGCGGGCCATTCTCATCGACGCTGCTAGCCAGGCCCGGCCACAGCGTCACGCCGCCGGAGGTGATGGCGGAAGCCGAAAGGCTTGTGGAGCGCCAGACGCTTGGTCAGGCCGGTGGCCGCTGATTTGCTCAATCAATTCAATCGGAAAGGTCAGCGTTGCCCCTTCCCTTCTCCCCTTGTGAGACCTTTGCACAGAAGCCGATTGGTGATTCTGTGATGATGGTCGAAGCAGGGAGATTCGGGATGGCGGATCGTGTTCTGGGTCAGTTGAGTCTGGCGGACGGGCTGG
>NZ_JAMYVK010000105.1:0-6317 GCF_040323975.1 Mesorhizobium sp. M0019 | reverse complement strand
CTCCGCTAAACACGGGGGCTGCGCGGCGGACACGCCGACGTCACCGCAATGCCACGCCATTTTGCAGAACTTGACGCACACAACTTCGCTCTGACCGCCGTCTCCCTCTGGCCCTGCGTGAGGGATCGTCATCCGGCTGCAGGCCGGCGCGCCCGGACGCTGCCGCTACGGGAGGCGCTACGCGCGTGGAGCTAGTGGCCTTTGTCGGCCAGCCAGAGGCCCACGTCCTGGATCGAGCGCATGAGCACCGACGGATTGTCCCGCGCGGGAATGAAGCCCCAGCTCTGCCAGTAGCGCTCGGCCTCGGCGTCGATCGCCCGCACCACCACTGCGCGGCCGCCGACGATGTCGGCGCCGGCGACGCAGCGATGCAGCGCGTCCTTGACCAGGCCGCTGCCGATGCCTTGTCCGGCATAGCGATGGTCGACGGCGAGTTGTCCAATCAACAGGCAGGGGATCGGATCGGGCGGGCGTCCGGTGCGGATGGCGCGCGGTGCGCTGTTTGGCTGGATCACGCCCGGCGCGAGGCCGTAATAGCCGACGACTGTTCCCTCATCGTGAACGACCAGGACGCGGGTAAAGCCGCGGACCTGGTTCGTTCGCGCGAAGCCGGCCAGCCAAGCGTTGAGCGCCGGCTTGCCGCAATCGAAGCTGTCGAGGCGGTGCGCGTCGTCGAGGAGTTCGATGCCTGAAAGCGCCACCTAACGGTCCCAGGGCGGGGACCGACGCAGCCGCTCGGCCGCCTTCGGCGGGGGCGCAGCGGCGGGGGCTGAGATCGCCTGCATGAAGGCGTCATAAGCTTCCGGGGACACGCGGATGACGGTTTCGTTGAGGATGGCCGCCTGCGCCTCGTGCAGCGCGGCGCGCCGCATGAACTCCGTGCGCGACAGGCCGAGCAGCTCCGCGCCGCGGTCGATGATGGTGAGATCATCGTCGCGAAACCGCATCGAGACGGGTGTTTCCTTCCTGGTGGCTGTGGTGGCCATGGCGCGCTCCTGTGCTGCGGACGTATATACGGTAGTGTAACGCGGAACGCAATACTTCGTTCCCTGGTGACGTCTCGTGGACGGATGGCCTCAGGACTCCTCGCCGCATCGGTTCTTCTCGGCTTCTCGCCTGCAATCGCCATTGTCGCAACCCAGAGCAAGGTGGCTTTGGTCAGCTCCGGCGGATCAATTACGGCTTAGGACGCGCATGTGTTCTTATCGGCCGGATGAGCGGCTCCAGAAGCGAAGTCGCTGCCATGACTGTCGCCGGACGAGCCCCGGCTATGCCGAACCCTGATGAACATCTGACGCGATGGCGACTTTCGGGCCGTCACGCCACAAAGGAGGAACGGCTATGAAGGCTGGGCGGCCGGCACTTTCATTCTCAGGCGCCGCTCTATGCCACCTGCCGGCCAAGCGCAGTTGGCACAAATCTTGAACCTCTCTTTGCGCGGCGGCAGGAGCTGCAATCGCACGTTCGGCCTCACGCAATGAAAGACCGGTCACGACCGCGGCACGTGCAGCCTCAGAAAAACCAGTCTGCATTTTATTCAACGGCTTAGCTGCGAGTGCGGCGGCGCGCGGCCGAACATCACCGTGTCGCGGATGCGACAAACCCGACAACAGCGGTTTCAACGCAAGCGGCGACGAGTAGATGGTGCAAATCCCGCGATTCCCAGTCTGCTGTAGCCGCGCAGGCCAAGCGCGATCTGCTCGGCCGTCCTGACAAGCCGCGCGTGGCCTCTGGGCGAGGTCGGTCGAGGCCCGCCGAAATCCCGTCGGCACCCGTCGCCAGGCCTCTTCGCTCGTCTCGCCGCATCGCGGAAACTTTGTTCGAAATCTGCCAGCCCGGTTTCCACTCCTTTGCCGGCCACCGGAACAAGTCAACGCCTCGAAGAGCATCTGAGTTTTGAATTTATTCGGCTTTTTAACTCTGGCATCGGACTTGCTCCGCCTTCGCATGTCCGCGGCACCAGGAGACGCCGCCGCCTGTGGAGGAAGGCCTGATGCAACAAACATTCTACGAGGTCATGCGCCGACAGGGGATCACCCGCCGAAGCTTCCTGAAATTCTGCAGCCTGACGGCGGCTTCCCTCGGCCTTGGACCGGCCTTTGCGCCGAAAATAGCTTACGCGATGGAGTCCAAGCCGCGCATTCCGGTGCTGTGGCTGCACGGGCTTGAATGCACTTGCTGCTCCGAAAGCTTCATCCGCTCGGCGCACCCGCTCGCCAAGGACGTCGTGCTGTCGATGCTTTCACTCGATTATGACGACACGCTCATGGCGGCCGCCGGCCATCAGGCCGAGGCGATCGTCGACGAGGTCGTCGAACAGTACAAGGGCAACTACATCCTCGCGGTCGAAGGCAATGCGCCGCTCAACGAGGACGGCATGTTCTGCATCATCGGCGGCAAGCCCTTCGTCGACCAGCTCAACCATGCCGCCTCCAACGCCAAGGCGATCATCTCCTGGGGCTCCTGCGCCTCCTGGGGCTGCGTGCAGGCCGCGCGGCCGAACCCGACGCGGGCCACGCCCGTCCATAAGGTTCCGGGCCTGCCGGACAAGCCGATCATCAAGATTCCCGGCTGCCCGCCGATCCCAGAAGTGATGACGGCCGTCATCACCTACATCCTGACCTTTGAAAAATTCCCAGAGCTCGACCGGCAGGGCCGGCCGAAGATGTTCTACAGCCAGCGCATCCACGACAAATGCTATCGGCGCCCGCATTTCGACGCCGGCCAGTTCGTCGAGTCCTTCGATGACGAGGGCGCGCGCAAGGGCTATTGCCTCTACAAGGTCGGCTGCAAGGGACCGACCACTTACAACGCCTGCTCGACGGTGGGCTGGAACGGCGGCCTCTCCTTCCCGATCCAGGCCGGCCATCCCTGCATCGGCTGCTCCGAGGACGGCTTCTGGGACAAGGGCGATTTCTACAGCCGCCTGACCCGCGTCCACGGCTTCGGCATCGAGGCCGATGCCGACAGGATCGGCACGACGGCCGCGACCGTGATCGGCGCCGCCGCGGCCGCGCATGCGGCGGCGAGCGTGGTCAAGCGGATGCGCGAAAAGGGAGGGAACAAGTGATGGTCATCCAGACGCCGAACGGCTTCAATCTCGACACCTCCGGCCAGCGCGTGGTCGTCGATCCGGTCACGCGGATCGAAGGCCATATGCGCTGCGAGGTGAACATCGACGAGAACAACATCATCCGCAACGCGGTCTCGACCGGCACCATGTGGCGCGGGCTCGAGGTCATCCTCAAGGGCCGCGACCCGCGCGACGCCTGGGCCTTCACCCAGCGCATCTGCGGCGTGTGCACCGGCACGCACGCGCTCACCTCGGTGCGTGCGGTCGAGGACGCACTGGGCATCATAATCCCGGAGAACGCCAATTCGATCCGCAACATCATGCAGCTCTCGTTGCAGGTGCACGATCATCTGGTCCACTTCTACCACCTGCACGCGCTCGACTGGGTCAACCCGGTTAACGCATTGAGAGCCGACCCGAAGGCGACGTCGGAGCTGCAGCAGGCGGTTTCGCCGAGCCACCCGATGTCCTCGCCGGGCTATTTCCGTGACATCCAGAACCGGCTGAAGAAGTTCGTCGAGAGCGGCCAGCTCGGGCCGTTCAAGAACGGCTACTGGACCAACCCGGCCTATCTGCTGCCGCCGGAGGCCAATCTGATGGCGGTGACGCACTATCTGGAAGCGCTTGACTTCCAGAAGGAGATCATGACGACGCGCACGATCTTCGGCGGCAAGGACATCCATCCCAACTGGCTGGTGGGGGGCGTGCCTTGTGCGATCAACATCGACGGTGAGATGGCGGCCGGCGCGCCGATCAACATGGAGCGGCTGAACTACGTCCGCAGCGTTATCGAGCGCGCCATCGCCTTCGTCGACAACGTCTACATCCCCGACATCATCGCGATCGGCAGTCTCTACAAGGGCTGGCTCTATGGCGGCGGGCTGTCGGGCAAGAGCGTTCTTGCCTATGGCGACATCCCCGACAAAGCCAACGACTATTCGGCAGCCAACCTGATGATGCCCCAGGGCGCGATCATCGATGGCAATCTCAAAGAGGTGCTGCCCGTTGACGTGCGCGATCCCGAGCAGATCCAGGAGTTTGTGCCCCACTCTTGGTACAAATACCCGGACGAGGCGAAGGGCCTGCATCCATGGGATGGTATCACGGAGCCGAACTATCAGCTCGGGCCGAATGCCAAGGGCACGCGCACCGACATCCGCGAAATCGACGAGAGCGCGAAATATTCCTGGATCAAGGCGCCGCGCTGGCGCGGCCATGCGATGGAGGTAGGGCCGCTCGCCCGCTATGTCGTCGGCTACGTCCAGGGCCACGAGGAGATCAAGGAGCAGGTCGACTCGACGCTGCGGGCACTCGGCGTACCGCTGACGGGGCTGTTCTCGACGCTCGGCCGCACCGCTGCGCGCGCGCTGGAAGCACAGTGGGCGGCCCGCAAGCAGGTCTACTTCATGGACAAGCTGATCGCCACCATCAAGGCTGGAGACAGCTCGACGGCCAATACCCAGAAATGGGATCCGAAGTCCTGGCCCGCCGAAGTCAAGGGGGTCGGCTTCACCGAAGCGCCGCGCGGGGCGTTGGGCCACTGGATACGCATCAAGAACGGCCGGATCGAAAACTACCAATGCGTCGTGCCGACCACCTGGAACGGCTCGCCACGCGACCATGCCGGCAATATCGGCGCCTTCGAAGCGTCGCTGATGGAGACCAAGGTGGAGCGGCCGGAGGAGCCGGTCGAGATCCTGCGGACGATCCACAGCTTCGATCCGTGCCTTGCCTGTTCGACCCATGTCATGGGTCCGGACGGACAGGAACTTGCCAATGTCAAAGTGCGCTAGGGGAGGAACCGAAATGAGACACGCTATCCTGAAACTTGGCGCCGCAGCTTCGCTCGCGGTCCTTGCCAGCCCGGCGCTCGCCCATGTCGGCGCAGGGCATGCCGACGGGTTCGCCGCCGGCATCGCCCATCCGCTGATGGGACTCGACCACCTTCTCGCCATGGCGGCGGTCGGGGTCTGGTCGGCGGTGGCCATGCCGTCGCGGGTCCTGGTGGCGCCAGCAACCTTCGTGGCGATGATGATGACGGGTGCGGCGTTGGCCTTTGCCGGCATCGGCCTGCCAGCGGTCGAAGGCATGATCGCGCTATCCGTCCTTGCTCTCCGCATCATGATCGTCGCCGGTGCCGGCCTTCCCGGCATGCTCGGCATCGGCCTTGCCGGGTTCTTCGCCCTCTTCCATGGCCATGCCCATGCGAGCGAGACGACCGGCGCGGCACTTGCCTATATTGCCGGCTTCACGCTCTCGACCGCGGCGCTGCATCTGGCCGGCACCGGCATCGGCCTCAGGCTCGCGTCGTCGCCTTGGGCGCGCGCCGGGCTCGGCATGGTCATTGCCGGCTCGGGCGCTACGCTCGTGTTCGGCGGCTAGGGGGCGGCCATGAGCGCGAGCCAAACTCCGCATGGCGAAGAAGGGGTCTATGTCTACGAGGCGCCGCTGCGCCTCTGGCACTGGGTCAATGCCTTCGCCATCCTCATGCTTGCCGGCACCGGCTACCTGATCGGCTCGCCGCCGCCGGCGGTTGGCGGCGAGGCGAGTTCCAGTTTCCTCTTCGGCTGGATACGCTACCTGCATTTCGTTGCGGGCTATGTCCTGATCGTCGGCTTCGCATTCCGCATCTACTGGGTCTTCGCCGGCAACGAGCATTCCCGGCAGATATTCCTCCCGCCTGTCTGGAACGGACGGTTCTGGAAGGAGCTCTGGCACGAGGTGCTCTGGTACGCCATGCTGGTGAGCGAGCCGATGAAGTATTCCGGGCACAACCCGCTCGCGACGCTCGCCATGCACTTCCTGTTCGTCTGGTTCACCATCTTCATGATCGTGACCGGACTGGCGCTCTACGGCGAGGGGGCCGGCATGGGGTCCTGGCAGTACGACCTGTTCTCGAGCTGGGTCATCCCACTTCTCGGTCAGAGTCAGGACGTGCATACCTGGCACCATCTCGGCATGTGGGTGATCATCTGCTTCGTGATCATCCATATCTATGCCGCGGTGCGCGAGGACATCATGTCGAAGCAGTCGATCATCTCCTCGATGTTCTCCGGCTGGCGGACCTTTCGCGGCAACGGCGCGCCTCGTGATTCCCACTAGGACTTTCGCGACCTCACCTGCCGGGGGGGGGGGGGGGGGGGGGCGCGCGGGGGGGGCGCTTCGGCCCACGGACGAGTTCACCGGCGCAGACCTTACGCTCGTCCAGGGGGAGGCGCGTCCCGCCCTGGACGCCCGGGCGCGT
>NZ_JAMYVK010000104.1:0-6883 GCF_040323975.1 Mesorhizobium sp. M0019 | reverse complement strand
GGGCTCGGCCTCCTTGCGATGCAGGAATAGCGCCATCTTGGGCAAGGCGGGCAGCCCGGCGATCTCCGGCGTCATCGCCCTGACGCTGGCCGGCAGGCCGATATCGCTGCGGATTGTCAGTCCGAGCCCGGCGGCGACGGCTGCCCAGATGCCGCCAAGGCTCGGGCTGGAGAAGGCCATCCGCCATGCCAGGCCGGCGCGGTCGAGCGTTTCGGTCGCCACGCTGCGCAGCAGGCACGGCGCTTCGAGCGCCACCAGCGGCAACGCCTCGCCATCGCGCAGGCTGGTCTCGATCTGTTTTTCCGGGCCGATCCAGCGCATCTGGACGTCGGCGACATGCCGGCTGTAGGGCAGCGTCGCGCCATTGTGCCAGGCGAGCGCGATATCGAGGCTGCCCGAAATGATCCGTTCGGCAAGCTCATGGCTGCGTGCGATCCTGGCCTCGATCTTGACCTTGGGATGGGCGCGGGCGAAGCGCCCGAGCACCTCCGGCAGCACCGCCTCGCCGAAATCCTCCTGTAGCCCAAGCCGCACCCAACCCTCCAGCTCGACATCGTGGATGGCGGAGGCGGCCTCGTCATTGAGCTCGATCAGCCGCCGCGCGTAGCCGAGCATGGTCTCGCCCGCGTCCGTCAGCGCCAGGCCACGCCCAGATTTGCGGAAGATCGGCGTCGCCGCCTGGTCCTCCAGCTTCTTCAATTGCGCACTGATTGCCGAGGTCGAGCGGCCGAGCCGGTCGGCGGCCTTGGCGAAGCTGCCCAGCTCCATGCCGGTGACGAAGCTGCGCAGGACTTCGAGATCGAATGTCACGCGTCGCATGCTAATAATCCTGATATTCGGGACATTACGTCAAAAACTTCCTGATATTCAGTACGAAGCTATGGCGGTAGAGAGAGCGCGTCAAGTCCGAATGCAGCCGACCCATGCAGGAGCTGAACCATGTCCGCTGTCGCCACACGAGCAGATTGCAAACCGCTTCGCCCGGCCGGCGTTGCCGCCCCGTCAGAGGCGGCGGCACTTCGAGCCAATCATCGCTGGAAGGTGCTGGGCATCGGCGTCGCCGCCAATGCCTGCTTTTCCGCGACCTTCTCCGGCATTCCGGCCACGGCGGTGTTCCTGCGCTCGGGCTATCATCTCTCCAATGGCGAACTCGGCCTGGCGCTTGGCCTTCTCGGCCTGGGCGTGGCGCTCAGCGAATTGCCGTGGGGGCTGCTGACCGATCGCTGGGGCGACCGCCGCGTGCTGCTGACGGGGCTCGGCGCAACCGCGGTCTGGCTGCTCGTCATGGCCGCGCTGGTCGTGCCGTCACCGGCCCATATTCCCGGCATCGCGCTTCTCGCCGCTGCCCTGCTGGTCACCGGATTGCTCGGCGGCAGCGTCAACGGCTCCAGCGGCCGCGCCATCATGGCCTGGTTCGGCGAAGACGAGCGCGGCTTTGCCATGAGCATCAGGCAGACGGCGGTGCCGCTTGGCGGCGGGCTTGGCGCGCTGGTGCTGCCGTCGCTCGCTTCAGCCCATGGCTTCACGGCGGTCTTCGGACTTCTGGCGGCTGCATCCGCGGTCTCGACCTCGCTCGCCTGGCGCTGGCTGCATCAGCCGCCGGCGCATGACGATGCCAATTCGGGCAGCACGGCAAAGCCGGCCGGCCCGGCGCCGCTGCGCAATCCAGCCGTCTGGCGCATCGCGACAGCCATCGGCCTGCTTTGCTTTCCGCAGGTGGCGGTGCTCACCTTTGCTTCCGTGTTTCTGTATGATTTCGCCGGCATGGGAACAGCCGTGATCAGCGCCAGCCTGGCTGCCGTGCAGGTCGGCGCCATGGTCATGCGCGTCTGGAGCGGCCGCTACACCGACCGTCACGGCAACCGCCGGTCGTTCCTGCGTCTGTGCAGCCTGCTGAGCGTGGCCGCCTTCACCGTGCTTGCGGCGCTCGTCTTGTTTTCGGCCCAATTCTTGTCAGGCCAAGCGCCGATGCTGTCGCCGGCGATGGTCGCGATGCTGGTCGTGGCCGGCATCTGCGTCTCCTCCTGGCATGGCGTCGCCTACACCGAGCTTGCGACGCTGGCCGGCGCGAGCCAGGCCGGAACGGCGCTCGGCCTTGCCAACAGCCTGGTCTTCATTGCCTTCTTCCTGGTGCCGATCGCCATTCCCGGACTTCTCGTGCTCTGCTCGTGGGCAGGCGTCTGGCTGGGTGCGGCTATTTGCGCGCTGATCGCCTGGCCGATCTTTCTTCCGTCAAGCGATGGCCGCAAAAGCGCCTGACTTCGACACGAGATGGGAAAACAACGTTCTAAGCTGTTAACGCCCCATCAAGGTTAATGCATCATTGTAGCTCTCCAGTGGGGTCCGTTGCGTTTCTGGAGAGTTCCGTGCATCGACGTGTTTTGACGCGGCTTGTCGCCGCCGCCGGTGAGAAAAAGCGTTCCTTCCTGTCTCCGTTTATTATTGGCCTTGGCATCTGGATCGGCTTTCCGACGGTCGCTGCCTATCAGGACATGACCAGCCTGGTCTCCGGCCTGGAGGCGCCGAGCGTCCGCTGGAACGCCTATGTCGAGAAATCCGTCGCCGGCTCCGTTCACGCCGCCGAAATGCCCTTCCTCGATTCCAGCAGCACCGGCTCGCTCTCCGGCTCCGGCGTCCAGTTGCCCGGCATCGGCGCCGTCTCGTTTCGCGGCAAGGGCAGCATCGCCGGCACGACGCCGGACGAGAACCGCATCACGCGTGCCGAAAAGAAGGGCCGCATCATCCAGGTCTCGCCCGTCTCGCCGCCGAAGAACTTCAACGCCGGCTCTATCTTCGAGCGCACCTCCTCGCTGCTCCGCCCAAGCATGGATAGCGGCCTGAGGATGGCCTTCGCCAAGCCCGAGATCAAAGGCAAGGAAATCCAGATCGCCGCCGCCTTCCACACGCGCATCGACAAGAAGCCGGATCCCGGCGTGCCGGCGATGCTTGCCGCGCTGGTTAACAACGATCATCCCGACGTGCTGGCGACCGCCTACGCCTCGTCCGCTCCCGATTATGCACAGGCGTCGCCCTTCGAGGCCTTGCTGCAGGACGAGGACCCGAACGATGGCCGCTTCATTCCGCCGCTGAGCAAGGGCGATCATTCTTGGATGCAGACGCCGCTGCCGGCGAGCGTCTTTTCCAAACCGGAGCAGGCCTGTCTCGCCAAGGGCATCTATTTCGAGGCGCGCGGCGAAGCCGTGCGCGGCCAGGCCGCCGTCGCCCAGGTCATCCTCAACCGCGTCCGCAACCCGACCTATCCGAACTCGATCTGCGGCGTCGTCTACCAGAACGACAACTGGTTCAACCGCTGCCAATTTTCCTTTGCCTGCGACGGCAGGAAGAAGCGCATCGACAACGCCGCCGCCTACCAGACCGCACAGGATGTCGCCATGGCCGTTACAGCCGGCAAGATCTTCATTCCGGAAGTCGGCTCGTCGACCCATTATTATGCCAACTACGTCCATCCGGGATGGGCGCGGACGATGCAGAAAATGACCAGGATCGGCCTGCACATCTTCTACCGCACCTATGGTGGCGGCTGGAGCTAAGTGCTCGGGCAGCCCTTGCATCTTTCGCGCGAGAGCGGCCGATCGAAGGCCCGTCGCCGTAGGGATTCGGGCGCAGCCCGCCAGCGACCGCGTCGGGCACGATGTCGCACCCAGGCAAGTAGCTGATTTATAACGAAAAAATACTTGAGCTTGAACGTCTGCCCGTGGCTTGACGGGCGCGGACCCTCTAACTATGTTGCCGGCGACTTTAAGAAGCGGACGGACGGTGACGGTCTGACCGGGCAGGGGGTTGCGTGGCCGACAAGAATGGGCCAGACGGAACCGGAAAAACCGGGCGCGGCAAGCAGCATGAAGCCGACATCCGCGACGACGATCTTGAGCGCCGCCGGCGCGACCTTGAAGCATCGCTTGCGACAAGGCGGCCGGACCGGCTCGAGGGGAAAGACGACGCGAAAGCGGGCAGTGTGGCCGGGTACGGTCAGGCGCTCAAGCTGTCCAGCGAGTTCATCGCCGGGATAGTGGTCGGTGCGGCTCTCGGCTGGTTTATCGATCGCGTGGCGGGGACATCGCCATGGGGTCTGATAGTCGGGCTGCTGCTGGGTTTTGGCGCTGGCGTGCTCAATGTCCTGCGTTCAGCCGGGCTTGTGTCGGAATTCGGAACGGGCGACAAACCGCGCGATCCGAAAGAATGAATTGAGGCGCCGCATGCCGGCGCGTTGAACAGGATACTGAAGCCGTCTGCGGCTTTGATGGGGATTTAAAGTGGCTGCTGACAAGGTCGATCCGATCCACCAGTTCCAAATCCATCCGATCATTCCGATTCACATCGGCGGCTACGACCTGTCTTTCACCAATTCGGCTCTGTTCATGCTTGCGACGGTTGCTGTCGCATCGGCGTTTCTCTACCTCAGCACGTCGAGCCGCAGCCTCGTCCCGGGCCGCCTTCAGTCGGTCTCGGAAATGGCCTATGAATTTGTCGGCAATATGCTGAGGGACGCCGCGGGCACGCAAGGCATGAAGTTCTTCCCCTTCGTGTTCTCGCTGTTCATGTTCGTGCTTGTCGCCAACCTGCTTGGCCTGTTCCCGTATTTCTTCACCATCACCAGCCACATCATCGTCACTTTCGGCCTTGCGGCGCTGGTGATCGGAACGGTCGTTGTCTACGGCTTCACCAAGCACGGCCTTGGCTTCCTGAAGCTGTTCGTCCCGCACGGCGTGCCGGTTTACCTGCTGCCGCTGGTGGTGCTGATTGAGGTGATTTCCTTCGTCTCGCGTCCGGTCAGCCTCTCGGTTCGTCTGTTCGCCAACATGCTCGCCGGTCACATCACGCTGAAAGTGTTCTCGGGCTTTGTCGTCAGCCTGAGCGCGCTCGGCGCGGTCGGCGTGGCGGGCTCGGTTCTGCCGCTGGCGATGGCCGTGGCGCTGACGGCGCTGGAGTTGCTGGTCGCGTTCCTGCAGGCCTACGTCTTTGCCGTGCTGACCTGCATGTATCTCAACGACGCCCTGCATCCCGGGCACTGACAAGGTTTCCGGCATTGCCGCCGGATCCAATTTGCAACGGAATTTTAGATCCAAAGGAGTTGAATAAATGGACGCAGAAGCAGCAAAGTACATCGGCGCCGGCATCGCATGCCTCGGCATGGGCGGCGCGGGCATTGGCCTCGGCAACATCTTCGGCAGCTATCTGGCGGGCGCGCTGCGCAACCCGTCGGCCGCCGACGGCCAGTTCGGCCGTCTGATTTTCGGCTTCGCCGTGACCGAAGCGCTGGGTATTTTCTCGCTTCTCATCGCGCTTCTCGCCCTGTTCGGCTGAATGCTTGTTCGGCTGAACATTGGCAAGAATTGAACAGGCCGGCCGCGATCCTGCGGCGGGCCTGAATTTCGGGGATAGTCCATGTTCGTGACATCTGCCTTTGCGCAAGAGTCCGCGCCCGCCGTCGAAGGCGGCAGCGCTGGCACCGGCGTGCCTGCCGAGGCGCACGGCACGTTCCCGCCATTCAATCCGGCGACGTACCCGTCACAGCTGCTGTGGCTGGCAATCACTTTCGGGCTGTTCTACCTGTTCTTGAAACGGGTAGTGATGCCGCGCGTCGGCGGTATCATCGACGTGCGCAACGACCGCATCACGCAGGATCTCGATCATGCTGCCCGGCTGAAAGGCGAGGCCGATGCCGCCGTTGCCGCCTATGAGCAGGAATTGGCGGAAGCCAAGGGCAAGGCCAATGCGATCGGTCAGCAGGCCAACGATGCGGCCAAGGCGGAAGCCGAAGCTGCCCGCAAGACGATCGAGGCAGCGCTTGACCAGAAGCTTGGCGAGGCGGAGGCGCGCATATCTTCCATCAAGGCCAATGCCATGAAGGAAGTCGGCACGATCGCCGAGGACACCGCTTCGGCCATCGTCGAGGCGCTTGTCGGCGGCAAGGCCAGCAAGGCCGAAATCGCGGCCGCCGTCAAATCCGTGGCCGGGTGAGGAGCGCATCATGGACGCCACATCTCTCGCGACGCTTTGGGCAACGGTTGCCCTCGTAATCTTCCTCGGCATCGCCATCTACATCAAGGTGCCGGGCATGATCGCCAAGGCGCTCGATGCGCGGGCCGACAAGATCAGCTCCGAGCTCGAGGAGGCGCGCCGGTTGCGCGAAGAAGCCCAGCAACTGCTCGGGCAATACCAGCGCAAGCGCAAGGAAGCCGAGCAGGAGGCCGCGGCCATCGTTGCCGCCGCCAAGCGTGAAGCCGACATGCTTGCCGCCGAGGCGCACAAGAAGACCGAGGACTATGTCGCTCGGCGTACCGCTTTGGCCGAGCAGAAGATCGGCCAGGCCGAGCGCGAAGCAATCGGCGAAGTGCGTGCCAGCGCCGTCGATATCGCGGTAGAGGCCGCGCGCGCGCTGCTGGCCGGCAAGATCGACGCCAAGGCCGGCGCCGACCTGTTCAACGCCTCCCTGCAGGATTTGAAGTCGAAGCTGAATTAAGCGACTTCGTCGAGAAATTCATCGAAAGCCGCCTGGGAAGCCTGGCGGCTTTTTTGTGGGCGAAAGCGACTGAGCGCGTAATCTCCCCCTCGAGGGGGAGATGGCCGGCAGGCCAGAGGGGGTCGCCGCGCGTGAAGCGCCAGCCTTCTCTTTCGTCCCGCATGGCGTCGCGCCAGGACGTACCGACCCCCTCTGTCGCCTTTGGCGACATCTCCCCCTCGAGGGGGGATAGTGTGCTGAAGGTTCTGCAAAAAGTTTTGGAGAGAGAACGGCGCTTGCTCTGAGGGGCGAGCGGCCATGGCACGGTGGTGACGTTGCGATCACCGATTCCCGTGGAAGGGGAAGTGCCATGACCAATCGAGACGTTAGACTGAGCAGAGGCGAGTTGAAAGCGTTGCT
>NZ_JAMYVK010000103.1:0-7174 GCF_040323975.1 Mesorhizobium sp. M0019 | reverse complement strand
CCTCCTTGGGAGGTTTTTCAACGCGGGCCGACACAGGCCCAGCCGCCACCGTCACGCCGCGGCCCGCATCGAAAAACCTTCACCAGCGCGGACATTCCCGCAATCGAACCGGAACGTCTCGAAGGGCTGGGAAGCTGACGTTGCCCTGCTGAAGAAGCCGGTTGGCAAATATCGACTTCGCGAGGGATTTTCAGCCGCCGTCACAGCGGCAATCGGGCCGCAAATCAGGAAGACAGCGGTCTTCCGATGTGACACCAACAACGCTGCCCTATTCGCATATTTGATCCTTTTGCCCGGCGGTGTCCGGCATTATAATTAGCGATCGCTAAATTAGGACGGAGCAGATATAAAGCCAGAAAAGCGTCCGTCTTTGGGCCGGGGACTAACCATGGAGGCCAAACATGCTCAGCGCTTTATGCAAGGCCTGCGCAGTGATCCTTTTGTCAGTGAACTGCGCTTTCGCCCAATCGGATCTGATAGAGCCAAAGGCTGGAACGTGGAAGACGTGGGTGATCACGTCGGGTAAGGACTTCCGAGTCCCGCCCCCACCGGATACTTCCACAGCCGAGCTGGAGCAGCTCCGAGATATCATCGCAAAGAACGATGCGCAGGCCGCCGCGATGATCACGTTTTGGGATGCCGGCTCGCCCGGTTACCGATGGATCGACCTCGTCAACAATCGCCTTCTTACAGGCGAAAAGATCCCGCCCAATGCGCACCGCATATACACCTATTTGACGATGGCCATCTACGACGCCACCATTGCGGCATGGGAATCGAAGTACTTCTACAATCGTCCCCGCCCAAGCGAGGCGGATGCGACATTACCGACTGCGCTGCCTACGCCTCGGAGTCCCTCCTATCCATCTGAACACGCGGCAGCCGCCGGAGCCGCTGCGATGATTCTTTCCCATTTCTTTCCGGACGAGGCGTCCTCGTTCCAAGCAATGGCTGAAGAAGCAGCACAGTCGCGTGTCCTTGCCGGTGTCCAGTTCCCGAGCGACTCTTCCGCCGGGCTTGAACTGGGCCGACGAGTCGCAGAGCAGGTGATTGCGCGGGCGAAAGCCGATGGCTCCGACGCTGTCTGGACCGGCAAAGTCCCGACCGGGCCGTGCAAGTGGGTCGGAGATAAACCAGGCAATGCAACCATGCCCAACTGGAAACCGATCGTGCTGGCATCGCCCGATGAATTCAGGCCGCCGGCCCCACCCGACTGTCAGTCCGCGGCCGTGAAGGCTGAGACGGATGCTGTCCGACAATTTGAGCGAAAATTCCCCAACAGCTCCAAAGCGTTCTACTGGCAAAGTCCAGCCGGCCTGTTCACCAGCTGGTATGACTATGCCAGCAAGTGGATGTTTGAGGACAAGACAGATTCGAACGCGCCGCGCGCCGCGCGGGCTTACGCGATGCTCGCAACGATCCATTTCGATGCGTTCATTGCAAGCAACGACGGTAAGTTCGCATATTGGTACCCGCGCCCCAACATGCTTGACCCGAGTATCACTCCCTTGTTCGCGGTGCCGCCGTTTCCCAGCTATCCGTCCAACCATTCCACTCTTTCAACTGCCCGATGCGAGATCCTGGCGTACCTGTTTCCCAGCCATGCGGAATTCATCCGCAAGGTTGGCAAAGAGGCCGGCGATTCCCGCATCTGGGCCGGCATCCATTACGCGATGGACAACAAGGCCGGTGCCGCGCTCGGCAAAGCGGTCGCGGAGAAATTCATCGAGCGGGCGAGAAAGGACGGAGCAGACTAGTGGAAGGAGAGGACACCTGATCGACCCGTTCGGAACCTTCTTGCCGATCGCCGGTCGAGGTCAAAGGATAGAACGGAACTTTGTTCGCCACGTATCAGAAAGGCTCCACGCGCTTTCATCTTCTGACGCTTTATGGACCTGAGACGCAACAAGGCTTCCAAGTTGCCGTTTCCCTGCGCCCGATCTATAGACCGCTTCGGAGTCCACTCGTGAACTTGGCTGCGTCCGGCGCAAACGTCAGCAGGTGGCGCGATCGACTCCTTGCTGAAGGCGCCGCCCGAGTACCGAATCCTGCTGGAGGCGAAGGAATGACCCTTGTCCGACATTCGGGCTCTCATGCAGCAAGGTACACAGACCCGAAAAGCTGTCTTTCAGGGGCGGCGGCAATGGCATCAACCTGCGACCTGCTGTAAGCTTGGAAAGCGGGTAACAATCCGCGAAGGATTGGGGGGATGGAACGTCATCTCGCAGCCGTCCTGATTGCCGATGTCGTCGGCTATGGCCGCTTGAGCCAGATCGACGACGAGGGTACTCCTGCCGCAGAGTGGTTGCGCCCACGGCTTAGATCGAGCCCGTTGCAACGCCATAGAGCACACCGAGGATCGAGCATGCCGCCAACACCGGGATCATGCCGATCTTGAAACGGAATACCGCGAGCAGCGCCCCGAGCGTCAGCACCAGAGACGGAAGGTTGATGGAGTTGAACACGGGAACGTCCAGCGTCATGCCCAGCCAGCTGACCTCACGCAGCTCGCGAAACAGCACGTGAAGCGCGAACCACACCGCCAGGTTCAAGATCACGCCGACCACCGCCGCCGTGATGGCAGACAGCGCTGCTGATAAGGCCTTGTTGCTGCGCATCGTCTCCATGAACGGCGCGCCAAGGAATATCCATAGGAAACAGGGGACGAAGGTTACCCAGGTCGTGAGCAGACCGCCGAGTGTTCCGGCGACCAGCGGGCTAAGCACTCCCGGCGCGCGGTAGGCACCCATGAAGCCGACGAACTGGGTGACCATGATGAGCGGACCGGGCGTGGTCTCGGCCATGCCGAGGCCGTCCAGCATTTCTCCTGGCTTGAGCCAGCCGTAGTGCTCGACGCCTTGCTGAGCGACATAGGCGAGCACTGCATAGGCGCCGCCGAAAGTGACCATCGCCATTTTCGAGAAGAAGATCGCGATGTCGGTGAAGACATTGCCTTGCCCAAGAAACACCAGAAGTGCCAGGACCGGAACGAACCACAGCAGCAGACATACCGCTGCGATCTTCAGCGACCAGCTGACGGATGGCCGGGTATGCGCAGGCACCCCTTCGCCAAGTGCCGTATCAGCATCGGCGACCTGCTTGCCGCCGACCTTGCCATGTCCGTTACCTGAGAGGAATGAAGCCCAGCCAGATATCCCTCCGACGAAACCGATGATACCAGCGATCAAGATGACCAACGGAAACGGCGCATCGAAAAAAAAGAGAGCGATGAAGGCCGCCGCGGCGAGCCCGACCATGACATTGTTCCTGAGCGCCCGCCTGCCGATCCGCAAGACCGCTTCGAGCACGATTGCCAGCACAGCCGCCTTCAAACCGAAGAAAAGGGCCTGAACCGCGCCGACATTGCCGAAGATTGCGTAAATCCAGCTCAACGCCATGATGGCGATCGCGCCCGGCAGCACGAACAGGATTCCCGCGACGAGGCCACCTCTGGTCTTGTGCAAAAGCCAGCCGATGTAGATGGCCAATTGCTGCGCCTCAGGACCGGGCAGCAGCGTGCAGTAATTGAGCGCATGCAGGAACCGCGTTTCGCCGATCCAGCGCTTTTCCTCGACGATGATCCGGTGCATCACGGCGATCTGGCCAGCGGGGCCGCCGAAGCTGAGCGCGGCCACTCGGGCCCACACCCGCGTGGCCTCAGCGAACGAAACGCCATGGCCCGGCGTGTCGTTTGGTCGGTTTGGCGCTGTCACGATACTCTCCGCATTGGCCATGGCTCAGATCACCCGCGTTTCGAACGGAAATATCGATAGAGGTTGTCGAACACCGAAGCGCCCTCGGCGATCCGTTGCTCGTCGCCCGCGTTCGCCATGGCGATACCTGAGATCAGGCTGGCGATGCCCGTGGTTTCCTCGCGACTGAACTTGCCGTCCTTGAGATCGATATCGTGGACGACTTCGGCGATGGCCTGCAGCGCCGGATCGGCTATGCCGGTGCGGGCCAGCAGTACCTCGAAGCTGCAGCGGTCGCCTTCATGGGTGATTTCGCCCTCGAACATGTCGAAGCGCAATTCCCCCTCCTTCGGCACGTATCCCTTGCCCGCCACGAAGCGGATGGTCGCGTCAGCATCGATGAAGCGACGGATCAGCCAGCTGCAGGCGATGCGGTCGACATGGACGTCCCGGCGCGTGACCCAGATCCGCCCCTTGAGCTCGCTCGGCTCGGCCGCCTTCTTCGGTTCCTTGGTCATGGCCTTGTCCTCTATAAGCTGTGTCTCGAGCTCGGCGATCAGTCCTTCGACGGCGAGGCGATCGGTGGCGCCGAAGAAGTCGATGGCCACGACCTCGGCGAGCCGTTTGCGCAAGCGGCCGAGCTGCGAACGCGCTTCCGCATATTTTTCCGATGTCGCGTCGGCCTTGATCGCTGCGGCCAGATCGCGCGCCTCCTTGACGATCTCCGCGTAGTCGGCGTCACGAACGGCGTCGAACATTGCCCGGACCTGGGCGTCCGAAAGACCGTCGACAAGGCGTGCCTCGCACATCATGGCCTCGCCGCCGCCAGCGACGATTTCCTTGAGAAGCCATTCGAAATCCTCCTGCATCTCGGCATTCGCCGGCAGGGCGTAAACGGTGCTTTTGACTGCGACCGCGCCGATGCCTTGCAACCGTCGCCAGATCTTCACCCGGAAGTAGGCGGGCTTGCTCGGCAGTTGATGGATCAGGAGCAGCCAGCGCTGCTCCTGCGATTGCCCCTCACTCATAAGTGAACCGTATCACGAACAAATCCAAATGCAACACTTGTATCATTCTTCATTCAGGCATAGCTTTCGCTTCCTCACGGGATGAGCCGTGCCGCCGAGCGAGGAAACCGATGCCACACCAGAAGCATCACTCGAGAACTTGTACGCGTTTGAGGCCAGGCATGACTCGGCAACCCTCAAAAAGCCGAAAATCAACCATGTTGCCCTGGCACCATCTCCATCTCAATCCGCCCCTCGATCGCTCAAACCTTAACCATCTCAACGACGACCATGAATGCTACGCTGCGGGATCACCGTCTCTGACGACCTGTATGCCTGGCGCGCTCCCCTACTAGGTGAAACTCACACCTAACCGCCGGCCGTCCATTCTGGCGCGGCTTGATTCTACACATCACCATAGAGAGTAAGCATATGACCGACGGAATAAAACGACGCGACTTCATGCGGAATGCCGGACTCATTGTTGGCGCTGCCGCGACGGCGACGCTGATTGAGAGCCCAGCTCTGGCTCAAACATCTTCCACCTCGAGGCTCAAGCCCATGAACTATGAGATTAAACCGCTCCCGTTCGACCCCAAGGACATTAAGGGCATATCCGAGAAGGTGCTGGTGAGCCATTACGAGAACAACTACGTCGGCGCTGTAAAGCGGCTCAATGCGATCGGCACGCAATTGGCGGAACTAGATTTCGCCAAGGCGCCCGTCTTCATGATCAACGGCTTGAAACGGGAAGAGCTAATCGCCACGAACTCGATGATCCTGCACGAAGCGTATTTCCAAGGTCTCGGCGGCGGCGGCGCGCCGAAGGGGGCTCTGGCGGACGCGATCACGAAGGACTTTGGTAGCGTGGACCAGTGGCGAACCGAATTCGCGGCTATGGGCAAAGCCGAGGGCGGTGGGTCGGGCTGGGTAATCCTCGCCTATTCGCCGCGCGACAAGCGGCTGGTCAACCAATGGGCCTCCGATCATACGACGACCTTGGCGGGGGGGCGCCCTGTGCTTGTCCTCGACATGTACGAGCACGCCTATCATATGGATTACGGCGCTAAGGCCGCCTCCTATGTCGACGTCTACATGGAAGCGATCCGGTGGGAGAATGCAGCCAAGCTCTATGAGGGCTACAGTCGCGAAGGGTAACTTTCAGCGAGGGCGCGAAACACGGAAGGCATGTCATTCATGATGCGTTTGAAGACCGCCCGCGTGTGGCGCGCCCTACTAGCTGGATTGGAAGTCGCGGGCGGAGGCATGGCTTCCGTGCCGACGCTCGCGGCCCCTCCACCTTCCGCGGACAAGTTCTTCGCGCTTGAGCGCGATGTGCCGCTCGGGCCGAAGATCGACCGGTTCGACTATCAAAGCCTCGACCCCAGCTCCGGCCGTTTGTTCATCTCTGGCATGAGCATCGGCAAATTGCTGGTATTCGACACCAGAACCAACAAGCTGCTCACGGAGCTGAACGGGTATCCCCAGGTCACCGGCGTGCTTGCCATTCCGGAGTTGCACAAGGTCTATGCCAGTGTGCCGGGCGACGGCGTCGGCGCCCTCGTATCCGCCGCGTCTGGGATGGCTGGCATCGGCAGCGGCGGCGGTCAAGTCGTCATCCTCGATAGCAACACCTTGCACGAAATCGCGCGCGTACCCGGTGGCGTGTTTCCAAATGGGATCACATACGACCCGGACGATCGCACGATCTTTGTCACAGATGAGTTCGGCAAGGGCGTGACTATCATCGACGGCGAGGCGGATCGAACCATCGGCCGGGTCGAACTGGGCGGGCTGATCGGCAATGTGCAATATGACCCGATCACAAAGCGGGTCTATGCGGCCGTAAAAAACACCAATGAGCTTGTCGCAATCGATCCCAAATCGCACGCGGTCGCGGTGCGGTATCGGCTGAATGGCGGTAGGCATCCGCATGGAGTAGCGATCTCGCCCGGATCAGCACTAGCGTTCGTCGCCTGCGACGAGGACGATCGGCTATTGGTCGTGGCGCTCGACAGTGGACGCGTTCTCAATAGCCTGCCGATCGCGCACAGACCTGACGTACTCGCGATCGACCCTGCCCTGCGCCGTCTCTACCTCGCTTCCGAATCGGGCGCTCTATCGGTGCTCGACATCAAGGATGCGGCCTCGCCCGTGGTGATTGCCACATTTCCATACGCCGAAAATGCGCACTCCGTCGGCGTTGATCCGAAATCGCACCGGGTATTTCTGCCGCTTCGCAATGTTGACGGACGCGCCGTATTACGGATTTTGCAGCCAAAGACGTAGCCGCGGCAGCGCTTGCCGCCCATCCACGGTCCCAGCCAGTTTGTGACGCGCATACAATGTCCGGTTTCAAGAAGCGGCAAAGTTGATCTCTACGGCAGAGATGGTGAAGGTTTTTCGATGCGGGCCGCGGCGTGACGGGGGCGGCTGGGCCTGTGTCGGCCCGCGTTGAAAAACCTCCCAAGGAGG
>NZ_JAMYVK010000102.1:0-7449 GCF_040323975.1 Mesorhizobium sp. M0019 | reverse complement strand
GGCGCGCTGCGCGCGCGACCCCCAGCACACCCTTGACTTGCCGCGCCCCCGGGGCTAGCGCCGGGCGCGCGCCATTCGCAAAATCAGGCTGCCTTGCTCAGAGAGCCAGCGGACGACTTGCCAGTGCGGCGGTCCTGCTCGATCTCGAAGTTGATCTTCTGGCCTTCAACCAGGGTCGACAGTCCAGCACGCTCGACTGCGGAGATGTGAACGAAAACGTCCGCGCCGCCGCTGTCAGGCTGAATGAAGCCGAAACCCTTGGTGGAATTAAACCACTTGACCGTACCTGTTGCCATTTCGATAGTCCTTTACGTTTGCTTTAGTTTGACTGGACCGAAACCCAGCCGGTTTGTATCGAGATTTTGGAGATAGAACATCAGCAAACGCGAAGATCGCGAGGCCCGGATCGATCGGCCGAAATATCAATGGACCGCATATAATATGCTTTCGCGCAAAAAACAAGACGGGGCGGAAAATGGCGCGGCGGCAACGCTGCCCAACGGCCGCCCCAATCGCGTGAGAGCGTCGTTGTTGCGCGCCTGACCCGGGAGGATCGCGTCGGCTTCGGGCGCGACCGGGTTTTGGGGAGAGGGGCCATGAAAATCGTTCTGCTTGCCGCTTGCCTGACGCTGGTGGCCGCCGAGGCGCAGGCGGTCTCGCGCTACGACCCGACCCGCATGAGCTGCGGCAAGGTGCAGGCGACGATCGCGCGCGAGGGTGCGGTCATCCTGCGCTATCGATCGACGCGCGTGCCGGGGCTGGCGCTCTACGACCGCTACGTGCGGAGCCAGCAATTCTGCGACATCGGCGAGGTCAGGGCGCGGGCCTCGGTGCCGAGCACCGACACGAATTCCTGCACCGTCTACAAATGCAAGCGGGTGGAGATCGACCGGCGTTTTCGCCGGCGCCTGCTTCCGGATTAGAGTGGGACGAAATGGTGCGCCGGGTGCCGGCCTCGCCTGAATATCGACGTACCTAAAACCCGAACGACACCTGCGCCGGCGGCGGCGGACCGACGCGTACGCCTTCCATGGCCAGCATCTTTTCCTTGGTAGCCGAGCCGCCGGGCGCGGAAAATCCACCGATCTTGCCGCCGGCGGCAAGGATGCGATGGCAAGGGATGACCAGCGGCACCGGGTTGGCGCCGAGTGCGGCGCCCGTCTCACGCGCCAGCCCGGCATGGCCGACTCGTTTGGCCAGTTCGCCATAGGTGGTGGTTTCGCCGAAGGCGAGTTTTCGTGCCGCGTCATAGATCGCCAGGCGGAACTCGTCGACGCCGCTGAGATCGACCGGCACGTTGGAGAAATCGATATCCTCGCCGGCGGCATAGGCCTTGATCGACGCGATCAGCTCGGCAACCCATTGCGGCTCGGGCTTCGCTGCTTGGTCGGCGGCGGCATGGCGCAGCAGCCGGCGCTCGACCGCGTCGCGATTGCGCTGCGGCAGGCAGAGCCGGGTCAGTCCGGCATCGCTCCAGGCGATGCCCATGAAGCCGAGCACGGTTTCGAAGACCGCGTGGCCGGCGGTGGCATGAGAGGCGTCCATGGCGTGCTCCTTTCCGGAATCTTTCGCGATTCTATGGTTGACAAACCCAAACGTTGTAGTCGATTATAAGGGTGGCAGGCTGGCAATTGGACTCATGACGTGGGAAGGCATACATTTGTGCCTAGCAATGACGACATACTCGCACAAGGTTGATAGTGCAGCCTCGCACCGAGAGCCGATGACAGGTTCTGTCAGTTGGGCGAACAAGATGGGAACTTGCGACCTCTTTACCGGTTGATAAGCGTGCCCGCCTATGGTCTGAGTACGCAGATTCGCTACCAAATTCGGGAGATTACCATGACCGCTGCGCTTGAAGCTTTGGTTGCAAAAGCTCAGAAGATTCAGATGACCGACGGTCAGATGCGTGAGCAGAGGCTGAGCTTTGTCTATGGGAATACCCATATTGAGAACGACATGATCACTCGTGAAATGGTTGCAGCCGCCGACGAGAAGATTACGCGAGAGGAAGCGGCAAAAGCCCGTTAATGAGCGAGGATCGACACAGCCAAGCCGACCCTGTTGAACTAATAACTAACCCCATCGAAAAAGCCCAACGCGAGGCTGAAAACGGGGTCAGGCAGTTCAAAGAGGCAATTGAGATAATCCGGGCATCTATACAGGGCGCCGGGGGTAAATTCCGGCTTAATCAGTCAATAATTTTGCGGCTCCATCAAAAGGCGCTGGAGGGGATTCACCCTCTAGCCGGCACATATAGAAATTCGCCTGTTTATATAGGCAAGAGCAATCACTATCCGCCAGCGCACACAGAGGTGCCCGATCTGGTCGCCGAAATGTGCGGGTACGTGAACGAAAACTGGCATATGTCAGCAATTCACCTGGCGGCTTATCTGCTCTGGCGGATGAACTGGATACACCCATTCGCAGATGGCAATGGCCGGACGGCGCGTGTCGTTTCTTATGTCGTGCTGAGTGTAAAGCTTGACAGTCTTCTGCCCGGTGCACCCACAATCCCAGATCTGATCGCAGCGGACAAAAGCCCATATTATAAAGCTCTTGAGGGTGCCGACGATTCGTGGAAGCGGGGCATTATCGCCGTTGCAGACATGGAAGCGATGCTTGAGAATATGCTCGCGATGCAGCTTCTAAAGGCGACCCAAGAAGCCGCGATATAGGCGATTACTCCCTATCGGCTTCGCGCTTCCGGCGCACCAATTCCTTTATCTGCTCATTGGTGAGCTTCGGAGCGTGGGCGATCTTGTCCACCACGGCTTCAAAGGCGGCGTCGGACTGATCGGTTTTCAGTTCGCGCGCTGCTTCACGGAATTTCTCGATTTGAGACTTTCCCTCTGATTTAGGCATAGGAATATAGACTCCGATTCGTGCGTGTGCTAAACGAATGGGCGGGGAGTGATCCCCGCCCAAACTCTATCTTATGAGGCGCGGTTGGGAATAGCCCGCCGCGCGCGAACTGAGATGGAGCATGGGAACTCCAGTCCCCCGGGGACTACCAGCCCCGGGTCTGGCCGCGAGCTTAAAGCGGAAGTTCACCAAGTATCGTCGTCTGACGGGTCCTTGGTCTCGATTGGAGAACTTGCAGGTTCTCCGGTTTCTGGGGGGGCTTTCGCCTCCCCATTCTCGTTTGGCGCCTTATTCGCATTAACGCCCATTAAATCGTCCATGGCCAGATTCCATTCGCTAGCCCTCTTTGGGTCCGATACTTTCATCCCTTTGCGAATGATTTTGCCTGTCCCCTTCATGTTGCTCAGCGTTGGGCTGATTGTTGACATGGGCACTTCGGCCCCCTTCAAAACAGTCAGTTCCGCCTGCAACTCGTTAGCTGTCCACCACACCCTTTCGCTGGCGCCTAAAACAATCAGTATCAAGCTTTCCACAGATTCCTTGGTTGGATCCACGGTATAGGCTTCAACCCTCGGCGGCGGGGGTGGCGGAGGGGGCGGCGGGCTTGGCGGCCAGACGTGCCTTGGGAGGCTGTTTAGTGTCACGCCAGGCACCGCCGGCCTCACCCTCACAACCGGCGTATACTCCCCTAGGCGCCTAAGAACACGCTCGGCGACCGCGAGTTCGGCTAACTCCAGCTTTCGCTCCTCGATTTCCTCTTCGAGTTGCTCACGCCGCGCCGCGACGTCGGAAAGGGACGGGTTTGTTTTCATGAGTCGTTGTCTACTCTATACCAAGCAACAATGCAATCGGCTAGATTGATTGATTGACGAACATTAAGCGAACGATCAAGCCGAGGACAAGACATGCACATATGTCAATGTGGTCATATATCAAGCTGGAGTTTAATCCGGTTGATGGAAGCTTGACCTAGGATTGGTGATCTGCAATACCAACGTTGACGCCCGTCGTCGCACTTTCGTCCTGCTCGTTCGTTCTGAACCGGGCGGAACGCATAGAGCGCTCCGGAGCGCTGGGCTCTTTCCCAGCTAACTCCAGAGGTCAAAGACGATGGTTTATTGTCAGTTGCCTAAGGGCGTTCACGTTCGTTTTTACGTTCGCGTCCGCTTTGGAAGGGTAGAGTTCGTCACTGAACACTGCCGTTCCCATCCTTCTCGTTAATACGGTGTAGCAGCCGCGAGAAGGCGATAAGAAGGCGACGGGCGTCTCCTCCACGCATCACCATGAATTATTTGAGATTCCGCGTCAAGGCCGGCGGGGCTTGGTATACCGCCAGTAGGGCAATTCGAGTTGCACCGGGTTTCGGAAGTGCGTCCGCTTTTCGTCAAGCAGGTCTATGATAGGTCAGGCGCTTGCCGGCGGCACCCTTCAAAGCGATGAAAGCGCGCGTGCCGTCATCGACGCCCAGGGCAATGCGGTTGCTGTAGCGGAAGTCGAATTCGGCCAGATAGCGGTGCAGATGGTGTTCGGCGCAATGCTGATAGACGCCTTTCATGCCGCGCTTGAAAATCGAATAGAAGCCTTCGACGGTGTTGGTGTGAACGGTGCCGCGAACGTACTCGTCCTTGGAATGCGTGACGAAATCGTGCGAGGCGAATTCCTGGCCCACGCGGCGATAGACGCCAGACTCATCCGTCATCAATGCGCTTTCCTTGGCGATGTTGGCCCGCACGATCGGCATGATCGTTCCGATGCGGGCTGTATCGACGTGGAAGGAACGAGCGCGACCGCCACGTTCGACAAGCGTAACCACGGTGTTCTTGTGACCAGCGCCACGCTTGACCGGGGTGTCCTTGAGGCGACCGATGTAGGTTTCGTCAACCTCGACAGTCTTGCCGTTGCCGCCAAGCGGGGAGAGATCGCCAGACGCCATTGCAAGGCGAATGCGGTGGCACAGGAACCAAGCGGCTTCATAGGTGCATTCGAGTATGCGGTGCATTTGGTGGGCGCTGATACCCTTCTTAGAGGCGCACATGAGGTGAATGGCCTGTAGCCACTTGGTGAGCGGCAAATGGCTTTCCTCGAAGATCGAACCCATGCGGACGGTGAACTGCGAACGGCAAGCGCCGCACTTATAGAGACCATGCCGCTCAACGCCGTTCGGGTTTTTCTTGGAGGGCTTGGTGCGGACGCCCTTCAATTTGTAGTGCTTGTCCACGGAACCGCATTTCGGGCAGACCGGACCATTCGGCCACAAGATCGCCTCGACATGTTCGAAGGCCTTGGCTTCGTCGTGGAACTCGGGGCGGGACAGGATGGACATGGCGAAAGTTCCTAAGTTGTTGGAATCTTTCTATCTCTCCGGTTTGGGTTTGTCAACCATAGAATCACCGAATCTTTCGAAGTACAAATCCAGAACAATATCGCATTTCGCGGCCCGGCTCGCCACCCGAAAACCACCGGCTACCGCGGATTGCCCGAGGAAAGATGCTGGTGTAAGGACTTCTTAACACCCGACGAACCGGACCCGAGCGCCGCTTGCCAGCAAAATTCCTCTTTCCCGTCCTTGCGGCGGTGTTGGCCGTGGCCGCTCTCAGCGGTTGCACCTCGACTTCGCCGGTGACCCCGACGCCGGCCTTCACCGAAAATACGGCCAATACCGATGCCGGCTTTACGTTGGCGCTGCCCGATACAGTTTCGGTGCTGCCGGAGCCGTCCGGCGTCGCCCAGACAGCGGCGCTGCCGATCGAGCCGGCCGCCGCCTTTGCCGGGCCGACGCCGCTGGCGGCAACTACCCCCGCCGTCATGACCGCCAATGCCCAGCCTGTTACCGCGACGCCAGCCGTCGCCATGCCGGTCAGCCAACAGACCGCGGCCATGCCCGGCGTTCAGCCGGTTTCCTACACGGTGCCGCAGAACCCGGCCGTTCTGGCCGCGACCGACCCCACCGAGGGTCAGTCGAACGCCGGCGGCCGCAGCGAGATCGAGCGGCTGATCGAGAAATATTCCGCGCTTTACCAGGTGCCGGTCGATCTGGTGCGCAGCGTCGTCAACCGCGAGAGCACCTTCAACCCGAAAGCCTACAATCACGGCCATTGGGGGTTGATGCAGATCAAGCACGCGACGGCGCGCGGCATGGGCTATGACGGGCCGGCAAGCGGCCTGTTCAATGCCGAGACCAATTTGAAATATGCGGTGAAATATCTGCGCGGCGCCTGGCTGGTCTCAGGCGGCAACCCCAAGCGCGCCGACCGGCTCTACCAGAGCGGCTATTATTACGACGCCAAGCGCAAGGGGATGCTGGGCGAAACCGGCCTCGGCAGCGATAGCCTGCGCCGCCGCATGCAGCCCGATGCCTGAGCCGCGCCCGCCGGCGCCAAACGACATCCGCCTGCGCAAGATCTTCGACGACACGCTTCTGGCGCCGCGCTGGCCCGAAGGTTTTTTCATGCGCGGCTTCGAAGCCGCCGATGCACTCGCTTTGCATACGCTGTTGACCGCGGTGTTTGACGACGGCGCCGACGGGCCGTTCGACGAATGGTGGCCGCGCATTTCCGGCGACGCGGAATTCGATCCCGCTTTATGTTTCCTGGTCATCGACGGCAAGGGCCGGCTGGCCGGCGCGGCGCTCTGCTGGACACGGGCTTTCGTCAAGGACCTTGCCGTCCACCCCGAGGCACGCGGCAAGGGCATCGCCGAGGCGCTGATGCGGCACGCTTTCGCCGTGTTTCACGCAAGGGGCGCGGCGCATGTCGATCTCAAGACCAATACGGTCGAGAACGCGGCTGCGGTCAGGCTCTATCAGCGGCTGGGGATGATCGAGGTGGATTGGGCGGGGTGAGGCGCGGTCGGCAAGCCGACGAACGCCCGGAGCCATGGTGGAGGGCAGGGACCGAGCGCAGGATCCGGAAGGGAAATGTCCACCAGGCGGCAGGTCGCGTCTTGCCGGTCCGGGCGTCAAGCTGCGATGTTGCAATTCGCGCGGGAGCTTTGACGAAACCGGAGAAACATGATGCGGCTTTTGCTTTCCACCCTCGCCACCTTGATCCTCGCCGTTCCGCTCTTCGCGGGCGTGGCGCGGGCCGACGATTGCGCCAATGCGCAGGACCAGGCGACCTTGAACGAATGCGCCGGCAAATCGTTCGATGAGGCCGACAAGAACCTCAATGATGCCTACAAGCAGATAGAGGGGCGGCTGAAGGGCAATGCGGAGACCAAGAAGCTGCTGGTCGATGCGCAGCGCCACTGGGTCGCTTTCCGCGACGCCGAATGCGCTTTCCAGGGCGGCCCGCGCGAGGGCGCCGGCAGCATGTATCCGATGGTCGTCTACGATTGCCAACGGGCGCTCACCAATGATCGGGTGAAGGATTTCGAGAACTATCTCAATTGCCCGGAAGGCGAGGTCAGCTGCCCGGTGCCGGCGCAGTAGCGTCTGCCGATTGGCAATCGCATATGGGGGTCCCCCTCATCCGGCCGCTTCGCGGCCACCTTCTCCCCGCCGGGCTAGCGTGCGCACACATCTGATTTGGCGGGGATTAGTTTGGATTTGCAAGAGCGAAGCCCTCGGCGATGGCGTGGAAGCGT
>NZ_JAMYVK010000101.1:0-7894 GCF_040323975.1 Mesorhizobium sp. M0019 | reverse complement strand
CGTATCGCCCAGCGCGCGATCGCCTTCGGCAAGCGTGCGCTGGTCGATACGACGGCGATGCTCATGCGGCGTGCCGGCCGGCTGGACGAGCTGGGAGGCCGCTATGCGGCGTTGATGCGGGTGCGCGCCGGCGCGCTGCTCGGCGCACCGCAAGGGTTGCAAGGCAAAGCGCTCGACCACTGGCTCGACTCTCGCGATAAGGAGCAAGCTGGCGGCTTCACGACGCGCTCGCAAGCGGCCGGCGAGGCGAAGAATCTGACGCAGATGCAACAAGCAGCAGAACGGCTGCATGACTGGACGGCAAGGAGGCTCGGTGAACGTCGATGATGTGAAGGCCCTGGCGACACGGATCAGGGAAGAAGTGGCCAAGGCGATCACCGGGCATCACGATACGGTCGACCTGATGCTGACCGCCTTGTTTGCGGGCGGGCATATCCTGCTGGAAGGTCCTCCGGGCACGGCCAAGACAATGACGGCGCGCTGCTTCGCCCAGGCGCTTGGGATCGCCTACGGGCGGATCCAGTTCACGCCGGACCTGATGCCCGGCGATATCGTCGGGTCGAACATCTACAACTTCCAGACCGGGCAGTTCACGCTGACGCGCGGCCCGATCTTCTGCGATCTCCTGCTTGCCGACGAAATCAACCGCACGCCGCCCAAGACGCAGGCCGCACTGCTCGAGGCGATGCAGGAACATGCGGTCACCTTCGACGGCACCACGCATTCGCTCGGCCGCAATTTCATGGTCGTCGCGACCCAGAATCCGATCGAGCACCAGGGCGTCTATCCGCTGCCGGAGGCGCAGCTCGACCGCTTCCTGTTCAAGCACCGCGTCAGCTATCCCGGCCCCGAGGAAGAACGAGCCATCATCGTCCATCACGGCGGCGGCTCCGCCTCGCACGACATCGCCCAATATGGCATCGAGGCGCAGACGGATCGCGAAACGCTGCAGGAGGCCCTTGAAGTCGTCGGCTCCGTCACCCTTGTCGACGATGTCGTCGGCTACATAGCGGCGCTGGTTCGGGCTACGCGCGAAAATGCCGATCTGGAGGTCGGGGCCAGTCCGCGCGCCGGCGCCATGCTGGCGCGGGCGGCGCGTGCCCGGGCGGCGCTGGACGGACGCGCCTATGTGATCCCCGACGACGTCAAGGCGCTGGCGGTGCCGGCGCTGCGTCATCGCGTCATCCTTTCGCCTGCCGCACAGATCGATGGCCGGCTGGTCGAGCAGATCGTCTCCGACCTGGTCGACCAGACGGAAGCACCACGTTGATCTATCCCAGCGGCCGAGCGGTATGGGCAGCTGCGGCCGGCGCGGTGCCGGCCTTCCTGGTCGCGCTGGCACTGCCGTCGTTCTGGTATCTGGGATTGCTGTGGAGTTGCCTGCTGCTTGCCTTCCTGGCGGTGGATGCCGCGGCCGGACGCGGCCGGGCATCGCTGAATGCCAGCATCGATGCGCCGCAGCAGGTCGGTGTCGGCGGCGAGTTCAGCGTGCACGTCGCCGCCCGTCACTCGGGGGCGCGCGCAGCGGAGGCCCGCGTCGGCCACGATGGGCGGCTGGCGCCGGTGGACGGCAGCGGCGGGGCCTTGCCAACCGGCGGAGGCGGGTCGCTCGACCTTCGCTTCCAGGCGCTGCGGCGCGGCGTCGCCAGCTTCGACCGTCTCTGGGTGCGCTGGCGCGGGCCGTTCGGGCTGGTCTGGAACCAGGTCGTCCTGCCGGTGGAAAGCAAGGTTGCGGTGCTGCCCGACGTCAGCAGCGCTCGCGGCGAGGCGATCACGCTGCTGCAACATGCGGCGCTTGCCGAAGGCCATGCGCAGCGCCGCGCCGGTCAAGGCCGCGAGTTCGACGCGCTCAAGGATTACCAGCCGGGCATGGGCCGGCGGATGATCGACTGGAAGCGCAGCGCCCGCCACGGCAAGCTGTTGGCGCGCGAGTTCCGCATCGAGGAGAACAACAACATCGTGCTGGCCATCGACAGCGGACGCCTGATGTGCGAGCCAGTTGACGGGGTGCCGAAGGTGGACCGGGCGGTGACGGCCGCCCTGCTGTCGGCATTCATCGCGCTGAAGGGCGGTGACATGGTCAGTCTGTTCGGCTTCGATGCAAGGCCGCGCGTTTCGACTGGCGCGGTGCGCGGCCCAGCCAGCTTTGCGATGATCCAGAAACGGGCCGCCGAGATAGATTATTCCAGCGAGGAGACCAATTTCACACTGGCATTGACGACGCTGGCGGCGCGGCTCGACCGCCGCTCGCTGGTCATCATCTTCACCGATTTCGTCGATCCGATCAGTGCGGAATTGATGCTGCGCACCGTGGGCCGGCTCACCGAACGGCATCTCGTGCTGTTCATGATGATGAAGGACACCGAACTGGAGGGCCTGGCCGACCTGCCGCCACGCTCCGGCGAGGATGTTGCCCGCGCGGTCGTTGCCGGAGGGCTCTTGCGCGAAAGGCAGGTCGTCATCGGCCGGCTGCGGCTGCTTGGGGCGCATGTGATCGAAGCCGACCACAACCGGCTCGGTCCGGCGCTGGTCGAGCGCTATCTGCAGTTCAAGCAGGAGGATTTGCTGTGACGGCGCCGGTACGCGGCAATGCGGTGCGCGGCGACGCGGTACGCCAGTCGCTGGCCAGCTTCCGCCGCGAGCGCGAGGCCGACTGGAAGGCATTCGAGGCGCTGCTGGCGCGTGTCGAGAAGCGCGCGCCGCGGACGCTTTCCGAAGAGGAGCTGCTGTCGCTGCCGCTGCTCTATCGATCGGCGCTGTCTTCCCTGTCGGTGGCGCGCGCGACATCGCTCGATAATGCGCTGGTCGGCTATCTCGAAGCGCTGTCGCTGCGCGGTTATTTCTATCTCTACGGCGCACGCCGCGGGCTGCGGCAGCGCCTCGCCGATTTCTTCCTGCATGACTGGCCCGAAGCCATTCGCGACCTGTGGCGCGAGACATTGGCGTCGGTCGCGCTGATGGTGATCGGCATTGGTGCAGGCGCCTGGCTGGTGGCATCCGACAAGAGCTGGTTCGACGCGATCATCCCGCCCGGCCTGGCAGGAGGCCGCGGCCCCGACACCTCGGCCGAACTGCTGCGAGGCATGCTTTATGATGGCGACAATGGCTTTCTCTCAGGCTTTGCCGCCTATCTGTTCACGCACAACGTCCAGGTCGCAATCCTGGCCTTCGCCCTTGGCTTCGCCTTCGCGGCGCCGACGGTGCTGCTGATGCTGTTCAACGGCTGCATGATCGGGGCGTTGTTCCAAGTCTACTGGTCCAAGGGGCTTGGCATGGAGCTCGGCGGCTGGCTGGCCATCCACGGCACCACCGAATTGTTCGCAATCTCTTTGGCCGGCGCGGCGGGCATGCGCATCGGCACCAGCATCGCCTTTCCCGGCGAATTGACACGCATGGCGGCAGCGGCTCGCGCCGGACGCATCGCCGCGAACGCCATGGTCGGGGTCTCGGTCATGCTGCTGTTTGCCGGGCTGCTCGAGGGCATTGGCAGGCAGACCATCACCAGCGACGTCACGCGCTACGGCATTGGCGGTGGCATGCTGGTGCTGTGGATCGGTTATTTCTACCTGTTCCGGGCGGTGCGGCATGGCGATCGTTAAACGCGCCGCCTTCGCGGCTATACGGCCGCTGATCACGCCCGAAGGCGTCGATCTCCGGATAAAGTTGGCCGACGCCGGCACGCGGGCCTCCGCCTTCCTGCTCGACATCGTGTTCATCGCCGTGGCTGCAATCGTGATCACGATCGTCGCGCTATTCGGGGTGGGAGGCCTTGGCAGCGAGGGATTTCAGCCGCTCTTCGTCGTCTGGATCATCCTGATCTTCTTTCTGCGCAACGCCTACTTCATCGTTTTCGAAGCGGGCCGGCGCGCGGCTACGCCCGGCAAGCGGATCGTCGGCATCCGGGTCGCGTCGCGCAGCGGAGACGGCCTGTCGATCGACCAGGTCATCGCCCGCAACCTGATGCGCGAGATCGAGGTGTTCCTGTCGCTGTCGATCATCGTTGGACGCAGCGGGACCGACCTCGCCGACACGCTGACGACGGTGTTCGGACTGGTGTGGACGCTGCTGTTTGCCTTGTTCCCGCTGTTCAATCGAGACCGCATGCGGATCGGCGACCTGTTGGCGGGGACCTGGGTGGTCGAGGCGCCGAAGCGCGCCTTGCTTGAAGACCTGTCGGCACGGCAGGATCCGGCGGCCGGCGCCTTCCGGTTCAGCCACGCCCAACTCGATGCCTACGGGATTGCCGAACTCCACAAGCTGGAGGAGGTGCTGCGCCGCGACGACTATTTCGCCCTGCGGACGGTGGCCGAAACGATCGGACGCAAGATCGGCGCGGCACCCCAAGCCCATGACGCACGCGCGTTCCTGACGGCTTACTACGGCGAGCTACGGGCGCATCTCGAACGCAAGCTGCTGCTGGGCAACCGCAGGGCCGACAAGCATGCGCGGTAGACCGGAGGGGGGACGGGATGCAGGTCAAAATTAGCGCGACTGAGGAATCCAGGATAGATCGCGCAATTCAGGCGGCGGTCTCTGGGTCCTGGGAAGAATTCAGCAGCCTCACCGACACTCCCTTTCCAAACGACGAATCGATGCGAGAGCAATTCGACGATTCCTCCCCCCGACTTCAGCAAGTGGGAGGAAATTGGAAACGAGAAACGGGCGTTGAGATCCTAGATGACGGAGTGCGCCTAATAATAGCGAGAATAGAAGCGCCGCCCACGGTGGATATCGTTTTTTCACTGCACAGCACGAGCGAATTCAGTGACAGCACAATCGGTATTCGGACATTTTTGCAGCAGCTGAATTGGGACTCCTAGCTATCGGTTCCGGCATTTCCAACCAGCGCCACCTCCTTCCCTATCCCACCCACTTCTCGTAGTCGGACACCAGCAGATGCAGCGGTGCTGTGTCCTCGTCGATGTCCGCGAAGCGGCCGATTGGTTCGCGAAAGACATTGTCGGTGAGATCGTCGTTGACGGTCGAAACCTCGCCGATCAGCACGTCCTTGCCCTCGGCCCAGAAGGCATGCCAGACACCCGGCAGCAAAGTGACGCTCTGGCCTGGGTCGAGCTTCAGGAGCCCACCCGCAGGTAGTCTGTGGATGGTTCCGTCGACAGGCACCGATACTTCGGCCTTCGGATCGATGCCGCCATCGCGATCATGCATGAACAGCTCCAGCACCAGTTTGCCGCCGCCGCGGTTGATGATGTCCTCGGCCTTGATGTTGTGGCGATGCATCGGCGACAACTGGTCCTTGCGCGAGATCATGATCTTTTCGGCATAGAGCATGCCCATGCCCTTCTTCATGTCCTCGTAGCGGCCGTTGCGGACGGTGAACAGGAACAGGCCGAGCTCGTCGAATTTCTCCTGGCCGTAGTCGGTGATGTCCCAGCCGAGCCGGGAGGAGAAGATTGCCGACGAATCCTGCCGACGCGCCTTCATCTCTTCGGGGGTCCAGTAGGCGAAGGGCGGCATGATGTAGCCGAAAGAGCGGATGAAGGCGTCGGCGTCGCGGATGATGTCGTTGATGGCGGAGCGTTTCATGGTCGTGGTTCCTTCCCGTCGCGTTCCAAGCGCTAACCGCATAGCCGAACGCCCATCCGGTGTCGATGCAAACTGCTGTCGCTGGCCCCATGACATGCGGTCCGATCAGGGCCATAAGGTCAACCAATTTTCCGATGGTGAGACCATGCGCAGCATAGACGATCTCGATACGCCGGCGATCCTGATCGATGCCGGCCGCGCCGAAGCCAATATCGCGCGGGCGCAGGCCCATGCCGACCGGCACGGGCTGAAGCTCAGGCCGCACATCAAGACCCACAAACTGCCCTACTGGGCAAAGAAGCAGATCGCGGCCGGCGCCGTCGGCATCACCTGCCAGAAGATCGGCGAGGCCGAGGTCATGGCCGACGCCGGACTGACCGACATCTTTCTGCCCTACAATATCCTCGGGCGGGCCAAGCTGGAGCGCCTCAAGGCGCTGCACGGCCGCGTAACCCTGTCGGTGACAACGGACAGCATGGACACGCTCATGGGACTTGCCGCCACCTTTACCGATCCCGGCCACCGCCTGCCGGTGCTGGTCGAATGCGACACCGGCATGGGCCGCTGCGGTGTACAGTCGGCCGGCGAGGCAGTCGCGCTGGCCAAAGAGATCGACAAGGTCAGGGGGCTCGTCTTCGGCGGCCTGATGACTTACCCGGCGGCAGGCCGCGCCGCCGAGACCGAGGCGTGGCTCGCCAATGCGCAGCAAGCGCTTGCCGCAGCCGGCCTTGCTTGCGAGCGCATCTCCAGCGGCGGCACACCCGATATGTGGCGTTCCGGCGAGCACAGCGTCGTTACCGAATACCGGCCCGGCACCTACATCTATCTCGACCGCTACCAGGTCACCAAAGGCGTCGGCAGCCTCGACGATTGCGCACTGACGGTGCTGTCGACGGTGGTCAGCCACCCAACGCCGATACGCGCCATCCTCGACGCCGGCAGCAAGGCCCTGTCCAGCGATACGCTGGGGCTCGCCGATTTCGGCGAGCTGCTGGGCATTTCAGGCGCAAGGGTGACCAGCCTCAGCGAAGAGCACGGCAACGTCACGCTGTCAGGCGGCGCCGAGCTTCGCATCGGCGAGCGCGTGCGCGTCGTGCCCGACCATTGCTGCGTCGTCACCAACCTGTTCGACGAGGTGCATCTGATCGAAGGCGACAAGGTGATCGAGACGCTCCCGGTCAAGGCGCGAGGACGGATGGGATGAGTCCAGCTGGAGCGCGTGCGCTTCAGGTACAAAATCCTTCAAACGCTGGAGGGACAGCGCCCCCCTCTGGCCTGCCGGCCATCTCCCCCTCAAGGGGGGAGATCGGTACCTTCGCCGGTAGCGCCTCTCTTTCAACATTCGCGATTGGCGAAACGATAGGTGACATTCAATCTCCCCCCTTGAGGGGGAGATGTCCGGCAGGACAGAGGGGGGCGCGAAGGAACTCGACGGCGGTCAGTTAGCCTGCCTCGCGGCAACCCGGCGCATCGAAATGACGCGGCGGCGCCAGATCTCGGTGCGCATCGCCGTTAGGTGCAGCGCAAAGAACAGCACTGTGAAGCCGAGTGCCATCACCAGCAATGGCCACAACAGGCTTGGATCGATGGTCGGGCCGCCGAGCCGGAACACCGACGCCGGCTGATGCAGCGTGTTCCACCAGTCGACCGAAAATTTGATGATCGGAATGTTGATGAAGCCGACCAGGGTGATGATGGCGGCGGCCCAGGCGGCGCGCCCGGCATCGTCGAGCGCGCGGGTCAGCGCGATGATGCCGAGATACATCAGGAACAGGATGAAGACCGAGGTCAGCCGCGCGTCCCACACCCACCAGGTGCCCCACATCGGCTTGCCCCAGATCGAACCGGTGATCAGTGCAAGGGCGGTGAAGACGGCGCCGATAGGTGCCGCCGATTTCAGCGCCACGTCAGCCAGCGGATGGCGCCAGACCAGCGTGCCCAGTGCCGAGACCGCCATCAGCGTGTAGCACATCATGGCAAGCCAGGCGAAAGGCACGTGGATATACATGATGCGAACGGTGATGCCCTGCTGGAAGTCCTCAGGCGCCGTGAAGCTCATATAGAGACCCACGCCGAGGACGATGGCGGCGACGCTCGCCAACCACGGCACGACCTTGTCGGCCAGCCCGACGAACCGCGTCGGGTTGGCAAGGTCCATCCAGCCGGAGAGGCGTGAAGTCGTATCGCTCATGCGGCTTTACATAGACCGCCGGCGGAGTTGCGGCAACCGCAGCGGCGGTACGTCTTCCCTTCTCCCCTTGCGGGCTAGCGTGCGCACACATCTGATTTGGCGGGGATTAGTTTGGATTTGCAAGAGCGAAGCCCTCGGCGATGGCGTGGAAGCGTT
>NZ_JAMYVK010000100.1:0-8642 GCF_040323975.1 Mesorhizobium sp. M0019 | reverse complement strand
GCCGACCTCTCATGAATCACGCAAAACCGCTCTTGGGAATCCTCGAAACGCTCCCGGAGCTAAAAATCTGCCAAAGTAGTGCTAGTGTCTTTGCCCATGCGTTCATTGACAGCCTCGACGGACCGATCTTCCGAAAAATAGCTCATCTTGCCATCTCACTTATCGTTGCCGTGACCCTAGCGGCCTTCGCGCGTGGAATGAGCGGGGCTCATTGATCCTCTACCTTGCCAGAATTCTCCGTAGCACCCGGCGCATCCGGTCGCCTGTTCCTCCCAGAAATCAGCGAAATCAGCGCGGCGGGCGCTTTCCTTCCCACGCATCCTGTAGGAGGGCGCGAACTGAAGCGCGGTCGACGGGGCGCGGATTGGCGTAGGGGTTCTTGGCCGCTATATCGGCGGCGCGGTCGAGATCAGCCTCGCTGAGGCCGAATTCTTGCAGTGTCATCGGCGAGCCGACAGACTTGGCAAAGTCGTAGAGCGCCTGTCCGGGTGAGCCGCCAAAGACTTCCGCCACGCCGCTCAGCTGATTGCTGGCCGCTTCGGCGTTGAAGCCGATTGTGTGCGGCAACATGACTGAATGCGTCTCGGCATGCGGCGTGTCGAAGCTGCCGCCCAATGTGTGGCAAATCTTGTGGTGCAGCGACATCGCTACTTGGCCGAGCACCGTGCCGCAGAGCCAGGCGCCGTACAGCGCGTTGGCGCGGGCTTTGGCGTCGTGCGGACTTCTGGTGAAGACCGGCAGTGCGTCGCGCAGCGCCCGCATGCCTTCCACCGCCATCATTGATGTGATCGGGTTGGCATCAGGCGCATAGAGGCCTTCCGCGGCATGGGCGATAGCGTTCAGGCCGCTGGTGACGCTCATCCCAACAGGCAGTCCGAGCGTCAGATCGGGATCATAGATGACAACCTCGGGCAGTACTTTAGGGCTGCGCAACGTCGTTTTCTCGCCCTTTTCAGTCTGGCCGAGGATCGGCGTGACCTCCGAGCCGGCATAGGTGGTCGGCACGACGATCTGCGGAAGGTCGGTGCGCCAGGCAATCGCCTTGCCAAGGCCGGTCGTTGAGCCGCCGCCAAGCGCGACCACGCAATCGGCCTTGAGCTTTAGAGCCGCGGACACGGCCTTTCCCGTGACGTCGACCGGCGTGTGCATGGTGGCGCCGTCGAAGACGCCAACCGCCATCCCGCCAAGACCTGTCGCCATTGATTCCGCGTCGGCCTTCTGTTGCGGAGTCGACAGCACCAACGCGCGCTTGGCGCCGATCTTGTCGATCCATTTGGCGATATCCTTGCTGGATCCTTCACCGAAGACGATCTGTGCCGGGCTGCCCTGATATGTGAATTTCATGCCGCGCGCCTTTCCTGTTTCGCCCGCGCTATCACGAAGGTGAAGTTAAGGGACCAGTGGTCATCCTTGCGTTTGAACTCACCGACCAGTCCCGGCTTCACCCCGAATAGCGCATCCTGTCCCAGCAGCGGATCGCTGCCGTCGAACACATGGGTGCTGATGGACTCGAAACCCGCTGCACGGATGATGAAATGAAGATGGGCCGGCCGCTTTAGCGGAAGGCCATAACGGGCCAGCATTTTGCCGACGGGTCCGTCCGCCGGGGTCGTGTAGCCGAGCGGGGCGAATTGTGCGGTAGCGGATACAGCCTGTCTGGTCGGTGGTCAGGATGCCGCGCAGATTGAATTCTGGCTGACGGTCCGGTTCCTGATTCTCGTAGAAACCTTCGCCGCTCGCCTGCCAGGTTTCAACTACGGCGCCGCCAACCGGACAGCCGTCCAGGTCGATGACCTGGGCGACCACGTCGACGGGCTCACCTTTGCCGTCGAGGCAAATATTCGCGCCGTCCGCGACGCGCGGCGCGTAGGCGCGATAGAAAGGCCCGCCGACATCGGCCTCGTTCGCATAGATCTGCGCCGTATCGATGTGCCGAAACCCCGCACGTAGCGCAGCGGGGATGATTTTGGATAGCGCGGGGCCTGTCATTCCGTAGGTGCCAAGCGAGGGAATACGGCCACCATTCGCCGTTGCGGTCTGCATATATGCCTCCTTATGAGTTGAGGCACTCAACGCGCATGTCGAAATCGAGATCAGGCCCAATCGGGACGATGCCGCTGGGATTGAGCCAAGGATGGCTGCCGTAGTAGTGGCCCTTGATGTGCGGGATGCTGACCGTCGGGCGGACAAGCGGATGTTGATAGAGCCGCTTCGTATGCGCCCATAGCCGTGGATAATCGGTAAGCCGGCGGCGATCGCATTTGAAGTGGAGGTGATAGACGGCGTCGAATCGCACCAGCGTCGTGAACAGGCGGATGTCCGCCTCCGTCAGGACGCCCCCGACGAGGTGGGATCGACCCTTCAAACGGGATTCGAGCCAGTCCAGCGTATCGAAGACATCCGCCGCGGCGGCCTCATAGGCATCCTGGCGGCTTGCGAAGCCGGCGCGATAGACGCCGTTGTTGAGGTTCGCGTAGACGCGCTGGTTGACTGCATCGATCTCCTCGCGATGTTCCTTCGGATAGTAGTCGCCCGGGAGCGCACCGAGGCCATCGAAGGCGCTGTTGAACATCCGGATGATCTCGGAAGATTCGTTCGACACGATCGTCCGCGCGGTCTTGTCCCACAGAACAGGGACCGTGACCCTCGACGTGCATTTGGGGTCGGCGAGCGTGTAAAGCTCGTGAAGCCTGGTCACACCATTGACAGTGTCGGGCACGACGCCAAGACCTGGTTCGAAGGTCCAGCCGTCATCGTGCATGAGCCAGTGAACAACTGACATGCCGATGAGGTCTTCGAGCCCTTTGAGGCTGCGCATGATCTGAGTGCGATGGGCCCAGGGGCAAGCCAGCGAGACATAAAGGTGGTAGCGGTTAGCCTCCGCCTTGAACGCCGCCGCGCCATCATCGGACGAGCCGGTCGGCGTCACCCAATTTCGGAAAATCGAAGGCTTACGCTGCAGAGTGCCGTCCGACATTGTTGTGTCGATGCCGCTGCGATGCCAATGACCGCCGATCAGCTCACCCATACGTCTTCACCTTTGCCCGCGATCTCCCGGACGATCGGGGCGACCGCAGTCCCCAGAAGTTCGATCGAGCGCTTCATTGCCGAGGGTTCGAGCGATGCCGAACTCATCTGGAAAGTTATCCGCGAGATGCCGCCGAGCGCTTCGCTTGCGCTTAGGATTTTGGCCGCCACTGTCTCGGGGGCGCCGATCAGGAACGCGCCGCGCGGGCCGCACATCGCCTCGAACTGCGGACGAGTGGCCGGCGACCAGCCGCGCTCGCGTCCAATCTCGGTGAACATGTAGGACCAGCCCGGAAAGAAGGCGTCCTTCGCCTCATCGGTCGTCTCACCGACGAAGCCGATCGCATGGACGCCGATCCGCAGCGTCTCGGGTAGATGCCCTGCTTGGCTGCCCGCCTCGCGATACAGGTCGACCAGTGGCCGGAAGCGGGCGAAATCTCCGCCGATAATTGCTACCATCAAAGGCAGCCCGAGGGCGCCTGCACGGATGAAGGATTGTGGTGTGCCGCCAGCGCCCAGCCATATGGGCAAGCGTGACTGATGGGGGCGCGGAAAGACGCCATGGCCATTGAGTGGCGGCCGAAACCGGCCCGCCCATATTACGTGAGTGGTGTCGCGAAGCTTCAGGAGAAGGTCCAACTTCTCGGCAAACAGCGCATCATAATCGTCAAACCTAAAGCCGAAGAGCGGATAGGCCTCACCGAACGAGCCTCTGCCGACGACGATTTCCACGCGGCCCTTCGAGATCAGATCGATTGTCGCGAAGTCCTGGAAGACGCGGACGGGATCGGCGGCGCTCAGCACGGTAACCGCGCTCGTCAGGCGAATGGTCTTCGTCCTAGCGGCAACAGCCGAAAGGATGACAGCGGGTGCGGCGTCGAGGAATTCCTTGCGATGGTGTTCGCCGATCCCGAACACGTCCAGCCCGACGCGATCGGCGGTCTCCACTTCTTCAAGCAACGCCGCCATGCGGTCGGTCGGGGACGGCGTGTGGCCCGAGTTGGGCTCGGGCAGAATCGCGGCGAAGCTGTCGATGCCGATTTCCATGATATTCGCCCGCTTCATCCGCCACGTCCGGCGATGACGAGCAGCAGCTCGGCGTCGGTGATGGCACTGATTGTGATTGAACGCTCATCGCTCACGGCAACGCCCTCGCGCGCGCCGACGCGCACTCCGTTGACGTCCACCACCCCGACCGCGGGCACGAGATAGCCGCCTTCGCCCTCCGTCAGAACGATCTCCACGACGTCGCCTGCGACGAGCATCGCGCCATAGACGTCAGCGTTGGCCCTGATGGGCAAGGCGTCCTCGAGGTGCCGACCGCTGGCCAGCGGCACGAGTCGGCCGCCGCGTTCGGCACGCGGAAACGGCTTCGATCCCCATCGTGGCACTCCGCCAAGCTCGCGCGGCTTAATCCAGAGTTGGAAGATCCGCGTGATAGTGTCCTGGTCGTTCCGCTCGGAGTGTTCGATGCCAATACCAGCGCTCATCACTTGGACGTCTCCAGCGAACGTATGGCCGCGATTGCCGAGGTTGTCCTCGTGCGGGATGACGCCTTCTCGGACGTAGGTGATGATTTCGACGTCGGCGTGCCGATGCGGCGGAAATCCAGAATGCGGCGCCAGCTCATCATCATTTAGACATAGAGAACGCCTACGGGACGGTGATCGGCGTTGCCGTAGCGGCCGAGGACGAAATGGTGTTTCGCCATCAGCCAGTCCGACTGCGTGCCACCGATTTCGGAGAAGGGGCGATATTCGATCATGGGATACTCGCAAGTTCGGGGAGCCTGGCAGGTTTGAAATTGAAGGCGGTCACCGCAAGTTTGCCTTGCGGTTACGGCTCTCCAGGATCTGCCGCCACGAGCCGGGGGCGGGAGACGCCGCATGGCGTTATCGGGATCATTTCTCGTCTCGCGACCGCTGCGACCCTCAGGGTTTATGCTGCCCGAAGACGGAGGCGGCGTGCGTCAAAGCTGAACGACGTCGCGCCGAACGCTACGACCTGCAGTAGACCGCCGGTAATCATGACGTTCTTCACGAAGTTGATGAACTGGTTCTGATCGGCGAGGTTGGAGTGGAAGAAGATCGCTGCGACCACAGTGAACACCGCGAGCCATGCAGCGGTCAAACGGGTCTGGAAGCCAACCAGGAGCAGAAGTCCGCCTCCGAGTTCCGTCACCACGGCAAGGAGATAGGACAAAAGCGGCAGCGGCAGGCCGACGGAGGCAATGTAGCCTTGCGTCGCCGACGGCGCGCCGAGCTTGCTAAGGCCGCTCATGATGAAGATGGCCGCGATCAGAATGCGGCCGACGGCGGCGATTGTGGGAGCATGTTTTTCCATTGAACTGTCTTTCCTCGAGTTGGACTCTGTCAGGCCGCGAGCGCGGCGATTTCAGTCTTCGCCTTGGCGATCGCGGCCGCCTTGGCTTCTTCCCCGAGGTTGAGCCCTTCGGCCCGCACGACGGTCACATCGGTGAGGCCAATGAAGCCGAGCACGCCCCTAAGGTAGGTCTCATGGTGTTCGAGAACGGCGGCGGGGCTGTCGCCGGTGTAGACACCGCCACGCGAGGAGGCGATGAAGACCTTCTTGCCCTTCGGCAGCATGCCCTCAGGACCGTTCGCACCGTACTGGAAGGTCCGGCCAGCGACGCAAACGCGGTCGATCCAAGCCTTGAGCTGCGAGGGGATCGAGAAATTGTACATCGGAGCTCCGATGACGATGATGTCGGCTGCAAAAAGTTCATCGATATAGGCGCCACCCGCGGCGAGATCCGCGCCTATGACAGGATCCGTCACCGCGCCGCCCTGGACCACAGCCATATGGTGGTCAGACAGGTGAAGGGCCGCGTCGATGACGAGGTCGTGGTAGATCACCTTTGAATCTGGATGCAGCGCCTGTTGCCGCGCCACGATATCGGCGGATAGCGAACGGCTGACGGAATAACCGCCAAGAATACTTGAATCGATGTGCAGGATCGTCATGGAAACGGCCTCCGGGTTACGCGTGGGTGGCGTGGATGCTTGGTGTGACACGAATTTTGTGAGCGAGCGAAACATGGATGGTGTTGTCTCACGCGCACCGCGACCCGAATAGCCGTTTTATTCCGATGAAATCTATCGGCTGGACCGATGGATGCTTTACGCGTCGCTTGGGAGAATTGGCAGTGCTTCTTGGGACCGCAGCGCCTTGGTGGGCCTAAGGCCGACCGCCGAAGAAGGTGCCGGGCTTGAACGCCATATCAAGCGCGTTCAACTCGTGCATGCTGAGGGTGATGTCCAACGCGCCGAGGTTTTCAGATAGGCGCGACCGCCGGCTCGTCCCGATCAACGGAACGATGTCGTCGCCGCGCGATAGCACCCAAGTGACCGCCAGTTGCGCCGGTGTTCGGCCCTTCGATTTGGCCAAGTGTTCGAGAAAATCAACCGCTTCGAGGTTCATCCGTAAGTTCGCGCCCTGGAGCCTCGAGAAGGAGGCGGCAAGCTGGTCGTTTTACGACACCCCCACGCATGGTGCCGGTGAGCAGGCCTTGGGACACGACGCCATAGGCAACCACGGCAATACCCAACTCACGCGCCAAAGGTAGCATCTCGCGTTCGATGAATCGGCTTGCCAACGAGTATTCGATTTCCAGGGCCGCGACCGGATGCGTGCCATGGGCTCGGCTGAGATTGCCCGCGTTGACCTCAGAGACGCCGAGATAGCGGACCTTGCCCTCGCTGATGAGATCCGCCACCGCGCCGATTGTTTCTTCATAAGGCACAGACGGATCGGCGCGCGCGGGCTGATAGAGATCGATGTAATCCACGCCCAGACGCTGCAACGAATAGGCAGCATAATTCTTGATTGAATTTGGTCGTCCATCCATGCCGAGGATGGCGCCGGTATGGGTCCGTTGGATGCCGCACTTCACGCTGATGAAGGCCCAATCCCTGCGCCGTCGGATCGCCCTGGCGACCAAGGCCTCGTTGTGACCCATGCCGTAGAAATCGCCCGTGTTGACCAAGGTGATTCCGGCGTCTAGCGCCGCTTCAATAGTCGCGAGACCTTCGCGCTCGCTATCACTGTCGCGTTCCGGTTGCGACCCGCCCATGATGTTTGACATCCGCATACAGCCGAGACCTATTGCGGAAACCAATGGGCCGTCGCGACCGAGGCGCCGTGTCTTCATGTGCGTGTTCCTTCAGTGACTGGGCCGCGAGGCCGAAATCCTTTTTGAGCTTCGGCAAACTACTCAAGCAGCGGTAGTCTCCGAGGGATCGGCGCTTGTTTCCTAACGACGCTTTCGGGATTCTTGCATCATTGCGATTGTTGGAAAATCCACTATATTTCGATCTTTCGTATCGGAGTGGCCGATGGATCGGATATGTCATGCTAGATGGTGTTTCCCTTGATCAGCTTCGGACCTTCATCGCGTCTGTGGACGAAGGCAGCTTCTCGGCAGCCGCCCGCAAGGTGCGCCGCGCGCAGTCGGTCGTCAGCGATCTGGTTAGCGGACTTGAGGCGCAAATCGGCGTGTCGTTGTTCGATCGCTCCGGGCGCTACCCGAAGTTGACGCCGGCCGGTGCCGTCCTACTAGCCGATGCCAGGGGCATCGTCTCCGGCGTCGATTTCATGAAGGCGCGAGCGAAGGGGATGGCCTCAGGCATCGAACCGGAGCTCTCCGTGGTCGTGGACGTCTTCTTCCCGATCGAGGCCATTACCGAGGCAGCAAAGGAGTTTCGGGAGCATTTCCCGAGGACACCGCTCCGCTTGTTTGTCGAGGCGTTGGGCGGCGCCTACTTGCCGGTCCTTAGCGGAACCGCCAGCATCGGCGTCGTCGGGTCGCTGCCGACGATGCCCCCATCTCTCACTGGAGAACGATTGATCGGGGTGGCGTTCATGATGGTCGCGGCGCGCGATCACCCGCTTGCGGAAATCAAGGGAACGATTCCGAAATCGGAACTGGCCAAGCATGTGCAGCTGGTGCTGACCGACAGGTCCGAGCTGTCAGCAGGGCGCGAGTTCGGCGTGATGTCATCATCAACCTGGCGCCTTGCGGATCTCTTCGCCAAGCACGCCTTTCTCCTCAGTGGCCTTGGCTGGGGCGGCATGCCGCTGCATGCCGTCCAGCGTGATATGGCCAAAGGGAGATTGGTAGAGCTATCAATTGAGGACGTTCCACCGGGCGGACTCATACTGCCCATGTCCGCGGTTTATCCGACCTCCGCACCGCCGGGGCCCGCCGGCCGCTGGCTCATCGAACGTCTGAAGCGTTGTTAAACAGAGCTGGCGGCTGTCGGAGGAGCGGCTACGCTGATCATCGTTTCGACGACAGCTTCGAAGACGCGCTCCTTGTCCGGGAAGGTTAGATACAGCGTGGGGCGCGTCAGCCCAGAGGCTTGCGCAATGTCACCCACCATCGTGCGGGCGCATGGTCAATGCTTGGTGCATCGAGAAAACCGGTGGGCCGGCGTGCAATCCCGGCAGGGACATGTTCGAGACGCACAAACATCTAGGCTTGGGGGCGGAACAAGAGCAGTTCAAAATCCTGCGCCGCCTTTATCAACCAAAGACAGCTACGGCTGATTTGATGATGATTCCGCCGTCTGGGCTTCGGCGCATTTGACGCCCCG
>NZ_JAMYVK010000099.1:0-8812 GCF_040323975.1 Mesorhizobium sp. M0019 | reverse complement strand
GCGGAGCGATGCAGATACCCGGCGCCGCCGCAAAGCGGGCGACCGTGGTTTCAGGTGCCGCTTCGGCGGCGGCCGCGTTGCGGCCTGCAAGACCCGCGGCTGCGAGCGCAGACAGGCCTGTGAGGAAACGGCGACGGTTCTGGACAATCTGCACGAATCTCTCCTCCCTTGAAAAAGGCAGAGCGTGTCGGCGATAGGTCTACGTCTTCAACTCGCGCTTCAGCTCGTCGAGAAAGCAATTCTGGCCGGAACCGAGCAAAAGAGGTTCCGGCAGAGGCAGATGGTCTTGTGAGCGCGACGAGTAGCTGTGGCGCGCCCAGTCTGATGCGGGAGTCTTGCGCTCTCAGTCGCGGGCTCGTGTATTAGCAACCGACGATAAGCCACGATACGCCCAATTTGCGTTGGTTGCGAGCGCAAAACTTACTCCGCCAAACGCGAGCGCCTCGCTGTCAGGGAGACTGTTTGCGCGGTCGCGAATGGCCAGTTCGAGTTTACTTGCTTCCGTTCGAGTGATCGACATGAAGGTCTGCATCGGGTCAGTGCTCGTCCATGCAAGCAGGGCATCTAAGGCTCGCTTCTCGCATTCCAAGACTCGAAGCTGCCAGTCACCGGCCCCAGTTGAACCCTTAGGGCGATCGGACTGGATGCGCCTCATGTCGGCCGTTGCGGACGCCTTTGCCACCGCCCAAATGCAGACATCGCCGGCAACGAGGTGGAACGACCGCTCCCGCCGCCTATTAGGTCTTCAGCTCGCGCTTGAGTTCGTTGAGGAAGCGCCAGTCCGTACCTTTCGCGATAATCCTGTCGGGTGTGGAGCCGATCAAACCGATTTCCTTCAGACGCAGCGCATAGAAGCGGACGGTATCAGTGGAATCGTAGTCCCGCCATTCCCGGTAAGGCAACTCGCTGATCGCTGCGAACGCATCATCGTAGTGGCTGGCGAACCCGCCCGCGACCAAGCGCTCGGCAACCAAGGCCGGCGCAGCGGTGCATAGATCCGCAGCCTTGAGGATGGCGCGCAGCACACGCTTGGTAGCAACCGGATGCGCGGCCACAAAATCGCTGTTGCCGGACAGCATGCAGCAGAAATATTGTGACCAAGGTCGGTCCACAGTGCTGTTGACGATCACGTGCCCGACCTTGTTGCGCCGCAATTCCTGCGGGTCCGGCGGAAAGCCAAGGAAAGCATCGACGTCACCGCGCGCGAACAGTTCCTTGGGTTTGACCGCCGGGTTCACCACCCAGTTGATGTCGAGCGCCGGATCGAGCCCGACATAGGCCGCGATGCTGGCGAGGAACAGATGCGGGCCCGTCCCGAGCCCTTGGACGCCGACGTTCCTGCCTTTCAGATCGACGACGCTATCGATCCCGCTTTTGGCAAACAGCTCGAAGCAGCCAGGATGGACGCCGCCGAGCACAGTGATCCGCGCACCGGAGTCCAAGGCGACGAGCAAATTTGTCACGAAGTTGAGAGTAAAGTCGATGTCGCCATTCGCCACCGCGGAGGCCTGGGCCGCACCAGCGCCTGTGACGACATAGTCAACCTCGGTGAAGCCCTCCGCGCGCAGAAGTTCCTCTGCAACATACTGTGGCGCCACGCAGATGCTAGGAATCTTCGCCAAGCGAATGCGCGTGGTCTCCGGCAGTGGCTCGGCAAGAGCTCGAGTTGGAGCGCCGACGAGGCTGGCGGCGCCGGCGGCCGTCAGGCCGGCCAGGAAACGGCGGCGGTTCTGGATGCTCTGCATAGGAATCCTCCTCCGGTTGAAAGCAAATCAAGCCCTCAGTTCTCTTTGAGAGACGCCAGCTCTTCTGGTCCACGCGCAAGCCTCATCCGGAATGGATGCCGCCACCAGCGTTAGTCCTACCTCTTGTCGTGAGCGGCAATGCACGGCCGCTCACATCTTAAGCTCGCGTTTCAACTCGTCAAAGAAGCGCCAGTAGGTGCCTTCGGTGATGATCTTTTGCGGGCCCGGCTTGACGATGCCCGTCTCCTGCATACGAAGGGCGTAGAAGCGGATCGTATCCTGGATGACCTGCATAACCTCTCCTTCCCTCGATAGGGCGCAGGGCGGTTTGGCGATTGCCTACGTCTTCAACTCCCGTTTCAGTTGATCGAGAAAACGCCAATTCGTTCCAGTGGCGATTATCTCTTGCGGACTCGACTTGACCATGCCCGTTTCGTGCATGCGCAGCGCATAGAAGCGCATCGAGGCTTCGGCATCGTAATCCCGCCACCTGTTGTACCGGATGTCGTGCAGAGTTTGCAGCGCGTAGTCGTAACTGGGCACGAACCCTCGATCGACCATCTGCTGCGCTACAAACGGCGGATCCGACGCGCAGAGGTCGGCGCCCTTGAGGATGGACCGCAGGACGCGCTTCGTCGCCGCCGGGTATCTGTCTACATAATCCGCAGTCGCGGAAATCATGCAGCAGAAATGTTGCGACCAGGGCGGATCGGTGGTCGAGTTGAGGATCGTATGGCCTACTTTCCTGGAGCGAAGTTCCTGCGTGCGGGGCGGTTGGCCGAGCACTGCATCGTACTTTCCTTCGACGAAGCCTTCAGCAAAATTGTGTTCTTCGATGACCCATTCGATGTCGTTGACCGGATCGAGCCCGACATAGGCGGCCATCAGAGAAACCAACACGTGTTGCGGCGAATCAAGCGTAAAGACCCCAACCCGCTTTCCCCGCAGGTCCGAGACGCCTTTGACGCTGTCGTTGGCGATCAGTTCGAGGCACCCGGAGTGCAGTCCGCTTAGTACCCTGATCGGCACTCCTGCATCGATCGACGCCAGATGAATCGGCACATAGTTCACACTGAAATCCGTCTCGCCGTTTGCGATCCACGCGGAATGATCAACCTTCTTGTCACCTTGCACATAGCAGACATCGGTGAATCCCTCGGCGCGCAGCATCTCTCCGGCGAGGTACAGGCCCGCCCAGCAATAGGCGCCGCCGATGTACCGCGGCAGGCGGACCGAGGTGGTCTCCGGCAGCGGCTCAGCCCAGGCTTGCGTAGAGGTGCCGATGGCCCAGTATTAGCAACCGACGATATGCCACGGTACGCCCAATTTGCGTTGGTTGCGAGCGCAAAACTTACTCCGCCAAACGTCCCGCCAGCACCTCGCTGTCAGGGAGACTGTTTGCGCGGTTCAGAATGGCCACTTCGAGTTTACTGCGGCCGGGCCGAGTCATCGACGCAAAGGTCTGCACAGGGTCATCAGTACTGGTTGCGCTTAACGTCTGGTTCCGGGAAGGAAAATCGGCCTCGGAAGGTCTCGAAAGGGTCACAAAGCGACGCTTCCAGCCCGCGTCGCTCTGTCCGTTGTCGCAGGTTCATTTCACAGGTCGATCTGTTCAGAGATCGCCAAAGCGTCGTCCACTTCGATGCCGAGATAGCGGACCGTGCTCTCGTATGGCCCAGGAGCAGTTGCACCGCGCGAATGTTTCCCGTCTTCGTGTAGATCTGCGCGGCTTTGGTACGCCTCATCGAATGAGTTCGGTATCGCTTGGGATCGAGCCCGACGCTGGGCGCTGATGGCAGCTCGAGTCTGCTCCGTGATCTCGAATTGTACTGGTCGTCCGGTCTTGCGCTGGACGATTACCGCCCGGTCGCGAAACGTGCCGGATAGCGCCACGTCGCCGACCGTGATCGTGACGAGGTCACAGCATCGAAGTTTGCTGTCTATGGCAAAATTGACCAGTGCCAGATCACGTGCCGCGCCTGACACCTGCAGTCGTGTTCTAATGCTCCAGACCTCGCACGGCTTGAGAGGAGGCTTCTGACCGACAATGTGGCCTCTGTTCCAGTTGGGCATGGTTCTTCTCCATGCCGCCCTCCGCAGCCGCAGCGCTCGACGTGAGCCCGCGAATTCTACCGTCTCACCTGGAAGCGCTACAAAGGATTCGGTTTGAAAGTTGTTGGTTGTCGGTGCCGATGAAGTGCACCTTCACAATGGGGCACAACCCGCCCTTAACGGACATTGATCGGAACCCACGGCCATCGCCCTCACAACCAAAACGAGCCTATGTCTGACGAGAGCAAGTAGGCGATCCAAAGCGATACGCCCTTTAGTCGGGAAGGCCAGCCTTGTGGTAGCCTTCGACGAAGCGCTGGAGCAATTCCTCGTCGTCGAATGGCTGCGATGTTGCCCAGTGCCTGATGCTGAAGTGGGGATTGCTCATCATGAAGAATTCCGCCTCCTGATGGGCTTCATCCTGGCGCCCGAGCTGCGCGAGGGCTGCCGCTAGCATGCGCCGCGACGTGGTGCGGTAGGTTTCCGGCTTGCGTAAAGCCTCGACCGCGGATTGATAGTCGCCGAGCGCATAGTAGGCTTGGCCCGCCATCCAATAATACCACCCCGGTGGGCGCGGATTGAGCCGCAATGCCCGCTTCACGAATTCGACGCCTTTGACCGCGTCGCCCCTCAAGGTGATGAGATCCGAGCGCATCGCCCAGGCATCGGCATGATTGGGATCGAGCTTGAAGGTCGCCTCGAACTCAGCATCCGATTCCGCGAAACGCCGTTCGTGACCAAGTATGATGCCCAGCACCCAGCGGTTCCCGGCATCGTTAGGGTCGAGCGCCACTGCCCGCTGCGCTTCCGCGAGCGAGCGAGGCTGGTTGGCTTCCTTCGGCTCATCCCAGAACAGCCAGCCGAGCCAAAGATTGAGGGCCAGCCAGCTATGTGCTTCGGCATAGTCGGGATCGAGACCAATCGCCTTTTCCAGGAGCATGCGCGCTTCCCGCGCGCCTAACCCGGTCTGAAAACTGACGCCGCGGGCTTGCACGCAGAGGTCATAGGCTTCGAGACTCGTCGGCCGTTTGCGCGCCGGCCGTCCGGCCAATCGGCCGACTAGGGCTTCGACGATCTTGGCCGTGACCTCATCCTGCACTGCAAAGATGTCCTCGAGGCTGCTGTCATAGCGCTCGGCCCAGATATGATCGCCGCCGATTGCGTCGATCAGCTGCGCATTAACGCGCACGCGCCCCGCGGCGCGCCGGGCGCTGCCTTCAACCACATAGCGCACCCCAAGATCACGCGCGGCCAAACGCACATCGACCGACCGCCCCTTGTAAGCAAAGGTCGAGTTGCGCGCGATAACGAAGAGGCCGGCGCAGCGAGATAGGTCGGTGATCAGGTCTTCGGTCAAGCCGTCGACAAAGGTTTCCTGCTCCGGATCGTTGCTCATGTTAGTGAAAGGCAAAACCGCGATCGAGGGCTTGTCGGGCAATTCCAGCGATGCCAGTCGGCCGACCGGAGCGGCTCTCGGAAGCTGCAGGTTTACGCGATAGCAGTATATCGGCTCGGCTATATTCTTCACCCGCTGCTCGCCCATAGGCTCGAACGCAAACGCCAGCTTCTGCCTGACTTCCTTGGACACCTTCTCTGAAACGCAGATGCCACTGGGCTCGGCGAGTTGCTGGAGGCGCGAGGCCACGTTCACGCCCTCGCCATAGCGATCGTCCCTTCGACGATCACTTCTCCAAGGTTGATTCCGATCCTGACTTCGAAGCGCTGGTCTTCGGCGACGCTCGCGTTACGCTCCGCCATGCCGCGTTGAAGCGTGACCGCGCATTCGACCGCATCCACCACGCTGCCGAACTCCGCCAGCAGGCCGTCTCCCATAAGCTTGAAGATTCGCCCGTGTCGTGTTGCGATTTCCGGCTCGAACAGCTCTTTGCGGCCACGTTTTAGCCGGTCGAAGGTGCCCGCTTCATCCGCCTCCATGAGCGCCGAGTACCCGACAACATCGATGGCAAGGATGGCAGCGAGCTTCCGCTCCATGTTGGGCCTCAGTTAGGATTCGCGACACGCAAGCCGCAGGTCAGAGGCGGGTAGGATCGGCGCCTCCGGCGTGCCCTCACCGGCCTTTGATACCACAGATCACGCCTCTTGAGACCATGGATCGCGCGACGCTCCGGCTCTCCTGCCGCAGCGGAATGCAATGTCGGTTATGGTCCGCTTCGCCGCATCCGGCACGATGAGCAGCCCGGCTGCACGATTCAGAGGCTCGTCCCACAGGCGGCCATTATCGTTTCGCCGCGCTCGGCACACTTTCTGCAGACGCCGCAACGATACGCCTAGCCGGTGCACCGACGGCGCGCCAGCCGCCGGCTTGATGGTTCTCGACAGCCCTTCCTGCCTGCGCTTGCTTCGCCCGGTCATTCCGGCAATCCCGCCTTTCGCAGGGCCGACGCCAGCATTTCCATGAGTTCTGGTCGGACGACGCTCATCCGCACGAATGCGCTGTTTGTCCAGCCCGGCGCGACCTCCAACAGCCGCGAGGCGGCTGCGCGTGCGGCATCCAGGCGGTCGAGATTGACATAGGCTGCGACGAGGCTGGCATAGAGGACGCTGAAGCCGGGCGCTACTTGGATCGCCAGCGTCGAATAGTTCACCGCGTCATCATACCGGCCAGTGAAGAGGTGGACCCAGGCCAGCGCCAGGTACGAATGATAGTTCAGGGGATCGAAAGGACTGAGGCGAAGTGCCTTGAACGCGTGATCGCACGCACGTTCATAGGTTTCGCTGTACATGTGCACCATCGCGCTGAAGCCGTATGCCAGAGCTAAGTTGCGGTTTAGCTTCAAAGCTCGATCGAGAGCGCTGATGGCCCGTGCGTAGTCATGGGTAATCGTGGCGTGAACGAACGCCCCATCGACAGCGCCTGGGGATCGTCGGCGCCGATCGCCATTGCGATGTTGGCGTGCTTCAGCGCGGCAGCCCTGTCTTCGGGATGGAAGCCTCCGCGCAGGAAGCGCTGTTCGTATCCCCAGGCCGCATAGCCATGTGCGGAAGCGTAGTTCGGGTCGAGGCTCAAGACCTCGTTCAGCAGGCGCAGGGCTTCGTTGGTATCGGCCGGCGTGTTGGCGTAGGCATGTGGCAAGGCGCGCAGGAAGAGATCATATGCGTCAAGGCTGTCCGGCCGCTTGCGGCGCGCTCGGTCGATCTCAGCGCGCCGCAGGGTGGGTTCAAGCGTCCCGACAATACTCTCGGTCAATCGGTCCTGCAGGTCGAACACGTCTTCCGCCGCGCCCTCGAACTTGTCTGCCCAAACATGGGTTGCATCTTTGCCCTCGATAAGCTGTGCGGTTATGCGCAGTCTGTCGGCAGCCCGCCGCACGCTCCCTTCCATCACGTAGCGGACGCCAAGCTCTCTTGCGACCTGCCGGATATCGAGCGTTCTGCCCTTGTAGGCGAAAGTGGAGTTCCGCGCGATGACGAACAGACCGGGTATCTTCGACAGGCCCGTGATGAGGTCCTCCACCAGCCCGTCCGTGAAATACTCCTGCTCGGGATCACCGCTCATGTTGGTGAACGGCAGCACGGCGATGGACGGCTTGTTGGGCAACGAAGGCGATCTGAGCTGTTGCATGTCGGCGACGAACCGCTGGCGAAGAACGCGATAGACCGGGAGCGGTTCAGCGATGTTCTTGACATGCTGCTCGCCCATCGATTCGAAGCCAAAGGGAAGCTTCCTTTCGACTTCGCGAGCAACTTTACCGGAGATGTAGATGCCGCCAGGCTCCGCTAGTTGCTGCAGGCGCGCTGCGATGTTGACGCCGTCGCCGTAGCGATCCTCGCCCTCGACAATTACTTCGCCGAGATTGATGCCTATTCTCACCTCAATGCGATCGTTCGCGACGGAATCCGCGTTGCGCTCGACCAAGCTACTCTGCAGCGCCACCGCGCACTCGACCGCATCCACCACGCTGGAGAACTCGGCGAGCAGTCCGTCGCCCATGAGCTTGAATATGCGTCCGTGTCGTTCCGCTATTTTGGGCTCAAACAGTTCCGTGCGTATCGCTCTGAGACGCTCAAAGGTCCCTGCCTCGTCACTCTCCATGAGCGCCGAGTAGCCAACCACGTCAGCCGCCAGGATGGCTGCGAGCCTTCTCTCCAAGAATTCTCCTCAAGCAGACCAATCGGCCAAGGATAGCATACGACGGGTCGTGAATCTGGGAATAGTTCACCTGAGGGACGTGGCGTGGCACGGCGGCGATCTGCTCCTTCCGAAGGCCGACGCGGATGACCGACTGCCACCCAACCAAGCCGTTTGACGCGAGCTGGCAACTGCTGAGTAGGCGAAGTCCGCATCGCCTCGATCGCGCCAATTGCCGACCTTTCCGGCGCTTCTCCGAAGCTGACGTTCGCGGTGCGGCCGGAATGCCACCGAACCTGCCGACATCATAGCCACGCCTCGAGTAGAGGCTTCGTCTGGAGCACCTCGGCACGGTTCCGTTCGCGCGATAGAAGCGGCGGTTGGCGATTAAGCAGCATGGAATCGCCGAATTCATGCGCGCGGTAGCGGTAGGCGGCAAAGGCTGTGGAGGCCTTGGCGAGCAGAGCATCGTCGGCAAAGGCGCGCAGGAGCTCGAAATGGCTTTCGCCGGGCTGGTGGACGCCTGTAAAAATCGCATCGACCACGCGAAGCGGCGTGCCGCGCGCGATGCGCCCTGTCGCAATGCCTTTTCCGGCACGCACACCGCCATCGGAATTGGCGGCTGCCTCAAGGGCGCGCACTACGCTCGTGCCGATCGCGATGATGCGGCTGCCGCGGAGCTTCGCCCGCACGACCTGCGCTGCGGTGCGCTCAGGAATGCGGTAGGGCTCGTCGAAGGGAAGACGCGAATCGAGTGCGGGATCGCCGGTGGAAGAAACGCCGGCGGCATGCGTGAGCGTTGCGAAGCCAACGTCGCGCCGACGCCAGACCTGGAGCGTACGCCAGTCGAGCGCGAAGCCTGCCGACGGCGCCTCGAACGCGACCGGCCCGGCGGCAATCTTCGTCCAAACATCCCACAGTGCCA
>NZ_JAMYVK010000098.1:0-8958 GCF_040323975.1 Mesorhizobium sp. M0019 | reverse complement strand
CAATTACCCGAGGATCGTCAGCAAGATCGGCAAGGCTCCCCCGCAGTACCCGGACATCGACGACGAGTGACGACGCACCGTGCCGTATCGAGGGGGCAAGGGGGTGGGTAATTACTTCAAAACCTCATCGCCATCGATCGCGCGAAAACAAATAGGTCCGTGCGCGTCCCTCGCCGGATAGAACGATCTCACCACCGCCGACATCTCCGACAGTGCGGGGGCTCAGGCGGTCCTGGACGGCATCCGCAAGCGTTGGCCCTGCGTAAAGCATCTGTTCGCTGACAGCACCTATGACCGGCTGAAGCTTATAGACGAAGCAGCCTATCTCAACTTCGCGGTCATCGATCCGACGACCAGAAGGGGTTCCAGGTTCTGCCCCGCCGCTGGGTGGTCGAGCGCAACTTCGGATGGATGACGCGCTGGCAAACGGCTCGCGCGCCATTATGAACGGCGCATCGACGTCTCTCACGCCGAGAAGCCTCACACCCCTGAGTTCATCTGCTCTCTCCGGAGTTTGCAATCTTCGCGGTTCGGGGTGCCGGAGTGTTTCCGGGGCGGTGGCGGCGTAGGGCTAGCCCTCTGCTTCGCGAAGTTCCCCACGCTAAATGTTCGATCGGAGCTGGACGTGCAAAGGGCCTCGAAAAGCAGCTCGGATAGATGGCTTCAGGGCAATCCGCCGAAAGCTATACCGTGATCCGTGGCTCGAATTTTACGCGATCAAGGCTGATCATGCTCCTAAATTTTCGGACATTGGGGTTAGTATAGAGCTTCGTCTTAACGAAGACGTCGAAGGCCTCGACATCCTCAACCGCCACGATCAGGACGAAATCGGCGTCGCCCGTTACCATGTAGCACTGAGTTACTTCCTTGGCCAAGCGCATCGCGCGCTTGAAATCGTCGACAAGGTCCAGACGTTCACGGTCGAGCTCTACTGTCACGACAACGGTAAGCGATTTGCCAAGAGCCTTCGGATTCACGAGCGAGATATCCGCAACGATCACGCCGTCCGCACGTAACTTGTTCACTCGACGCATGCATGAGGCGGCCGAAGAGCCGACGAGTTCCGCGAGTTCGGCAAAGGCGAGCCGGTTGTTCCGCTGTAGCGCTGTAAGGATTCTTCGGTCTAGGTCATCCATCGTGCGACGCCGGCCATGCTTGGAATTTATAATTACTTAGCAATTTCAACCAATCGCATCAATTTGCGCAACATTTATTGCAATTTGCCCAACAAACTGAAACAAAACAAGGCGCTAGTTCGGAACGGCATCCCCAAGTCCGAATACGCATCGGATCGCGACCGCATTTTATCGTAGCGGACCGCTGGGCTGTCACTCTGACCCTTGCATGGATTCGGCGACCTGCGAAGAAGCTCTAGCTTTGGCGGAGGCGTTTGCATGTCAGGACATAGCGGACGCCCATTCGACGGGCTCTCGCGACCGGTGTGCTGGCCGGCTTGAGGTACCGAAGGTCAGCCAGGACGGCGGCAGCGTTCAACACGGAGAATGCGCGGATCGTTGCAAACGCCGGTGGCCGAGCCATGCCTTAAGGCAACGCGGGCCGTGCCTTCCGACTAGACCGCTTGGCCGGTCATAGACCTGCCAGCGTGGCCCCGCGCCTCGCCGCGGGTGATCTGCGCTGGACGTGGGAATCGCGCCGGACGGCCAGGTACCAGCGCAGCCAAAGCAGGATCACTCACTGCTCAAAATGGCGTCCCTTGAACCTCACAGGCACCGAAATTTGCTGAGACGCTCCATGCCACTCGGCCGTATCAAACGGTGCAACAGATCCTACAAGTAATTTAACAGAATCTTTGCGACCTAAAAATGCTGACAATGCTACACTCAACCCAAAATCCGAGGTTAGGCACCCTATGCCCCTAGGTACTCCAAGTATCACAATGAAACGCGAGCTCATCTTCTGATGATCCCGGTATCGTCTCGTACGGCAATTCACACTTCAATGTACCTGATTGGGAAGTGATATGGCGATCCAAAAATATACTCATCCTATCGGCCCTCCAGGAAGCGGGACTAGGATGTCGACTAGAGAACTTCTCGAAGCGGCCGCCGATGAAGTTTGGAGGCCATACATGTATCACCAGACGTTCGATGGCGCAGATGCAGCCCAGATTATTGCCGAGGAAGGGCAGCAGCCAAGGGTTCATTCTAGCGACGCTCTTTGTTGCGGCACATTCGGCGAGTTGCTGCAAGGCCAGTTGCCGGTCGGCTCTGTTCCCCAGGACCCTCACTTCTTGGTGACAATGCCCATCGCGCTCTTTGCGCGAGCTCACTTCATGCCGATCGCAGGCACACGATCCGTAACCGTTTATCCGCCACATAAAGTCAAAGCAAAGCGACTGGCTGAGAATCTCGTGATTGCGCTCGGCGCCTCAGGAGGAATCCTCCTTTTGCAATCTGAGCTCCCTGAAGGCAAAGGGCTGGCGAGTTCGTCTGCCGATCTTGTCGCGACTGCACGGTCAATCGCCTGCTGCTTCAAGCGTAGAGTCCGGACATCGTTGATCGAGAAGCTAATGTCGGAGATCGAGCCATCCGACGGGGTTATGTATCCTGGCGTCGTCGCATATCGGCAGCGAGCATGTAGCCTTCTCTCCTTTCTTGGGCAAATGCCGCCGCTTGCAATCGTTGGAATTGATGAAGGAGGGACGATCGAAACCGTCGACTATGATCAACGGCGAGGTGAAATCTCCGCCAGTCACAGAGCAGAATATCAGGAACTACTCGACCGCGCACGGATAGCAATTCCGCGGGGTGACACGGCCACGATAGGCAGAATAGCTACAGCCAGCGCGCGCCTGCATCAGGAGCGGGCTCCAAAGGAGCACCTGTACTCGATGCTGGAAGCATCCGAGGCCACTGGCGCTCTCGGGGTCATAGTCGCGCACAGCGGCACAATGATCGGAATCCTGCTTGATCGAATGGCGGATGAGTTCCCACGGAAGCTTCGGTCCGTGCTCGCCCATGTATCGCCGTTCGACAACTCGCCAAAAATATATCTGACCATGACTGGCTGCCGATGAGGAAGCAATATGGACGCCGTTCGCAAACGCCTGCCATTCTCCGGCTATTCTGATGCCTATGCTCTCCCCAGCATTATTAGGTGTGAGACAAACCTTTATCTTGCGCAGTTTGCGTTCATGAAGCTTCTCCCTGCGAAGTACATCATTGAGCAAGCGATGGCTCGAGGGAGCTTGACGCACGGCATGAAAGTTATCGAGACCTCGAGCGGAACTTTCGCGCTGGGTTTGGCCGTAGTTTGCCGGGAACGTGGATTCCAACTCGAAATCTTCACAGACCCAGTGATGGACAAAGGCCTGGAAAACAGGTTGCGCTCCTTGGGAGCCGAAGTGTTCATAATAACTGAAAAGGCGAAGCTGGGTGGCTATCAAAGAAGCCGCCTCGACGCATTACATGCTAGAATGAGACAGTTGGGCCACTCCTGTTTCTGGCCCAGGCAATACGAAACACCTGACAACCCCGCAGCCTATAAGTTCTTCGCGGAGCAAATATCGGAGATATTAGAAGCCGACGTAACTTTGGTCGGTTCTGTGGGGTCGGGCGGCTCTACTTGCGGAACGATAGAGGGGCTCCGTCAAAAAGCCCCTGGCGCTCGCCTAATTGGAGTGGATACCTTCAATAGCGTCATTTTTGGCCAACAAGATGGCGAACGGAAATTGCGGGGGCTGGGGAACAGTCTTGTCCCCAAGAACGTGAAGCATGAACTGTATAACGAGGTGCATCTCATCTCGGCTCCGCTCGCATTTGCTGCAACTCGCGCCCTCCACGAGCGGCATGCCGTTTTCGCCGGTCCGACCTCCGGAGCGAGCTACATCGTTGGACGTTGGCGCGCTCGGCAGGATTCAAGAGAAACCGTAGTTGTCATATGTCCTGATGAAGGGCACCGCTACGTCGAATCTGCTTACGACCACGAGTGGCTTAAGCAGAACCGGTGTCTACATGAAGGTGTTCTTCTGGACGCTCCGTCTAGCGAAGAGCATCCTTCGACGGCTCTCCCACCATGGAACCGATATCATTGGAATCGGAGAAGCCGGGAAGCTGTCCTAAACGTGCTGGAGAATGCTTCATGAAGAACCGAGGTAGCTTTCTTTTCGTGGAAAGCAACACGACGGGCACTGGCGAACTATTGATGAAGCGGGCCAGGGTCCTGGGCTTTGAGCCCTATCTCGTCACGCGCAATCGTGCGCGCTATCCGTTTCTTAAGGACTCCGTCGCTCACGTTATCGAAGCTGAAACGCGTAGTCCGGATGAACTCATCGGGGTCGCCGCGAAATTAAGAGGGCTGGAAGGAATATATTCATCGTCGGATTATTTCGTGGAAGGAGCTGCGCGTGCCGCAACGGTAATGGGGTTACCAGCACCAAATCCGGAGGCTGTGGCCACATGCCGGAACAAATGGAAGCAAGCGGCCGAGTTACGGCGACAATCAATCACGATCCCTGAAACTCGGTTGGCCACATCTATCAGAGACCTCGAGAATATACTTACCGAAGTCACTCTGCCAGTCGTCGTAAAGCCGGTCTCCGGAAGCGGTAGTAGCGGCGTGCGGCTGTGCGATACTGCCACAGCCGCCATAAAAGGGTTTGAGGGTGCAAAGGACGTATTGTTGGATCAAGTGGATCTGCCCAGCCCCGACATCCTCATCCAACAATATATAGAGGGCAAAGAATACTCTGCAGAGATAATTGCTTACGATGGGGCGCTGCATTGCCTTGGAATTCTTGCCAAGCACAAGGGGCCCGCTCCCTGCTTCGTCGAGCTAGGTCACGACTTCCCGGCCCCACTTCCGGAGCCATCCCTCCGCAGACTGGCCTCTTTTGCCGCGGGCGCGGTGTCGGCCCTAGGCCTGAAGTTCGGACCGGCTCATGTGGAGTTCGTGATAACGGAGTCGGGCCCCGTCATCATTGAGGTCAATCCCAGGCTGGCTGGAGGAATGATTCCAGTCATGCTCTCGCACGCCTTGGGCACACCAATCCTTGACATGGTGATTAGACTTTATGCGGGAGAAGGATTCACGCCTCCAGGCGCGAGCGCAAGGGCGGGAGCCATCCGCTTCCAAGTCGTTCATAAATCCGGCAAGCTAAAACGCCTGGGCTTTTCTCGAAATCCAGACCCGACGGTGCTTGAGGCGGGTCTTCTGAAATCTGAGGGAGAGGAAGTTCAAATAAATGGCGACTTTAGAGATCGCGTAGCCTACGCCGTAGCCGTCGCTGATGAACTCAATGCCGCCGCCGCGGCAGCTCAACGGATGATCGATTCCATCGTGATCGATATTGAGGCGGCTACTGGAGAGTCGGACGACAAGCAAGTCGCTGGGTCAAGCCAGAGCAAGTGGAGCCTACATCCCGAAGCGATGAAGTTGCTCGCTCCGCCTATCGAAATCTCGCGTGACGGTCGCCTTCTGCGGCATCAGGCGACCATAGACGAAGCACATCTGGTGATGCTCGCGGACCAGGGCTTGGTCAGCCAACCAGCCGCTGCCGATCTGCTCAAGCACATCTTGGATCTCCAGGACGAGGGCTTTCAGTCGTTGGAGGGGCGTGATGCTCCCCGTGGTGTCTATCTGGCCTATGAGGCCGAACTTGCCGCCAGAGCCGGCCCAGAAAAGGCCGGCTGGCTGCACCTTGCGAGGTCCCGCAACGACTTGAACGCGACCATTTCTCTTCTGGTCCTTCGGGAAGCTGCGTGTTCCATCTCGCAAGGAATAGGAACTGCACAAGATGCCCTGCTTCAGCGAGTGGAGGAAGCATCGATACTTGTGGCTCCGTTGTACAGTCAGTATCAGATCGCACTCCCCGGATCGCCAGGGCACTACCTGCTTGGCGTCTTCTTCGCTCTGGGGCGCGAGCGCCAGCGCCTCCATTGCCTGCTGGAAGACATCAGGAACTGTCCTATGGGAGCTGGTGCCGGCGGAGGCACCAGCATGCGTATAGATCCCTTGAAGACAGCATATCTTCTGGGATTCGAACTGCCGTCATTCAACTCACTTGATGCTGTTGCAAGCCGTGACCATCACCTACAAGCGCTTTCACTCTTCGCTGGCGTTTCAATCTTGCTCAGTCGTGTGGCCCAGGACCTGCAGGTTTGGACGACGCGGGAGTTCGCGCTCATCGACGTTCCTCAAAATCTTGCTGGCGGCTCTTCCATGCTGCCCCAAAAGAAGAACCCGTTTCTGCTTGAACACATCAAGGGTTCGGCAAGCACTGTGATTGGGGCCTACGTTTCTGCGGCAACAGCAGCCTGCAAAGCACCTTTCAGCAACTCGATCGAAGCGAGCAACTACGGCTGCTCTCCGCTAGGCCTTGCAGAAGATGCTCTGAAACGGGCCATCACCCTCACATCCCTGATTGTGAAATTCATGTCCTTCAACGTGCGGTCGATGCGTGAAAACCTGGAAGACGGCTCACAAATGACGTCCGTCGCCGCAGAACGGATGGCGTCTCGAGGTGTTCCTTTCAGACAGGCCCACACACTGATTGGCGAAATCGCCAGACGCCTGTCTCTCGATAGCTGCGTCGCGGAGCGCCGAAGCGAACTAGCCAGCCACCTCGCTGATGTGTTACCGGCGAGTCTCGAAGAGTGCAGGGACGCTTTGCAGTTCGGAGGAGGACCCGGGAAAAGATCAACCAACGACCAGGTTTCTGTGGCAAAAACGCTCTTTGCGCACACGCAGCTGAAATGCGTGGAGATACGGGAACGCTGGGCGCGCGCCGAGATGCACCGCAAACAGAGAGTGAAAGAACTGATCGAGCGGCAGGAAGCCACCTGAAAAGGGTGGGCTATGTGGACAACGCCTGATGGAGCTGTCGCCTCGACTTGGCAATGAACTGCGGTTGTGCGGCGGCCATATCTTTCGAGTATTCCGGTCTCCACGGCATGTCCGGTCGAATCGAGTGATGCGTCCGCCGAATCGTCCTAACGCTTGTCTGGCACCGAATCGCACTGGGAGTGCTTGACGGGCCCACGCACACGGTGGCAGTCTATCTTAGTTGGGCCGCGATCAAACGGCCGCCATTGTGAACCGCGTGCAGGCGCTCTATGCGATGCAGGAGCTTTGCGGCGGTCGTCACAGTGAGGCGGGCGAGAGAGTGCGCTGCGGTGGATGGCGATGGCGAGCTAAAAACGTGTTGGACTAAGCCGCCGGCAGCGTTGCCGGGCTATGGGCGTTCAATGAGGCCACCCACCCATGAAAGGGGATCTAGCGGCGGTGTGGACGAGGCAAATGCAGGCGGTGATGAGAAGCCGTATTGCCTCACCGTGGAATGCTCCCGACCGACATTATCCGTTGCCTCATCATAATGTTCCCCACGACTGGGACACCGGCTCGATTGCCGGCTCGAACTGCATCGCGCCGAACACCATTGCGTGCGCCTTTCCTTTCGCCCAGATTCAAGCGGCGCTCCATCGTGCGCAGCAACTGATCGGGATATTGCCCCGGATGCTCCGCCTGCAGACGGTCCAGCAATTCACGGCTCGTCCGCCAGGACTCTTCGTCAAACCACGCTTGCAGTTCTTGGTGACGAGAGCGAAAGGATCCGGTCGCCGACGGCCCCGTTTTTGCTTCGGCTTGGCTTGCGCGGTTGGACGGATTCACCCTCCTTCCAAGCCGTGCGCAGGCCTGACAGGAACCGGTCGAGAGATGGATCGGCCGCCACAACCGATGGCGTGCCGGACCTGTCGGCGATGTCGACGAGGCGCTGCTGCGCCATCCGCATCTTGCTCAGCAACCGGACAGGGTCCAACCGCGCATATGTTTGCGCGAGTGCGGCGTGAACCGGTTGCGGCGTCCGCAGATCCGCCAGCAATCGTTGGCAGGGCGTGGCCGGGCGATAATAACGCTTGCGCGCATGGGCGCCGTCCCGCTCCTTTCCGGCCAACTTGAAGGAGGGCTGGAAGCAGTTCACGAACAGCCGCACCGTCGGATAGAGCTGCGCCAGGGCTGCGGCGGCTTCAAGCCCCTCCAGCCGGCGATAGCCGACCATGCGGCGCACCACGGCACCGTTCTTCTGCTCGACAAAAGCCTGATCATTCTTGTGGTACGGCCGGCAGCGCGTGAACGCGATACCGGTCTCCTGACAATAATCACGCACCGTCTCGTTCAGGAACACGCCGTCATTGTCGGTGTCGAAGCCGAGAAGGTCGAACGGCAGCAACCGCCGCAATTCCGTCAGCACCTCGCTCAGCAGCTTCTGCTCGCGGACCAGCAAAGGCGCGCATTCCGTCCATCCGCTCGCAACGTCGGTGAGAACTGCACAAAGCTGCCGCTCGTCACCGGGCCGCTGTGCGCCACCAGGTCGGCCTCCACAAAGCCGGGCGGCGGATGTTGCCAGTCGGAGAAGGTGCGGATCGGTATGCTCCGCCGCAGCGCCGAGGATGCCATGGGCCGGCGCCGCTTGCCGCCACCGGACCGCGCGAAGCGCGCACTCGTCGCCAAAAGCCGCGTCCGGACTTCCGGCGCAAGCTGAAGATGCCCGTGACGCTCCATCGCCTCGACCAGGATCGGCACCAACGCTTTCAGCCGCTTCCCGCAGATCCGGTCCGAAGCCTCCCACAGCACGATCAGCGCTTCACTAGAGCGGGATGAATTTAGGTTGGGCATATCCGGCTTCTGTGAAGTAATGTCGGCATTCGGTTGAAGTGACGGTGCCGAGGATGTGTCCAATGGCATCGCAGACGTCCTTGACTGTTCGCTTGGCAGCTTTGCGCAGCCAATGCTTAAGCTTGGCGAAGAGCTTCTCGATCGGGTTGAGGTCGGGCGAGTATTTCGGCAGCACGAACAACCTGGCGCCGGCTGACCGAATGGCGCGGCGCACGGCCTTGCCCTTGTGCGAGCCGAGATTGATGGGGTGGACGCCCCCTGACGGCATCGCTGTGCCAAAGTGGTGTCGTTGATCATCACTTGAACGGAGGCGTCCATGTCGGA
>NZ_JAMYVK010000097.1:0-8971 GCF_040323975.1 Mesorhizobium sp. M0019 | reverse complement strand
AATTCCGCCACATCATCGAGCCGGAGGCCAGCGCCTTTGCCGCCATGCGGCGCACCGACGAGCAGATGGCCGAGATCAGCCAGGCTTGCCGCGAGATGGGCGAGGCGACCAATCTGCAGGAGCGCACCCGCGCCGACACGCGGTTTCATCTCGCCATCCTGCGCGCCTCGGGCAACGATCTGCTGGTGCCGCTCGGCGTGCTGATCGAATCGGCGCTCGACCATTTGTTCCAGTTCGTCACCCGCGAGACCAGCGATCAGCGGCGGGCGCAGGCACTGCATGAGGCGATCGAGAAGAACATCCGCCTGCAGCGGCCCGCCGCAGCCCGCGCCGCGGTGCACAGACTGCTCGCCAATACCGACGACGTTATCGGCCGGTCGCGCCGGTGATTTATGCGCCAGGGCTGGCGTTGCTCCGAACGATTGCAAAACTCGCATTCCTTCGCGCCCCTCCCTGTCCTGCCGGACATCTCCCCCACGAGGGGGGAGATTGGATGCCATTTCGGCTTTCGCTGATCATCAACGCTAGGCAATGAGGGCGGCGACCTCGGGTGGGAAAGGAATTCGGACTTTTTTACCGCCACAGCGTATTTTGTTCTTGCTTTGTGCCGGCAGCTATGCTACTAATTTTGCTATGGTGCTAATTGGCTCCAACGACCCGCCTCCCGAGGCGGGTTTTTTTGTTTCTGGCTTCTTCCGATCGGAAGTGCGCGTGCTTTGGTGCACAGACTTCTCGCCAATACCGACGTTATCGGCCGGTTTCGGCGCTGATTCGATCGTTTCTCGGCCAACTGCGTGTAAGTCGGGTCAACCAGCAACGAAGGTCGATCATTCCCGTTAGTCGCAAATCGCAAATTTAGGAGATTAGCCGAAACCCTCCCTTCGTCATCCCTGGGCGGAGCAAGGAGCGAAGCGACGCGGCGCAGACCCTGGGATCCATGCCGTTACCTTGCGGCAGTGCTCCAGCAGACCAGAACCAAACGCTGCCACCCGGTCCTGCGAAAAAGCTCGAAGCACTCTGGGACTGGTCGTCTCGATCAATTCGGTCTTCCATTGGCGGAGCCAGCGCTTCCGCAGCTTCTGGCTCGCGGTCATGGTGGAAGGGCGACGAGCGCAATGGCGGATACAAGCGCCGTTCTGAGCCGCTGCATTCTTCGGCTGATGTCACGGCATGGATCCCAGGGTCTGCGCGACGTCGCTTCGCTCCTGCTCCGCCCTGGGATGACGAAGGTGTGGTGTCATATGCTAATCGCCAGCGTTGGAGATTGGCGGATGTAGCTGGTCGGCAGCGAACGTTTGCAGTTGCGACACTCCAGGCGTTAATCCCAACGTTCTCAGATCGTCTGCTTCTTGCCATCCCTGGTCGGCATCAGGTCGACGCCATTGACCTTGCCGATATGCGTGGCCAGCATCGGCACATATTGATCGGCGGGGCCGGCCGCGAAGGCGCCGGCGAAGGCGTTCTTGGTGGCGTTGCCGAGCGGGTTGGCGATGCCGGCAGCACCCGCCATCGATTCGAGATAGGTGAGATCCTTGAAGGCGTTGGCGATGGTGAATTTGTGCGCGTCGCGGTCGCCTTCCAGCGTCCAGCGCATGAAGGTCTGGTAGAAGCCGCAATCCATGCGGCCGTTGCGGATGACGCTGTCGAAGCGCGGCGGCGAGATGCCGACCTTCTGCGCCAGCGCCAGCGCCTCGGAATAGATCGCGGCGTAGCCGAGCGAGATGAAATTGTTGAGCAGCTTCATGCGGTGGCCATCGCCGGTGTCGCCGATGTGGACGATACGCCCGGCCCAGGTTTCGAGCACCGGCTTCAGCCTCGCAAAGACCGCATCGGGCGCGCCGACCATGGCGTCGAGCGTGCCTTCCCAAGCCTCCTTCGGGGTGCGGCTGAGCGGGGCATCGACATAATCTACGCCGAGCGCCTTGAGTTCGGCGGCCAGCGCCACCGTCGAAACGGGATCAGAGGTCGAGCAGTCCACGACAACCGATCCCGGCTTCAGGCCTTCCTTGAGGCCGCCTGGGCCGCGGATGATGGCTTCGACCTCGCGCGAGCCGGTGACGCAGATGAAGACGATATCGGATGCCGCCGCGACGTCGCGCGAGGTTGCCGCTTCCCTGGCGCCGCGGCCGAGAAGGTCTTCCGCCGGCGTGCGGTTCTTGCGGCCGAGAAACGTCAGCGGATAGCCCTTGTCGACGATGTTCTTCGCGATCCCGTGCCCCATCAGGCCAAGCCCGATGAAGCCGATCTTTTCGCTCGCGGCAGTCGTGTTCATGTCGTTTCGTCCTATTTGCAGTGATGGATGACGGCGCTGCACCTTGCCGGCGAATTGTTGAAGCGGGTTTTTGCCGCATGCCATGGCAGGCGATTGCAGAGTTCGGTATTGTCTGACAATACACATGAATCTTAGGGAGAGCAAAATGACGAAGCGGATCATGTTCACCGGCGGCAGCGGCAAGGCCGGGCGCCACGTCGTGCAGTATCTGGTCGAGCAGGGCTGCCAGGTGCTCAACATCGACACCAAGCCGCTCGACAATCCCAAGGTGCGCACGCTGATCACCGACATCACCGACAGCGGGCAGGTGTTCAATGCGCTGTCGAGCTATATGGGCCTGCATGAATTCGACCCTTCGCTGCGTACGCAGCCGGTCGATGCCGTGGTGCATTTCGCGGCGATCCCGCGCATCATGATCACGCCCGACAATGAGGTGTTCCGCATCAACGCGCTCGGCACCTACAACGTCATCGAGGCCGCGGTGAAGCTCGGCATCCGCAAGGTGGTGATCGCCTCCAGCGAAACGACCTACGGGCTGGTCTTCGCCAACGAGCCGCGCAACCCGACGCATTTTCCGCTCGACGAGGAGTACGACGTCGACCCGATGGACAGCTACGCGCTGTCCAAGGTCGTCAACGAGAAGACGGCGCGCGCCTTTGCGCTGCGCAGCGGCTTCGACATTTATGCCTTGCGCATCGGCAACGTCATCGAGCCGCACGAATATTCGCTGTTTCCGAAATGGTTCGCCGATCCGGGTTTCCGCAAGCGCATCGCCTGGAGCTATATCGACGCGCGCGACCTCGGCCAGATCACGCTGCGCGCCATCGAAAAGGACGGGCTCGGCTATCAGGTGTTCAACGCCGCCAACGACGACACCTCGTCCGATCTGCCGACAGCCGAACTCCTGAAGCGGTTTTATCCCGATGTGCCGGTCAAGGGTGAACTTGGCGAATACGAGACGCTGCTCTCCAACCGCAAGGCGCGGGACATGCTCGGCTTCCGGCCGGAGCACAGCTGGCGGAAATACGTCAAGACGAGCTGACGGGCGCAGCTGACGCGGAACCGGCACTGGGCCAGCCCCGAATTGCTCGTCACGACTCTAGTGCTCACACCCTTACGACCGATGCGCCCACACCCTACGTTCAGGCGTTCGCCGTCGGGTTCATCCATACGATTTCCCAGACGTAGCCATCCGGGTCTTCAATGTGGCGGTTGTACATGAAGCCAAGATCCTGTGGCCGGTTGGGATCGGCGCGACCGCCCGCCGCAACCGCGCTGGTCAGTGTTGCATCGACGGCGTCGCTGCGGGCTCACAGTGCCGCCTAGCGCCACGTAGAACGGATGTATATGCGCCGCTTCACGCGCCTTACCAACGCGTTCTCGAAAAAGGTTGAGAACCACGTCCACATGGTGGCGCTCTACACGGTTTGGTACAATTTCGTCCGCATTCACAAGACGCTGAAAATGTCGCCGGCAATGGTGGCGGGTGTTTCCAAGACGCTCTGGTCAATGGACGATCTTTGCGGGATGATGGACTCCGTTGCGCCTGAGCCGGGCAAGCATGGGCCGCATCAGAAGCGAGTCGCCTAACCGGACTATCTTGCTAAGTCGGCATCGTTGACCTATCTAGGCTCTAGCGCTCCCGTCACCTTCATGCCAATGTTTGGAACTACAGGGGCGCGGGTGAGTTGGGCTGGGTGGCTAGACCACAGCAAGGTAATGGCGCATAAACGCCGTGGCCTAAAATGAACAAAGCCCCTAGGGAGCATGTGATGGTTGCCGTTTTAGAACGCATCCTCCACTCGGTCGCGAGTTGGGGACGCGCATCGCGCAGTCCGAGTCAGTCGGTCATCAGCCCCGGAGGTGAACCCGCTCCTGAGGTTTACCGGATTGGCGAGTATTACGCTGATTACAGCGCGCTCACCGACGCGGAGTTAGCTGCGTCTGATCCAGAAGCGGATGCACTCATTGCGCGCAGCAGAGTAGTTTCCTCTAAGCGCTTGTGATAGCCACCCCTTATGGGGTGGACGTTTCTTCAAATCGACACGCTGCCAGACCCAGGCAACATTGTCTGGTGCAGATTTCCTATTCGTGAGCGACCAGGTCAACCTGGGCCGTGGTCGCGTCCTTCACTTGTCCTTGGGAGCGATATCCACGAGGACCCTCAAACCAACACACGATTTGGCAGTGTGCTAGTTTGCTATGGCACCGATTTGCAAAAGATAGGGAAAAGGCTCCACTTCCCGATCGCAACCAAGGCCCGCGCAACCGAAATTGGGCTACACAAGCCGACTGCTTTCGGACTAAATGGCGGCAACGTTAAGCGCCTTATTTGGTGCTCGGAATTCTTCGTTCCTCCCGACTACATACGGAATCAGCAGCTGGCCATCGGTCAACTGAACGATGGTGAGCGAGCACGTTTGCGCGAACTTTTGGCAAAGGCCTAAATTTCAAACTGAGACACTATCCCCCCGGCCATGCCTAGGTTTTCCCATCATCGTGATGATCTTGTGCTAACACTTCAAAGCGGTTTGCACTGGACCTGTTGAAGAATGCCGAGGATCAGCCTGGAGCATCGGTTGGCGACACGTGCCGATATGCCGGCGCTGGCTGTACTGATGAATGCAGCCATCGGCGAGCTTCAGAAGCCGTTCCTCACAGAGGAGCAGATCGCTTCGAGCCGAGCAATCATGGGGCTCGATACGCAACTCGTCGATGATGGAACATATTTCATTGTGGAGCAGAATGGCATCTTGGCCGGTTGCGGCGGATGGAGTCGGCGCGCAACCCTCTACGGCGGCGACCGTTCACCCGGGCGCGATGCAGCGTTGCTTGACCCGACGAAAGACGCTGCGCGCGTGCGTGCCATGTATACGCATCCCAGCTTCATCCGCCGAGGCGTGGGGCGTCTAATCCTCATGCTGTGCGAGGACGCCGCCCGCCGCGAGGGCTTTACAAGTGTCGAGCTTATGGCAACGAGGGCCGGCGAACCGCTGTATCGGGCCTGCGGCTTTGAGGCGGTTGAAGAAGTCGTCGACAACAGAGGCGGAGCGGGCGTGCCACTGTTGCGGATGAGGAAGGCGTTGTGAATGATCGGCTGGCTCGCATAGCCGGTATCGCGATTCGTCATTGGTCTCCCTTTGGAGACCGTGAATCACGAAACCGCTGCCAACGGCATCCCCCTTATGGGTCCGGACGCTAGGTCGTAGTCCACGTCAGCAGTCGCCTCTGCCTCTGAATCAACGAGTCCTGACCCTACTTGTCTTTCCAGAATTCGGCCTGGAGTTGCGCCGCTTCATCGGCAAGCAGCGGGCCGACGACTTCAGTCGGACGCTGCCCGGCTTCGAAGACGATCCTGCAGGGCAGGTCGAGTGTGGGATTCTCGACATGTGCGCCCGTCACCCGCTTGAGGTCATGTTCGCTCTGCCCAAAGACGACCCGTCCGATGCCGGCCCAATAGATTGTCCCGGAGCACATCGCGCAAGGTTCGGCCGAAGTGTAGAGTGTGCAGGAGGCGAGCTTTTCGAGACTGACATTCATCCCCGCCCACGAGGCCAGCAGCCTTTCGGCATGAGCGGTGCGGTCGCCCCCGCCGGCTTTGTAACCATTGGGCTGCTCGCGCAACACATTGCCGTCTTTGTCAGCGAGCAGCGAACCAAAGGGATGTTCGCCAGCATCGCGGGCCTTGCGCGCGACTTCGAACGCCTGACGGAGCAGGCGCTCATCATACGGGCGTTGTGGCATCGGCAGGTCCTCCGCCGCTTAACCATAGTGCCGAACAATCCGCGGACACAAGTCGGCGGCCTAAAACGCGCGCGTTCGACCGGCCTCATGCGACGCGCTTTCGGTTCTTGTTTTGATGCATGTCGTTATCGCAAAACCGCTGCACACTTGTGCGCGACATGCATCAGGACTCCTTGCCATTGGGCCGTTGAGCCAGCCAGATGCTGCCGATGACGAAAACGACGCCGGCGATTTGAGGCAAGGTCAGTGTCTGATCCAGGAATACCCATCCAAGCAGCACGGCGGTCACCGGGCTGAGGAAAAGCAGCGATGACACCACTGCAGATTCCAGTCGCGCAATGCCCCGGAACCAGAGGACATAAGTCAGCGCCGCACCGATCAGGCCGAGCCACACCAGTCCAAGCAGGTTGGCCGCGGTCGGGAACGGGATGGGTGGTTCGAAAAGCAGGACCACCGGAACGAGAAGGAGACCACCGGCAGTCAGTTGCCATGCCGTAAAGGCGAGCAGCGATGCTGGCGGCTGCCACTTGCGGCTCAACACGCTTCCGAAGGCCATTGAGGCCGCCCCGGCGAGGCCGGCGGCAACGCCGGCCGCATCGAGCGTCGCGTTCGGGGTCAGCACCAGCAATGCAACACCGGCGATCCCGACAAGGGCGGCGACAATCGCCAACCGGCGGACAGGGCTGGCAAGCAGGGCAGCAGCGAGGAAAATCACGATCAATGGCTGGACCGACAGCACGGTCGCCGCGACCCCGCCCGGAAGCCGGTAGGCGGCGACAAACAACATGCTCAGGAAGATCGAGATGTTGAGGGCTCCGAGGACGAAACTGCGCAGCCACCAGATGCCCATCGGCAGTTGCCGAACGATCGCCAGCAGCAGCAATCCGGCGGGCAAGGCACGCAGCATTGCGACCGTCATCGGCGAAAAGTTGGGCAGGAACTGCGTGGTGACGATATAGGTGCTGCCCCATATTGCGGGTGCAATGGCTGTAAGCAACAGATCGGAACGGTGCGTTTTCATAAGATTTCCAGTATTTCGGCAAGAGGGCGGCGCGGCTTTTGCGGCCAGTTTCCGGGCGCGGCGCGGCCGACGGCGATGAGCATCACCGGCACTTCATTGCGCCCAAGGCCAAACTCGCGGGCCACGCCTTCGGCATCGAAGCCGGCCATCGGACCGGAGACGAGCCCCAGCGCTTCGGCCGCGAAAATCAGCGTTGCGGCGCCAAGCGTTGCCGAGCGTACCGCTTCGTCCCGGGCTGCCCGAGGATCGGCATATTGTGCGCGGGCGCCCTCCTGCCAGCCCGAAGCCATATCCACCGGCATGAAGCCGGCTTCGATGAAAGGACGCAGCCTTGCATCGAGGGCAGCGTGGTCGGGGAGTACGCCGCAGATGATGAAGGTGACCGCTGCGTCCTGCACCTTCACCTGGCCGTGGGCCACGCTGCGCAACCGCGCCTTTGCTTCCGGCGTCCGCACGGCGATGAAACGCCAATTCTGAAGGTTGTAGGCGCTTGGCGCGCGCGTTGCGAGACGTGCCAGCTCCTCGATCTCGGCATCCGTCAATTCGTGCGAGGCATCGAACCGATTGGCCGACATGCGCCGCTCGATAAGGGAAATTGTGGGGTTGATCATCATGTCATTCCGAAACTGAGCAAGTCGTTCGGGAAGCAGATAGAGAATTTACCAAGGAGCGATAATATGCAACAATTGCAAGACATTATTTACTGGAAGAGAATGGTGCGATGGATCGCCTGACGGCGCTGCAGGTTTTCCGCCATGTGGCGCAACTGAACAGCTTTGCCGAAGCCGGACGGCGCCTGGGTCTCTCGCCTCCCGCGATCAGCAAGAACATCGCCGAGCTGGAGGCGCATCTGGGGGTGCGGCTCATCAACCGGACAACGCGGCGCATGGCGCTGACCGAAGAAGGCAGGATCTACCTGGAGCATGTCACGCAGGGGCTCGATGCGCTGGCCAGGGCCGACCAGGTGCTCGGCCCGATCAAGACAGCGCCGAGCGGCACGTTGCGGGTCAGCGCGCCGATGACTGTCACGTTGACGCGGCTTTCGGCTGCCATCCCCGCGTTTCTATCGCGCTATCCCGGTTTGAAACTCGACCTGCACCTTGACGACAGGCGCGTCGATATCGTGCGGGAGGGATTTGACCTTGCCATTCGCGGCAGCGACAATCTCGAGGATTCCAGCCTGGTCGCCCGAAAGCTTGCGGTCATGCCGCATGTGCTTTGCGCAGCTCCGTCCTATTTCGAGAAGCATGGCCGGCCCAAGACGCCTGGCGATTTGAAGGCGGCCAATTGCATCCGGTTCAGCCTCTCGGGGCATGCGGACATATGGGAATTCCGCAAGGACGGCCGCGCCGAGCGGATCGCCATCGACGGACGATACTCGGTTTCTTCAAGCCTTGCCGTGCGCGATGCGCTGCGCGCCGGCTTCGGCATCAGCCTGATCCCCTATCCCTATGTCGAAAGCGACCTGAAAGCAGGCCGGCTGCAATCGGCTCTGGATGACTGGGACAAGGTCGAAACCACGCTCTACGCGGTCTATCCGGCACGGCAGCACCTTGCCCCGAAAATCCGCGTCTTCCTTGATTTCCTGATCGAGGAATTCAGCCGGGACAAAGAGAGGTCGTTCGTGCCTCTCCGGCGTGAAGGCTCGGCAAAGCGCGGTGTCGGCGAGGCGACGGATGCGGAAAATCAAGCTGAGATATTGCCGGCGATTTCATCTCCTTGACACGCCTCCAAATCCGGACTTTGTGGAGCCATGCAGGACGCGAAGCCGAATAAGGGAAAGACAGCGGCCGAGGCGTTCGCCGAACGAACGAGCGGTATCCGCCGGGCCGATGCGGCGCGCATGCCGGGCTCGAGTGTGCACGCCTCGCTCGCCAACGAAATCGGGCTGAGGATCGTGCGCGGCGACTATCCGCCGGGAACCATCCTGCCCA
>NZ_JAMYVK010000096.1:0-8988 GCF_040323975.1 Mesorhizobium sp. M0019 | reverse complement strand
TCACGTCTGCGACCCACCAAGACGGCGCAAAAACCAATCCGCCGCAGCAAGGATAGCTGCCATGCCCTAAGTTAGCGCTTATGGGGCGCTGTCCCGCCGACGTCTCGCAAGGTTCCGCGAATGATGATCTAACGGCGCTTCTTCGCCCTGCTGGCGAACGGGTAGTCCGACGTGCGCACAGCGATGCGGATCGGCACGCCGGGCATGTCGAAAGCCTCGCCTCTATGCTACCAACATGCTTAACACCCGTCATCGGCGAGCGGTCTCTCGCTTCAATGAGGTTTTTCGGTGCACGCTGGTCCGGTCAGGGGATAATTCCCCGAGGGCCCCGGCGTAGCTGAATCTGGCGGGTACCGCAGCATTTCTTGAACTTTATACCTGAACCGCAAGGACATTGATCATTGCCGCGGCGTTGCAGACGGCCAACCAGGGGCAGCAGCGCTGCGGAAGGCAGGAGCGCTGCCGCAAGGGCAGCCAACTTGGCCGAGATTCCCGGTACGACTAGGCGACGACCCGATTTGAACCCTCGCCACGCCCGTTCGGCCACATACTCCGGATCCACCTTGGGCAAGATGTTGAAGAGCACCGTCTGATTGGCGCCTGACCTTGCGAGAAACTCCGTAGGCACCGGGCCTGGTGCAACGCATGTGACCGTCACGCCGGTTCGGCGCAATTCCTGGTGAAGCGCCTCTGAGAAGAAGCGCACGAAAGCTTTGCTAGCGAAGTACAGAGCCATATAAGGCCCGGGAACGAACCCGGCCACGGAACTGAGATTGAGCACCCCGCCCCGTCGGCGCGCCACCATTCCCGGCAGAAAATGAAGGGTCAGTTCTGTGAGGGAATGTATATTGAGATCGATGATGCCGAGTTGACCATCAATAGGCAGCGCCGTCGTCGCGCCCCGCAGGCCATAGCCGGCGCTGTTGACCAGGACATCACAGACCAGGCCGTGTGCGGACAGAAAGCCCTCCAGGCGCATTGGCGCATCGCCTGCCACGAGATCCAACTCGAGCGTGAATGCCTCGCCGCCCGCCTCCCTAACCTCAGACGCCGCGGCGGCCAAACCCTCAGGAGAGCGGGCAACCAGCACAACCGCACCGCGCTCCCTTGCAGCGACGCTCGCAATCGCCCGGCCAATTCCACCCGAGCCGCCAATCACGACGATAGCTGGCCGGAATTCACAGTGCGAAATCACGTCGCGTTCCCCTGTCTTGCAGGAGCGGAAACACCTTGACCGAGCAGCACCACTTCATTGGCGACAGTGCCGTTCAGAATCTTTTCGAATCTCTCCAGTGCTCGTGCGACGTTCGCTCCATCCATGACCCGGTGATCGTAGTGGATGCGGACATTCACCGATCCGTCTTTGCCGATCGGACCGTAGTTGAGAAGGGTGGTCAGTGGTGTCAGCGGGTTGAGTGATTCCGCACCGAGACCAGAATAGACGGACAGTTGGAAGGTACCGAAGTAATTTGCCCTTTGCCGGGCGATGTTCAACCCTAGCCACATAAGCAGCCATCTGACCGGCGCGGGCGCACCTGCCACCCGCAAGGCACGCCGAAACTCCGGGACCTCCTGGATCGGCCGCGATCGAGCCGCGTGGATGGATCCCTCAAGTTCCGTGATGGAGTAGCGCTCCGGGCATTTGATGCGGCTCAGCAGAACGGCCGGCTCGCCATCATATTCGCGCTCGTGGGCAATCGAGGCTACGCTTGCTGGATACTCGTAAAGCTGCGGCCAAGGCAACTTGACATAGGCGCGCCGCAGCTCCGGCATCTCTAGGGCAAGAAGCGCATACCCTTTCAGGAAGATAGCGGTCCACGAGGGCCTGGTCTGCTGCGCCATTCTAGCCCTTACGAGTGGGCCGAGATTCATCTGACGCTGCACCGCGACCCGTGGCACGCCGATCGAAAACCTCATCAGATCGCCAACAAGGCGCCGGGGCGCGGAAAGCTTGAGGGCTCGGCCTCGCATAAAACGACCTCTAATAAAGATAAGGGAATATCCGCTTGGTCCTTTCCATATAGACACGGTATTGCGAGCCTAAATTCTCCAGCATCATACGCTCTTCCTTATCCACTCTCAGCAGGAAAAGGACTGCGAAACCAATCAAACCCGATATGCCCGCAACCCAGTTCGGTAGCAGAAAGCCCTGGCCGAGCCCCATAAGCAGGAAAGAGGTGTACATAGGGTGACGGACCAAGGCGTATGGCCCGGCGCTGACCAGTTCATGCCGTTCGCGAATCTCGAGCGTAATCGACCAGTTACGGCCAAGTTCCTTGTGGGATAAGCGAAAAATCCACAGCGCTGAGCAGAAGATGATGGTTCCGAGCGCCACCGACCACACGCTGGCCGGATGATCAGCCGCTCCGGGGATGCCGGTAGCGACATAGAAGCCAGGCAGGATCGCCAGGCCAAGGAGAGCCGATACAAGCCCGACGGTGTCGGAACTTGAGCTGCCGCCAGCTACAATTCGCACGCGCCTTGCCCGGCGCTCGAACGGATACCGGATCACGTACCAAGCAACGATGCCGATCACCCATATGATCTCGCCAACTGAGGCTACAGCAATGGTCACGTCACGTCACCGGAGCCTTTTCTCGATCTGGGACGATGATAAGCCGTCGCAACGATGTCACCGTCCGAGTTGTCGACCGTAGACATTCAGAGCGCGTTCCCTTCGCACTTAACCGGGCGAATGGGCGCGAAAGCGGGTTTTGCCAATCGCATTTCAACCCGCGTTCATCTCCCGAAGCTTGGTTATGAATTGTTGCGGCCGGAGCCAGATACCGGGGGTCTTATACCCCATGGATCTAGCGATGTCCGCTACGAATGCGTTGCAGTTGTAGAGCGACGCGTGCCAAAGTGGAGAACTGGCCTGCAGCCTTCGTATGCTCGCGACGACTTTCCTATATTCGGCTTCGGTAAGTAATACACGCCAGCTTGCCGACCGGTAAGCATCTTCCAGGTCGCCGTCCGTCCACCCGGTCGAGGCTGGCACGGGCGCCAAATGGCCGAGAACATAGACATTGGGATCACCGGACTTCGGAGCGAGGCCCGCCACTTCGGGGTTGACCATCCGTCCGGCCTGGTTCAATCGTCCAAAAATCACATAGGAATGGCCGTAGGTAAGGGCGTACCGGGAGCGGAACTCGATGAAATACCGCTGGGCTTGAGTTGACGCCGCCGCGCGCGCCGGCATCGCCGCGGTTCTCAGTGCCTTATCATTGGACACAAAAGTCGGCTGGGGCTTGCTGTCCTGCGACTGACATGACGCTGCGACAAGTGCGAGCAGGGCCACAATTGTTGAACGGCCACTTACTAGCGTCATCTATCCAGAACTCCGAGGACCGCAGGCCTAGCGCCAACCTATGCCCGCTAACGCACGTAGGCTACGAATCCGGCTGGCCCCTGCATATCGATTGGGAAGGGCCTGGCGGCCCTTCCCGAATAACCGAAAGCCGGTCCTTATTTAATCACGGGCTCCTCTACGGCAGCGGGTTCCGGCGGAGGAGCCTTCCCCTTTCCTTTGCCGATCATGCCATTCGCGCAGCCGCTCAGGCTGGCAACGGCGAGGGTGGCAACCATTACAATCAAGATCCTGTTCATCAAGCAATCCTTTCCCCGGGGGCGGAACAGCCTATAGAATCGCCACAAATAAAAACAATATGCAGCCCCGCAAAGCTACCTGCGATCTACACCAACGCCTAGTGCAGAAATGACACAGTTGGCACCCGGTTCCAGGCGGCACCTTTGCGGTGACGTGCTGGCAGGTTCACCATCCAACGGAGATCAGACCTGCCCACCATCAAACAACCACCACCGTCGTGCCCAAAGGAGTACGCTCGTAGAGGTCAATGACGTCGTCATCGATCATACGGATGCACCCGTTCGATACCGCTGTGCCTATCGTCCACGGCTCGTTTGTACCATGTATCCGGAAGTGGGTGTCGCGCCCGTCGCGATAGAGATAAAGGGCACGCGCACCAAGCGGGTTGTTTGGTCCGCCAGGGACCCCCCCTGCATACTTCACCAGGCGCGGCTTGCGCTTCATCATGCTGGCGGTGGGTGTCCACGACGGCCAGTCCGCCTTGCGGCCGACGGTCGCTGTACCCTTGAACGAAAGTCCCTGCTCGCCGACGCCGACGCCGTAGCGCGTCGCCCACCCGTCCGTCTCGACGGCATAGAGAAAACGTTGCGAAGTATCGACGACGATCGTTCCGGCCGGCTCGTTTCCGTCGTACCGCACATGCTGCCGTCGGTAACGAGGATTCAGGCCACGCCTTGGTCCGAACGCGGATGAAATCGGCTCCGCCACCTGTTGTAACGTCGACGTACATCCGGAGACCATCAGAGCCAGACTACCCAGCACGAGCCCCCGGCGCGCAATGTGGTGTTCTTCCATTTCTACCTGCTAGGAAACTGGTCATCTACCGCCGCCTTCGTCTCTACCATTCCAAGGCCTGCGGGCCAAGTCTCGCTTTGTGGTGGCAAAATGAATTCACAGGATTGACAAGCGAATTGGAGCGAAACTTCTTGCGATAACCGTCTGCCTCTGTTCGGTTATGTCAAAATTGGCATAGGACAGAGACGATGAAGCCTGACTTCCATGGTAAAGTCGCGATTGTGACCGGCGCAGGATCCGGAATAGGTGCGGCTGTTTCACGGCAACTCGCGCAAGAAGGAGCCGAGATTGTTGTCGCCGACCTTGATGCCGAGGCAGCGCACTGCAGAGCCGCCGAAATAAGCTCGCAAGGCGGCAGGGCCTACGACTTTGCGGTAGATGTCACGGATGCGGCAGCCGTGGAAAAGCTGATCGAGTTCACTGTCCAGAAATGCGGCGGACTGGATATGGCGGTAAACAATGCAGGTATCGACGGCATTCGAAAAGCAACGGCAGACTATCCGCTCGACAACTGGCACAAACTGATAAACGTCAATCTAAATGGCGTTTTCTACAGCATGAAGTACGAAATCGCCGCGATGCTGGATCGGGGCGGAGGCGCCATCGTGAACATGTCCTCCGTTCTCGGTTCCGTCGGCTTGCCAACTGCGTCCGCATACACGGCAGCGAAACACGGGGTCGTTGGATTAACCAAGGTTGCGGCGATTGAATATGCGAGGATGGGCATCCGGATCAATGTCGTCGGCCCCGGCTGGATCGAAACGCCTCTTTTATCGGAGCAAATGGAGGCATTAGCCAGCCGGCGCATGGCAGGTCTTCAGCCGATGGGCAGGCGCGGGAAACCGGAAGAGGTAGCGGCTCTTGTATGCTTCCTCTTGTCCGACCAGGCCAGCTTTATCACTGGGAGCTACCATCTGGTGGACGGAGCTTACACCGCCCATTAGGTGCAGAGGCTGCCCCCACTCACGCCGGCCACCGTCAGGGCGATGACGCCGGAGATCGCCGGGCTGCCCGCCTTGCCCAAGATGGCGCTATTCCTGCATCGCAAGGAGGCCGAGCCCGACCCCGTGGCAGCGCGGCTTGGCGACATCCTGCTGCAGGCAGCGCTGGAAGCCTTGCCGCAGACGCAACCGGCGCCCGTTCTGCGCAACGCAGCGTAAAGGGACAGTGGCGCTCAGCGGCGCTTCTTTGCCTTGCTGGCGAAAGGATTGTCCGAGGTGCGCAAGGCGATGCGGATCGGCACGCCGGGCATGTCGAAAGCCTCGCGCAGGCTGTTCGAGAGATAGCGGACATAGGATTGCGGCATCGCGTCCGGCCGTGAGCAGGAGACGACGAAGCCCGGCGGCCGCGTCTTGGCCTGCGTGACATATTTGATCTTCAGCCGACGCCCGGCGACAGCGGGCGGCGGATGATGCGCCAGGATGCCTTCCAGCCAGCGGTTGAGCCTGCCGGTCGACACACGGCTGTTCCAAACTCGATGCGTCCTGATGACAGCATCCATCAGCTTGTCGAGGCCACGCCCGGTCTCGGCCGACACCGGCACCGCCTGCATGCCGCGCGCCTGCGGCAGCAGCCGCTCGGTTTTTTCGCGCAGCTCGGCCAGCAACTCCTGGGGATGATCGACGAGGTCCCATTTGTTGAAGGCGATCACCGGGGCACGGCCCTCGCGGATGATCAGGTCGGCGATCTGCAGATCCTGCTTCTCGAAGGGAATGGTGGCGTCGAGCACGATGATGACGATTTCGGCAAAGCGGATGGCGCGCAAGCCGTCCTGCACCGACATCACTTCGAGCTTTTCGTGGATCCTGGCCTTGCGGCGCATGCCGGCGGTGTCGAACAATTTTAAGCGGCGGCCATGCCAGTCCCAGTCGACCGAGATGGAATCGCGAGTGATGCCGGCCTCAGGGCCGGTCAACAGCCGCTCCTCGCCGATTAGTGCGTTGATCAGCGTCGACTTGCCGGCGTTGGGGCGGCCGACGACGGCGATGCGCATCGGCTTGGTGTCGTCATAGCTCGGCTCGGCGTCCGGGTCGGTGATGTCCTCGCCGATCAGCACCTCGCTGGCGGCGACCTCATCCTCGCCGGCCTCTTCGTCCTCGCCGAAGGCGCGCGCCTCGCCAAGTGCTGCGATCACCGCGTCGCGCAAATCGGGCAGCCCCTGGCCGTGTTCGGCCGAGACCGGGATCGGTTCGCCAAGGCCGAGCTCCCAGGCCTCCAGCATGCCGCCCTGGGCGCCGCGCGCCTCAGCCTTGTTGGCAACGACGACAACCGGCTTGCCGGACTTGCGCACGATCTCGGCGAACGTCTTGTCGTCAGGCATCAGCCCGGACTTGGCATCGATCGTAAAAAAGATCAGGTCGGCCTCGCGGATGGCGATCTCGGTCTGGGCGCGCATGCGGCCGGGCAGCGTCGAGGCAGCCGCATCCTCGAAGCCGGCGGTGTCGATGACGTCGAAATGCAGGTCGTAGAGCTTTGCGGCATGGACGCGGCGATCGCGAGTGACGCCGGGCGTATCATCGACAAGCGCCAGCTTCCTTCCCACCAGCCGATTGAAAAGGGTCGATTTGCCGACGTTAGGCCGGCCGATGATGGCGACTTTGAAGGTCATGGACTATCACGACACGCCGCCCGAGCCGCGGATCAGCTCGGACATCAAAGTCGCCCGCTCGCGCGTGTTGCGCGGGGCGCCATCATCCGCGGCGATCTGGTCGAACAGCTTCAATGCATCCGCCGCCTTGCCTTCCTTCCAGGCGGCAAGGCCAAGCGCCTCGCGCGCCGTATGGCGCAGCGTGTTGGTGTCGGCGGTGAGCGCCTCGACGCGGCTGGAGACATCGGCGAAAGAGCCGTGGTCGACCAGAAGCAGCGCTGCCCTGAGACGAGCCATGTCGCGAATGCCGGAGGGGATCTTGGTGTCGGCGGCGACCTCGTCGAAATCCTTGACGGCGGCGTCGACGTCGCCCTTGTCCGCCTTGACGGTTGCCGCGCGCATGCGGGCGAGCAGCGGATAGGCGCCGTAGCCGTCCTTCTCCAACGCCTCCAGAGCGGCAAGCGCCTCGTCGTTCTTGCCGTCATTGGCAAGCTTGAGCGCCTGCGAAAAAGCATCGCCCGAGCGGTTGGCGCGAGTTTCGTCCCAATAGCGGTAGCCGACGACAGCAGCAGTGCCGAGCACCACCAGGACGGCCAGCACGAGCAAGGCGGGACCGAAACGGTCCCACAGCGCATGCGCCTGGTCGCGACGAATCTCTTCGTTGACTTCGCGGATAAAACTGTCGTCCGACATGGATCAAAACCATTTCCTGCCCCGGGCGGGGCGGTTGATGAGCCCGCGTTTTAGCGAAATTTTGCCGGCATGGAAGGGGTTCGGCAGGAAAATCGGCTATTCACGAGGCAGTCGCCGTCAACGGCGGCCGTACAGGTCGATCGTACCCGTGCCATATTTCACCGGTAGGCGTCGCTTCTACATTCCTTGATCCGGTCAGATGCCTTTGCCCCGTTTGTCCCGCGTTGTTGCGTTTTCGATTGCCGCGCTTGCTACCGGCACGGCTTGCGCCGACCCGCCGGCGGCGCCGGCAAAGCCGAAGCAGATCGTCATCATCTCATTCGACAGCGCCCGCGACATTTCGCAATGGCAGCGCAGCCGGGCGCTGGCCCGGCGCACAGGCGCGCATTTCACCTATTTCGTCTCCTGCGTGTTCCTGCTGTCGCCGCAGACACGCAAGGAATACACCGCGCCCGGCAAGACAGAAGGCAAATCGAATATCGGCTTCGCCGCCTCGAAACAGGAAGTCGCCGAGCGGCTCGAGCAGATCAACCTCGCCGCCTCGGGAGGCCACGACATCGGCAGCCATGGCTGCGGCCATTTCGATGGCAAGGACTGGAGCAAAGCCGACTGGCTAAGCGAGTTCGGCTCGTTCAAGCATATTCTCGAAAACGCCTATTCGATCAACGGCATTGCTCCTGAACCGAAGGACTGGCGCGATTTCGCCCGCAAATCGGTGGTCGGGTTTCGCGCGCCCTACCTGTCGGCAAACAAGGCGCTCTACGAGGCGCTGCCCGCGGCCGGTTTCCTGCTCGACGCAAGCGGCGTCTCGCGTGGGCCGGTCGAGCCGCCGACCGTCAACGGCATCACGCGCTTTTCGCTGCCGCAGATCCCGGAAGGGCCGAGCTCAAGGCGCGTGATCGCCATGGATTACAATCTCTATGTCAGACATTCCGGCGGCTTCGAGCGGCCGAGCATGGCAGAAGAGTTCGCTGACCGGACCTATAACGCGTTCCGCGCCGCCTTCGATGCGCAATACCAGGGCAAGCGCATTCCGCTTGAGCTCGGCTTCCACTTCACGCTGATGAATGACGGCGCCTACTGGAACGCGCTGGAACGCTTTGCCGGCGAGGTCTGCGTGATGAAACAAGTCGAGTGCATCAGTTTTCACGATTATGTTTCGCGGCGAGGCGAAAGGCACGCGGCGGTGGGGGGGGGGGGGGGGGGGCGCGCCCCCCCCCCCCCGCCGCGGATTCTGCCCGGCTTCGTGTCGAAAATTACGGTGCCGATGCGCCGGTTTCTCGGCCATCACATCTTTTCCAGCCTG
>NZ_JAMYVK010000095.1:0-9271 GCF_040323975.1 Mesorhizobium sp. M0019 | reverse complement strand
GGTCATTTCCGCCTCCGTTGAACTCGCGCCAAATCTACCGAATTGATAGAATTTAGATGCATTCAATGTTGCCTTTTTTGGCCTAGTGAAGCAATTTTTCGCCTATTTTACCCTAAATGAGGAATGTTTTTCCTCACACAGCGTGACTCGGGATCCTGGGCTCCCGGAGGCGATAATTAGAAACCGCCAGCCCTTCGGCAATGGCCGCGCAGGGTCAACGAGGGTTTCATCCCACGGTGGCCGGCGGAGCTACTCGGCGCCGACGGGAAAGTTGAAGCGTTCTCTTGGAAACGGCTCGTTTTCCAGCGTGAAGTGCCACCATTCGCGGGCATAATTGTTGAAGCCGCCGGCGCGCATCGCCTCGACAAGTCTTTCGCGGTTTGCCGCTACTTCACTGGCGAGCGGTCGGTGAGCCGTTTCGCTCGCCGGGTCGAACACTCGAAGCCAGTGCCGAAATCGAGCATATCGACATCGGTCGCGCCGCAGGCCGGTTTCGGCGCGCTCTTGTGGTCGGTCCGCGCGATCGCGACCTCGACTGTCGATCCGCGCGAATGGGTGGACAGTTCGCCGATATAGCCCTTGGCGATGAGATCCTTGGCGCTTGATGTCACGATGGCTGCCCGTATTGACGTCCGCTGCACTCACCAAGGACGACCCCAATTGGACTGCGCATATTACGCACGCATGGCAACACTGCGCCGCGGTTGCTGGGGGGGAAAGCAGAGTTGAATGGCGAAAGATTGAGGGTCCAATCGTGATGCGGCGGCGCCCAAATTTGCGACAGCGCGCCAACGGGCAAAGACGACCCCGAGCGGAAGTTCGTTCGTCGAGGGCGAATTCACGCCGATGACCCGAACCCACCCTTCCCGGGGCGATTTGGCGGCCCGAAAGCTGACCTTTAGCGGAACCGGCGGTCGTGACCCTGAAGCGACATTCGCATTGAGGTGGACAGCGAGTCTCGTTGACTGGCTGCCGCATCGGCGCATAGTCGTCGACCAGCACGATGCCCCATTTGGGGAACAGTCGTATGAGGGGAGGCAGGCCATGGAAGTCGCCGGTGGCGCTGGTGCCGACGTTCACGTCCCGTATATTCTCGTCCATTCCGATCGCGAGATCAGGCGTCTCAGCCATCAGGCGGGCATCATTAACCCGATCACGCGAAGAATCTTGCTCTCTGCGGGCATGAGCCCCGGGATGCGCGTGCTCGACGTGGGCTGTGGCGCGGGTGACGTTACATTCCTGGTTTCCGAGATGGTTGGCAGCGGAGGTCAGGTCATTGGCGCAGATCGGGCTCCAGCGGCCCTGGCGGCGGCGGAGCGGCGTGCGGCGGCGCATCCGATCCAGAATGTCAGCTTCCGTGAAGGCGATCCCGCGGCACTTTCGTTCGACCGACCGTTCGACGCCGTGATCGGCCGCTACGTTTTGATGTTTCAAGCCGATCCTGTGGCCATGCTGCGTGGCGTCGCTCGTCATCTCCGGCCTGGAGGGACCATCGTCTTCCATGAGCCGGATTGGGACGGCTGTCGATCCAGCCCGCCGGCGCCGACCTACGACCACTGCTGTCGATGGATCGTCGAGACGTTCCGGCGCAGCGGTATCGAGACCAATATGGGTATCAAGCTCGATGCGGCATTCCGCGCGGCTGGATTGACCGCGCCCTCAATGCGTATGGAGGCGGTTGTTGGGGGAACCAATGGCGGCTTCGACTGGTCACACCAGACCACCGAACTCATTGTCACGATGCTGCCGGAAATCCAGAGCCGGGGCGTTGCGACGGCCGCTGAGGTCGATATTGAAACTTTGGGACAGCGGATGCAGGGCGAAATCGAGGCGGGTAGCGTCATCGTGAGCCGTTCGGAAGTAGGCGCCTGGTCGCACGCCTAGAGCTAGTCATGACACTGGGCGGCTGCCTCTCACGAACGACTAAGGCGCATGTCCGCTCTTGGCGCGATCGAGGCGATGCGGACTTCGCCTACTCAGCAGCCGCCAGTGCGGGTCAAACGGCTTGGTTGGGTGGTTCTCTGCCGTCTGTCTCGTCGAGCGGAACGAGCAGGCAGCGCCATTAACGGACTAAGAGTGGATTCTTAGTCCGCACTTAGGGTCCGTACAGAAATTTTCGAATCGATTAGGTTCATTAGGCCGCGGCAATTGGCCGAATCCCGTCAAGGACCTGAAGCAGTTATTGCCATACGGGCCCTTAGTAGCCCCGCTCAAGATTTACGAGATTGGTGATGTCATTGCCCAACTTGATCTGCTCGCACAGACCTGCCACCTGCGCTATGCCCGAATCGACCCAATAGCTTGCCACATGTGGTGTGATGGTCACCTTCGGATGGGCCCATAGCGGACTCGCCTGGTCGAGCGGTTCCGAGGTAAAAACATCGAGGCAGGCGCCTGACAGTTGCCCAGCGTCAATGGCGTGCAGAAGTGCAGCCTCGTCGACGTGTGCTCCGCGTCCGACATTAACGAGGTAGGCGCCGCGCTTCATCAGACGGAAAGTTTCGGAATTAAGTATTCCTCGAGTTTCGGTGGTCAGCGGCAGCGCGCACACGACGAAGTCTCGTTCAGCCAAGGCCTCCTTAAGCGCTGGGGCACCAGCGTAACAGGCCACATCGGCGATTTGCTTAGGGTTGCGGGACCATGCCGCCGTGCGATATCCCAGCTCGGCGAAGAGTCGCGCGGCCCATCCACCGATACGCCCAGCCCCAAGGATAACGATGCGGGTCTCGCTGGTCTTCCGTGGCGCGATCGGGCGCCATCTCTTCTGGGTCTGTTGGAGAGCATATTCAACGACATGGCGTTGCCGGCACAGTACTCTGAGAACAATGTACTGCACAACCTCAGAGGCAAGTTCGCGGGTCGCCAAACGTACGACGCCAACGCCCGCAGGCAGCTCACCCAGTTGCAAGCCGTCTATGCCCGCGCCGAGATAGGCAACTGCACGCAATCGCGTCATACCTTCAAAAAACCTGCGCGGCGTACCCTTATCGATCAGCACCAAGTCAATGTCGCCGGGATCGCCGTGATGGGGCCATAACCGGAAGTCGAGGCCCGAAACGCGCGCCTTGAGAGATCGCGCCCACTCCCCCGCGTCGATATAGTCGGGGTAATCATTCACCATCAGTAAAGTGAGTGCTTTCACCACTACCTCCTAAACACTCTGTTCGACGTACATCAGCCGGAATGGATCGAAGCGGCTATCCGGGCACGCCAGCCATGCGCATCGCCTCTGCGAAGTGATCACGATCTTCTTGACGACGGAATGGGTTGTTGTCGAGCAGAAGCTGGATGCATCCTTTGGCTGCTTGCTCAATGCCCCCCGGCCTTGCTTTCAGCCTCGCTACTGCTTTTTCCGCCCATAGCTTTGCCTCGGCAAGCCTATCAAGCTTGGCAAGTATAGCTGCGCCGAAAAAAGTCGAATCGATAAAGTAGTCGGGGACTCTGATCCGCGCGGCTAGGGCCTCGGGATACCGCCTTGCGGTAAATAGGGCAGTCGCCTGAAAGGCGATATACCAATCGGGGTATCGTGGATTGAGACGCATTGCCGCTTCGCCGCAGGCAACCGCCTTTTCCCCTTCTCCATACATTGCGAGCATGTAGCTGGCATTGGCGAGGCTGTCGGCATCGTTAGGGTTGAACATGATGGCGCGATCCACATGTTTCTTCATGCGCTCATAGTCGCCCCGATAGAGGCAAGGCCATGCCAGCGCGATGTGGGCTTGATAATCGGCTTCATCGAGCGCGAGGGCCCGTTTGGCGCAATCAAAGGCCATGTCATAAGCGCCTCTACCTTCTGCCGCAATTAGCAAATCAAGCGCTTCCATCTGGTAGGTCACCGCTAAACCGGAATAGGCGCGCGAAAAGCTTGGGTCTGTGGCAGCAGCCTTTTCGAAGTGTTGGCGCGCTTCAAGATTGTTCTGACCCACCGTCCACAAGAGATGTTTGCCGCGCAACCAATGGTCATAGGCGATGAGGTTTTCAGGGTGCTTACGCTTAGCGCGTTCCAAGGAATCGTCTTCGAGGCCCACCGCCAGCATGCCCACGATCCTCTGGGTTATCTCGTCCTGAACCGCAAACATATCGGCAATTTCTCGATCATAGCGCTCCGCCCAGATGTGGCTGCCGGTCTCAGCGTCGATGAGCTGCGCGGTTATGCGCAGACGATTCCCGGCGCGACGAACGCTTCCCTCGAGTACATAGGTCACGCCCAAGTCGCGTGCCACGTCGGGGATCTTCATCGTCCGTCCCTTGTAGGTGAACGAGGAATTGCGGGCGATGACGGACAGCGACCGAAAGCGCGAAAGTTCGGTAATGATGTCCTCTGTGATGCCGTCGGAGAAGTACTCCTGCTCTGGATCGCCGCTCATATTGACAAACGGCAAGACGGCGACCCACGGCTTATCGGGTAGCGACAGTGCGCGACGCACCAAGGCAGAGGTATCGGCTGGGCGCACTCGGCAAACGCGCACCAGCTGCTCGATGTTCTTCAGCGCCTGCTCGCCCAGTTCCTCGAACTGCAGATCGAGCCGGTTGCCCAGGTGGTCACGCACTGTGCCCGACACCGCTATGCCACCGGCCGGGGCGACGCTCTCAAGCCTAGCCGCAATATTCACTCCGTCTCCGAAGATGTCCTCGCCCTCGACGATGACATCGCCCAGGTTGACCCCGATCCGCAGTCGGATCGCGCGGTCCTCTGGCATGTCGGCGTTGCGCGCCTCCAGCCGCCGCTGGATGTCGACCGCACAGGCAACGGCGTTAACAACGCTGGGGAACTCAGCCAGAACCCCATCGCCGGTCGCCTTGAAAATCCTACCCATGTGTTCGGCGATCTTTGGATCGACCAGCTCGGCCCGCAGCGCCCTCAGCGTAGTCAGCGTGCCCATCTCGTCATGGCCCATGAGCCGGCTGTAACCGACCACATCGGCAGCGAGTATGGCGGCCAAACGGCGCTGCACGGCGCTCTCGACCACCTCGGACTCCTCCCACGTGTGACGGCTCCGCTTTGGAGCCCAATCAACTACACAATACCAGCGCCTTATGTCAGGGCAATCGGGCGCTCGGATATGACGCCTCCCATCGGCAAGCCATTAGAAGCTACGACACGTACGGGCGGAATGACAGCTTTGGGTCATGGCCGTGAATTGACCCGGAGCAAGCGAGCTTCTGCTTAGGGTCGACTCTGGCCAGTGCGTGAAGGTCGGCTTAGGAGGCGCGACTCGAATGGCGCGAAATGGCGCGTCCCGCTGGTTCGAACATCCGCCCTCGAGAACGCCCTAAATGAGCGTCAAACGACTTGGTTGGGTGTTTTTTTGCCTTCACTCTCGCCGATTGGAATGAGAAAGGAGCGCCAAATCCTGACGTACAGACGAACGGTCGATAAGGTCGCGATCCTGCCCCACATTTCCAGTGCTTCTTCAGGCGGCCTTCAGAACTGTCTTTCTGACGAGTGCGATTTTGCACTCATCGATGAAAGCTGGCAAGAAATGGAGCGCAATCCAAGAACTGGCTCCGGCCGCAAGCGCTAGCGGAGAAGCTATCTCAATCCGGCCCGCCGTGCACCTTCGCGGATGGCGACAAGCGCCGGAGGATTGGTGACCGGATAGGTTCTGATGAACCCCTCGACGGTAAAGCCGGGGAATTCGCTCGCCAATCGGGCGGCGATCTTCGCGGCCTGTGGTACTTCGTCGAGCATTGCATGTCCCATCGACTGGAACAACAGGGTGGCCGGCGAGTCGGGCGGGCTCTGCTGGAACGCCACGACGCTCTCCCGGTAGCGCCCGACCACGAAATTCGTGCGACCAAGCATGCTGAAGTACCAGAGCGGAGCTAGCGGGTTGAGACGTAGAGCCCTCTGGATCAACACGCAGCCCTGCTGCGGATCACCTGTCACCAGTGCTCGGCTTCCGGCAATCATCGCCAGCGTATCGGCATCGTTTGGAGCGGCGGCCAAAGCGCGATCGAGTTCCTCGGCAGCGGCTCCCAAGTCGCCTCGCGCCGCGCGAATGTCGGCCATGCCCTGACGGGCCATGCTGTCTCCCGGATCGAGCAAAAGAGCTTGTTCCATGCACGAGTACCAGCGTTCCAGCGAGACGGATGGATTACTCGCGTACCAGGCTTCGACGGCGTAAGAAAATCCCAACGTCAACCAGGCTCGCGCCAGCCCCGGGTCGAGTTCGACTGCGCGCGACAAGAGACGGATTGCTTCCACGTTCGAGGTGCGGGTGAACACATTGTGCTGTTCGACGCCGAGCAGATAGTAGTCATAGGCACCCAGGCTGGCGGGCGGCTTGCGCCGGATGACATCCCGTCCAAGGTGGGCAAGCTTGCCGCAGCAGCTGACAAGGACATTGACGACGTTCTCGGTGACCATGTCTTGCGTAGCAAACAGATTGTCGGCCGATTGATCGTATCGCGCCGCCCAAAGACCGGCACCACTCCTCACATCGACAAGCTGCACCGAAATGCGGAACTGCTCGCCGGTAGCCTGAAGGCTCCCTTCGAGCAAATAGTCGGCATTCAACTCCCGACCGATGGAGCGCAGATCATCGCGCCTTCCCTTGAACATCAGCATCGTCTGGCGGGCAATCACCGCAAGGGCGGAGTAACGCGCGAGATCGACAATAATATCGGCGGACAAACCGTCGGCAAGCCTTCCCCAACGCTCGTCCGAGCTCAAATTTTCAAAGGGCAGGACCGCGATGACCGGTGGCCCGGAGCCGCCGGGCGACAGACCCTCGAAACGAGCTTGTCCGGACTCTTGCCGGCTCTCACTCGAGAGCAGGCTTGCCAACGCCACTTTGCTGCGAACGCCAAGCTTTCGATAGACCACCGACAGATGGGTTCGAACGGTGGTCGGCGCGATGAACAGCGTCTCGCCGATCTCACGATAGGTCATGCCTTCGGCGAATTTCGCAGCGACCACCCGCTCCCGGTCCGAAAGCCCGGTCAGAGGATTGCCGACTGCGTCAAGCATTGCGTCATTCCGATCCGCGGCGCGTATGGTCGGGAACGTACCGATTTCGCGACACAGCGAAAATACTACAGATGCGGCACCAAAAACACTCCATCTGTACGATCCCGCCAAGTCGTTGCCGCTCCTAGCATCCACGGATCCACAACACGTTGCCCGGTTCACTGTCCAGGCCAGGCAAAATGTCAGGAGGCATCCATGAGAAAGTCATCCGCAGTCGCCGGCATGCTGGTGCTGGCTCTTTCGACCGCGCCAAGTCTCTCCGGCGAAACGACGCCAGTGGGAACGCCAATCTCCATAGAAGCGGTAAGGCTTGCCAGCGACCGCGTCTATTCCGATCTCTTGCGCCGTGCCTATGCGAATGGCTGGCGATACCCACCCGAGCAAATCAAGAGCGGCTTCAAGCGGCATTTCGAGGAAACGAGGCTGCAACTGATCGATCAGGGCTACATCATCGTGCCCGATGTATCGGAAAGTGTTTCGCAGTGACGTTTCTCCGGATCGGGTCGATCACGGCGTGCCTTCATCGGTAATCGCACCCCGCGGCCTTCGTTACTCGTCTTTAGCTGGCGCTGCCGCCAATCCGCCGGACGCGGAGCGAGCGAATGCCACGATTGCCGTCAGTCCGTGATGTAGTCGACTATGGCGGCCAGGCGCGCGGCGACGACCGCGCTCATACTGGTCTGTCCCAAAGAGCCGTGCGGTGTGATGGCGAGCAAAACGAGATCGAAGATGTGCCGGCGGATGATCTCACGGGCTTCCGCAGAACCGTTGAGTGGATGCTTTTCGAGTGTGCAGAGGTAGCCGCGTAGCAATTGCAGCGCCTCGGATACCCCTGGCACGCGCTGCATGACCGCACAGTCGAGCCCGGCGCCAAGACACCACTCCATCTGGCAAAACGCAAGGGGCAACGCGAAGTTGCCGATTATCTCATGTCGCACGGCGTCGTCTTGCCAACGCCGGCCCCGATCTCAACGAAGTTGGCTTCTGCCGACGTCGAGAAAGGCCGGACCTACTTTACCCGCGCGTGTGACCGTTGTCACAATGCCGAGCCACTGGGAGGGAACAAAATGGGACCGAACTTGTGGAGCGTCGTCGGCCGCGATAAGGCATCCATGGCAAAAAGGCGTTACTCCGACCCTTTGCTCGGCTGGGAAGGCGTGTGGACGTACGAGGACCTGAACAGATATCTCTTCGGGCCCATGCTCACCACGCCGGGCGTTAAGATGGAGATACCTGGTGTCTCGGACGAGACCGAACGGGTCAACCTGATCGCGTACTTTCGCACACTCAGTGACAAGCCGATGCCGCTACCCTGAATCGATGATCTCTTGCACAAGTACTGCTACGGACCTGCGTCGGCGGTGATGTCACATAAACGGAGATGGGCTGTCGTTGTGACTATGGGAACGATTTCAGGCGATCACGCCGGCAGCAGCTTTCCATTTCGCCATGGCATTCAGGCGGTGGAGATGGATCTGAAGGCGGAGCGTTTTGAACGGGGCGGGACGAAGAGATTGCGGACTGCAGAGAAAGGTCGAGACGAAACGCTGGAGGCTCCCCGGTGATCGAAAGCCTTGCAACATCCGCTCTCGTTTTCGCAGTGGCACATGCGAATTCTCCGCTCTGTTGTTCAAGCCCTTGTGCGACCGGTGCTCGACGTCCGGCATGACTTGACGCCGCGCTGCTCCCTAGGAGCCGAGCTTGTCGGTGATCAGGCGCTTCGGCACCTGGCCCTGCCTCTTCAACAGCCGTGTCAGCAAGCGTTTGGCGGCCTTGGTGTTGCGCCGGGTCTGGACGATCTCGTCGAGCACATAGCCGTCCTGGTTGACTGCCCGCCATAACCAATGCCTCTTGCCGGCGATCATGATGGCGACTTCGTCGAGGTGCCAGATATCATTTCGACTGGGCTGCTTGCGGCGCAGGCGCCGAGCGTAGTCCAGCCCGAACTTCTTTCCCCACCGACGGATCGTCTCGTAGGAAACGACAATGCCGCGCTCCAGCAGCATTTCTTCGACATGACGCAGGCTCAGCGGAAATCGATAATACAGCCTCACCGCGTGGGCGATGATCTGGGGTGGGAACCGATGCCGTTTGTAGCTGATCTGCGAAGTGTTCATCCCCAGCATCTATCGCAGCGATCCCTGACACGCGGTTGCCGCGACAACGCCCCTATGCCTCGCTCGATAGCGTATTGCGGGCGTCATAGAGTTCGGCAATGAAGTCGGTGATCAAAGTCGAATTGATGCCGTCCGGCGGGCGCAGGAGTAGCGCGCGGAAATTGACGGCTGGCTCGAATGG
>NZ_JAMYVK010000094.1:0-10423 GCF_040323975.1 Mesorhizobium sp. M0019 | reverse complement strand
CTGCTCTGTCCACATCTAAAGCTTGAATCACAACCAAGCCTCAGACGGAACCCATAGCCAGCCGATTTTCAAAACGGTCTCTAAGGCCTCAGTCTGCCGCCGCGCTGGCCACAGCGCGCCGGCAGAAATGTCCGGTCATCGAGGCCGTGGCGCACCGGAAAAGCCCGCCGGCCGAAGCCGGCTGGAGCGTCTGCAGTCGCCAGAGTGTGGGTAACTTTATGCAGCCTTCAGGTTAATCACCCGCATCACTGCGACCGCTGTTCCGTTGTTCGTAGCAGCCTCCTTCGTGCTACCCTTGCCGCAGCTCCATACGTCACCCTCCTTGGCCGTGAACTGCATGTCTCCGGCCGTGACCTGCAGCTCGCCTTCAGTGACCGTGCAGACCATATCGTCGGCCATGACATCCCCGAGCGGGCTAGTTGCCTTTGGCTGGTAGACGACGTCTTCCATGGCAATTTTCTTGTACCCCTTGATATGGGAGTCTCGTGTTCCCAGTTCGACGAGCCGAACGCCGGGAAAAATCTCTTTGCCATCAGTCGGACCGTAGGTCTTGGCCGCTACCGGAATGGGCTTTGCGACCAATAGCGGGGCCGCCAACGAGGTGGCACCAAGGGCGAGAGCATTACGTCGATTCATCTTCATAACATCCTCCCTGAGTTAGTTCGCCCGACCGGGCGAACCTGATATTTTACGCGCCCGTTCAGCCAAATAGTCAAAACACAATTGGGCAAGCCAACGCCTGGCCTGCGCGCGTTCTGGCGTGCCGCTGTCCTACACCGCCGAAGTGCTTCGCGCGTCTTGGCGGCTCGCTGCGGCTGGCTGCGCATGGCCTGCCTGCCACACCTCTTGACTGTCCGAGCGGGTTAGATACTTTTTGCTGCGTGCCTTGAGAAAAGCGGTGCCGGGCACCTTGGCCAGCCGCGTGATAACCGACGAATGGGTGAGCCCTCACGTCGAAGAGAAAGAAGAAACAGCACCAGCTCTTGCTGGCCGCGCTGCCTAAAGCGAAACCGAAAATGACCTAGATTGTTGATGCGACGCGGGAAATTGACCGCTAAGGATGAATTACGGTGACAGTGCACTTTTACCATGTCGCCTCCGCCGCATTGTGCACCTTGCCCGCGTTCCCGGTCTGCGGCATCCCCCAGCACCGTACCGGCGAGCCAAAGTGTTTTCACGTCCGAAGACTATGTGTTCCACAAGAACTGCTCATCGAATATTGCCGCGTCGCCGATGTCGCGGTTTTCGATGCACCCGTGGGCCGAGAGCATCGCCGGGCAAATCGGCAAAGCCGTGAGAACCCGGAACGAGGCGCGCGGCGAAAAGAAAATAGCGGACTGTCACCGTAATTCCTAAAACCTCTCCGGCAACCCTTCTACTCCCCGACAATGGACGTCGGCGGGCGTGCCGAGGTTATCGGATCGGCATGACGAAGGACGATCCTCCACGCGCCTTCCTCGCGCCGGAATATGGTGGTGACTCGAAGCGCAATCGGCACCAGTTTGTTGCCACCACCGACCTTGGATTGGAACCGCTCGACCTCGATGATGTATCCTAAGTCGGCTGTCGCATACTCCGAGATGCGCTCAAATCCGATGGCCTTGCCGTGCCGGTAATTGGTGGCGGCCCGTTCCATGGTCTCAGCGGCCTTTCTCCATCCCTTCGCCGGCGGGCCAAAGGGATTGGCAATAATGACGTCGTCCTGTCGCGAGTAGAGGTTTTTCAAGGGCTCAGGATCGCCCTTTACGAAGGCATCCAGAGCCAGATGATCCTGCTCGATAAATTTCGTTAGGTCGGAGGCTAACATCTTAACATCGCCACATGACTAAAAAGAGAACTCTATCAAGCGCTTCATCCGCCCTTCGCCTTGCCGTAGGCATTCGAGCTGGTGTCCCGAGTATAGATCAGAATTACGGTGACAGTGCACTTTTTACCATGTCGCCCTCGCCGCACGTGCACCTTGCCGGTGTTCCCGGTCTGCCGCATCCCCAGCACCGTACGGGTGAGCCAAAGTGTTTTCACGTCCGAAGACTATGTGTTCCACAAGAACTGCTCATCGAGTATCGCCGCGTCGCCGATGTCGCGGTTTTCGATGCGCCCGTGGGCCGAGAGCATCGCCGAGGAAATCGGCAAGGCCGTGAGCCCGGGAAAACGAGGCAGGCGGCGAAAAGAAAATAGTGCACCGTCACCGTAATCCGCTCACAGGCCTCTAGCTGTGGCGGCGCCTTCACTAGACGGTGGAAACTATGACTGCCGTGAAATCGGTAGGCGGAAATACCCTTCCACTTGTGTCCTGAGCTGACTGCATCACGACGATGTATTCCGATCCAACCTGCTTGATCCAATAGCTACTCGTTACATGAGGAACGTTATGACAGTGAGATACTATTGGCACAAAATGCCCTTTGTACTTTTCTGCAATTTCAAATGATAACACATTGTTTTCCCATTTCACATTTGCCGAATGTTCCGCGAGCTGACCTTCCTTTATTCTGGCTGACGCAAGAATGACAGACATAATTACCCTCCCAGTTAACCATTAGACTTAGACCCGATTACAGACCAATGACACGCTGGTTTCTAGGAGGAACGGTATTTGCGTTCCGCACCGAACCAACAACGAATGCTCAATCCCAAGTATCTTCCGCACACTCGCCAGCGCCGCCTCATTCACCTCGATATACGCGACGATGTACCATTCGCCGTTTTCTTCCCTGGCCATGCCCATCGGCTCGGCGCGCCATTTGAGGGCGCCGTGGTGCGGCATGAAGTAGGTTTCCTGGATGCCGCCGACGGCGCCGAGGCCCTCGTCGAGAGCGTATTCCATCACCGCGCAGCACAGCTGCGTCAGCGTACCCCGCAACCCGGTTGAGCGTTTGTCGGGAACGACGAATGTGCGGGTCCATTCGGCCCAATCGGGGCGCCTCGGGACGCCCGATTTTTCGCACATGTGAGAAAAGACCTCCGAGACCATGTGCGGCTCGCTCGTTGGGATCAATCGAGCCGAAGTCACTACGCGACCATCTTCGATACCGAGCAGGTAAGTCGCCGCGTCGGTATCGAACTGGTCCAGCTCGCGACCGTCCGGGCTCGGAGGGCGCCAATGTTTCTGGTGCACGAAGAAGTCGTGCCGCCGGCGCAGAAACTCGTCGAATTCGTTTTCGTAGAGATGCTTGTTATGCGCATTGACTACGTGGGCCGTTATCATGGCGCGATCCCCCGATCGTTTCTCGCAGGGATATTTGCAGTCGCGCTAATATACGTCACCTGTCCGATGGGACAGTTGACGCGTTTTTAGGGATGGATCAGGCGCCGACGCACTGCTTCGACGACCGCTTGCGTGGTCGTGGCGACGCCAAAAGCTTCCCTGGCTCGAGTGGAGTGCCATTTGACCGTGCGCTCGGTAAGGCCCAGGATCTGGGATGTCTCCGATGAGGTCTTGCCGGCCGCGGCCCACAAGAGCACCTCTTTTTCCCGGTCGGTCAGCAGGCCTTCATCGTCGTCATCGTCATTCGCCAAGGCCTGGATCGACATGCCGGCATAGACCGCCATCGTCACCAGTTGCACCTGATGGCGCGGCGAGAGGGCGCAGCACTTCGCGGAAGACGCAAACGACAGCACGGATTGCCAATGATGAACGCTGAGCATCGGCACGGCGAAGCCGCTACAGATGCCGAACTCCGTCGCCTCGCCGGCGACGCGTCGTGAGCCCTCCGTATCCGACCACTTTGCCGGGACTTCGGACCAGAGGAATGGCTTCAAAGTCTTTGCCGAATAGATGCAAACACCATCAGCCGCGGCATGCTCGGCCTCGACATAGCGCTCGAACCAGCCGGCCGGCCAGCCATTCAGCTCAACCATGGGTGCAAGCTTCTGGCCACCGAGCGGCACGCCGCTCAGGATCAGGTGCTAGAAGCCGAGATTTCGCACGGTTTCGAGCAAGTCGCCCAGAAGCGGCCCGGTAGCTGTGTGCTTCCTGCAGCGTTCGACAAAGTCGAACACATCTGAATCGATCATGACAGAGACCCCCGTCTCCACGCCCGAAAACAAAGCTTACCTTAAATTAGCGACTTCGAATATCCCAATAAGTGCATCCGCACGCAGGACGCCTGGACCAAAACCAGCTAAATCAGCCAGACTTTGATCAGCGAAGCAGGACCCCCAAGCATGATGCGAGCATTGCCAAAACGAAACGAGCCGTTCCGGGCCGGCGAAACCGCGCTGCTTTTGGTCGACATGCAACGGGTCTGGCTGGAACCCGGGGCCGATCCGGCGCATCCGGAGCGCGGTCCCGACCACTATTTCTACCTGCAGACGGCGTCGCGAACGATCCCCAACCAGGAGCGCATGCTGGCGGCCGCCCGCGCCAACGGCGTCGAGGTGATCCATACAATCATCCAAAGCCTGACCGAAGACGGCCGCGACTGCTCGCTCGACCACAAGCTGACGCCGATCCATATCGCGCCGAGCCGGCCGGAAGGCCTGCCGGTGCCGTCGCTGGCGCCGGTCGGCGACGAGATCATGCTGCCGAAGACGTCGTCGGGCGTCTTCAACTCCACCAACATCGACTATGTCTTGAAGAATCTCGGCGTGCGTTACCTGATCGTCGCCGGCATCATGACCGACCAGTGCGTCGATATGGCGGTGCGCGATGCCGCCGATCGCGGCTATCTCGTCACCTGCGTATCGGATGCCTGCGCCGCCGCCTCGCAGGAGCGTCATGACGGCGCGCTCGAGGCCTTCGGCGGCTATTGCTGGGTCGCCGATACCACCACCGTTACGGCCCGTTTCGAAGCCTTGGGAAAAGCTGCATGACATCGGCCGTCGAACCGCTGGTTGCCGTCGTCACCACCGACCTTTCGGCGATTACGCGCGGCCGCTCCGTCGTCGAAAGCAAGCTGCAGAAGATCGCGGCGACCGGGGTCGGCTGGCTGCAGGCCAATCTGTCGCTGACGCCGTTCAACTCGATCGTCGACCCCAATCCGTGGGGTTCGTCCGGCGACGTGCGGCTCATTCCCGATCTCAACGCGCGGTTTCGCACGGCGCTGACCGGATCGGCGACGCCCTTCGACATGGTCGCCGGCAACATTGTCGAACTCGACGGCAGCCCGTGGGTCGGCTGTACGCGGACCATGCTGAGCGATGCGCTGGCGGAGTTGAAGGCGGTGGCCGGGCTTTCCGTCATCGCCGCCTTCGAGCATGAATTCCATATCGAGGGCGACTTTGGGCCGGCTCATTCGATGTCGTTGGCCGCACTGCGTCGCGCCGATCCGTTTGCCGCCAATCTGATGGCGGCGCTGGCGGAAGCCGGCGTCGCGCCCGAAGTGGTGATCGCCGAGTTCGGGACCGACCAATTCGAGGTGACGTGCGAGCCGGCCGATGCGCTTGCCGCCGCCGATCGGGCCGTCGCCATCCGCGAGATCACGCGCGAAGTCGCGCGATGTGCCGGCTGGCGAGCGAGCTTCGCGCCCAAAACCGCTCCCGATGCCGTCGGCAATGGCGTCCACATCCATTTCAGTTTCGTCGACGAGGCCGGCAAACCGGCGACCTACGACCCGGCCCAGCCTGGCGGCCTTTCCAGCCAGGCCGCTTCCTTCTGTGCCGGCGTGCTACGCCATCTGCCTGGTATCACCGCCATGACGGCGGCGAGTGTGTCGTCCTACTACCGGCTGAAGCCGCATAGCTGGAGCTCGTCCTACACCTGGCTTGCCGATCGCGACCGCGAGGCCAGTCTGCGCATCTGCCCGACAGTGACGATCGGCGGGCGCGATCCCGCGCGGCAATACAACATCGAATACCGGGCGGCCGACGCCACCGGCAATCCCTATCTGTCGCTGGCGGCCATCGTGCGTGCCGGGCTGGAAGGGTTGAAGGCCAAGCTGCCGACGCCGCCGCTGGTCTCTGGCGACCCGACGCAGATGAGCGTTGCCGAGCGCAACAAGCTTGGCCTCGTGCGGCTGCCGGAAACGCTGCCGGCGGCACTCGAGGCGCTCGTCGCCGACAAGACCGTCACCGGATGGTTCGCGCCGGTGTTCGTCGAGACTTTTGTCGGCCTCAAGCGGCATGAGACCGAGCGCCTCGCCGGTCTGGACCCAGTGGCGGTCTGCGATCTCTACCGGACGCTCTATTGATGGCTGCGCCGCTTGCCAACGCCATCCTACCGGAAGGTTGGCCTCCAGCGGTCGAAGCAATCAACGAAACGGGGCGTTCCGATATCGTTCTGATATGCGAGCATGCGTCAAATCACATCCCGGCCGAGTATGCGCGGCTCGATCTCGACAGCAGCCATTTGCAGCGCCATATCGCCTGGGATATCGGCGCCGCCGAAGTGACCCGCGCTCTGTCGAAGCTGCTCGATGCTCCGGCTTTCCTCAGCTCCTATTCGCGGCTTTTGATCGATCTCAACCGGCCGCTTGGTTCCAGCGGCAGCATTCCGGTGCTATCGGAGGACACCGGCATCCCCGGCAATGTCGGCCTCGATCCGGAGGAACGAAGCCGGCGCGCCGAAGTCATGTTCGCGCCGTTCCATGACCGCGTGGCCGCCCACCTCGACGACCGGGCGAAGCAGGGCAGACCGACGCGGATCGCGACGATCCACTCCTTCACGCCGGTCTTCCTCGGCATTGCGCGGCCCTGGCACGCCGGCGTGCTTTACGATCGGGCAGTCGATTTCGGCCAGGCAGTGCTTGCCGGCCTGCGCGCCGACAGAGCGCTCAACGCCGCGGCAAACGAGCCCTACGTGATCAGCCGTGACGGCGACTATGCCATACCCGTCCATGGCGACGATCGCGACATTCCCGCCATCCTCATCGAGATCAGGCAGGACCTGCTGGCGGGCCGCTCCGGCATCGAGGAATGGGCGAAGCGGCTGGCGGCCGTCTTGCCGGCACAGCTGACTAAGGAGTCGTGAAAGAGCTCGGCCGAGTGAGCGCAAAGCGAGAGCCTACGGTCGGCCTGGCCACCGTCCTCAGGAGAAGATTTGCGACAGTTCTTCGACGCTGGTGCCTTCCTTGACCTGACGCAGCTCGACATAGCTGACCGCGGTGGCAATCGACGTCACCATTGACGATATCGTCGACACCAAAGTCGCCACTACAGCTCGCACTATGCCGCCCAACGGTTCGACAGCACTTTCAAGTGCCAACTGAATGGCCACCGAGGCCACGATCAGAACGAAGAACAGGCCGAACAGTGCCCAGCGGCTGCCTTTGGTAAGTTCACCGCTGCGCGCCATGGAGCCAGACACGCCGACCCGTTCCTGTACCAGAACCGGCACCGCTACCAGCCACCGGAGCCACAATATGATTCCGGGAATGACGAGCAGGATCAAGCCCAATCCTGCGCCCAGGACGACCAGCAGCCCGACGCCGAGCGTTGGCAGAAAACAGCCGATCGCTATCTTGATGCAGTCGGCAATGGATGGCTGCTTGCCGTTCAGATCCTCGATAGTCGCCCGGACCAGCGCAGACTGAAGCAACAGATCCAGGACAAAGGACATCAACACGACGCCGAACGTAATCAGAGAATCACGAGACATCATGCGGAGGCCGCCGAGGGCGGCATCAGGATCCCCTCGGGCGACGCCGGCCTGCGGCACCTGCATCCAAAGCTCATAAACAAGGGTCGGGAAACCCGAAAACAGCAATGCAAGTCCGAGGCAAAGCATGGGGTTGCGGCCGATGACCGCAAAACTGGCGCCGAAAACCCTGCCGATGCGAAATTTGTTGGGCTGGTCCAGCGTTATTGACGCCACGATATACCTCTACCTGTTTTGACCGGTCCGTCATTGCGACCCGGTGTTGGCCGACATTGACCCGCCGGCGGCAGCATGGCGAACGGCTGTCGCGGCTCGCCGGGCCCGCCTGATGTTCAGGCCGGTCCCGACGTGGTGCAGCCGCGCGACTTTGCTACGAGAAGATTTGCGACAGTTCTTCGACGCTGGTGCCTTCCTTGACCTGACGCAGCTCGACATAGCTGACCGCCGTGGCGACCGACAGCACCATCGACAGTACGGTCGACACCAAGGCTGCCGCCACATCGGCAATGATCCCGCCAAACATGACGATGACTGCCAGCATCACCCACTGGATGACCATCGCGATGACCATCAGGATCAAGAAGAGGCCAAATAGCGGCCAGCGGTTGCCCTTGGTCAGGACACGGCTACGCGACATCGAACCGAACACGCCAAGCCGCTCCTGGATCAGAACCGGCACCGCCACGCACCATCCGAGCCATAAGATGATGCCGGGAACCAGCAAAGCTATCGACGCCAGGCCCGCACCCAGGCCGACGAGCAGGCCAATACCGAGGGTCGGCAGCAAATTGCGGATGGCTATCTGAATGCAGTCGCCAAAGGTCGGCCGCTTGCCGTTCAAGTCCTCGATCGTCGCCCGCACCAGCGCCGACTGGAGCAGCAGCGCGAAAACGAAGGATAGCAATCCCGCAATAATCGTAAACCATGAATTCCGAAACATCATCGAGGGATCGGCCGCGGCGCCGGGGTCGCCCTGCAGAACCGCATCTATTTGCGGTTGGCTCCACAGCCGAAGAATAATCGCCGGCAAGCCTGAAAACAGCAGCGCGAGCCCAAGGCACAAGCCGATGTTGCGGCCGATCACGGCGAAGCTGTTGTTGAACACCCTGCCGATCTCGAATTTCTCAGGCCGTTCCAGTGTCGTTGAAGCCATGATTTCCCCCCGTGTTTCGCCGTAACAGTATCACGGCGCCCTAATAGTAATTCTGCCAAGATTAACGGTGGGCGTCCAGCCCACTTGCAATTCTTGTTCTGCATTGTCAGTGTCGGCCGGGAACCACAGGTTGCAGGGGAGCGGGTGGCGTTGGCACAGCCAGGCACAGCGGAAGCCGAACGGCTGACCAATCTGCACAAGCAGCTGATCGCCGATGAGTCGATCCAGTTCGACCTGCCAGCCTATGTGCCGCCGAAGCCGCCCGAGTGGCTGAAACCGCTGCAGGATTTTTTGTCGTGGCTCGGTCCCTACATGATCTATCTGTTCTGGGGGGCGGTGATATCGGGCGTCGCAATCATCCTGCTTTTGGTCTTCCTCGAGGTGAAAGGCATCGCCTGGCGGCTGCCGTGGCAGCGCGCTCGACCCGAAGTCGAAGACGAAGAAGCCTGGCGCCCCGACGCCGGCGCCGCGCAGATCCTGTTGTCGCAAGCGGATGCGCTGGCCGCACGCGGCGACTATGACGAGGCGGTTCACCTTTTGCTTCGGCGCAGCGTCGCCGATATCGCCGGCCGGCTGCCGGACTTCCTGCGCCCGTCGCTCACCGCGCGCGACATCGCCAGCGCCCCTTCCCTGCCGGGAAGGGCGCGCCATGCGTTTACCGAGATCGCCCGCATTGTCGAGGCGGCGCTGTTCGCGCGCCGGCCGGTCGGCGCGGAAGGCTGGCGGCAGGCGCGCGGCGCCTATGAACGTTTCGCCTTCCGGGATGCCTGGACGTGAGTGCACCGGCGGTCGAGGCACAGGAGCCGTTCAATCGAAAGACACTGTTTTGGGGGATTTTCGCCAGCCTGCTTGCGGCGGCCGGTTTTTTCCTGCTGTCCACCTATGCTCCCGATTTCCGGCAACCCGGCAACGGCGGCGCCACGCCGCTGTCGAAAAGCGGCGTCGGCTACGCCGGCCTGGCGGAATGGCTGCGGCTCACCGGCGAAGCGCCCTTGATGGCGCGGACCGAGGACGATCTCGGCACCGACATGCTGCTGATCGTCACCATTTCGTCCGACAGCGATCCGGAAGCGCTCGACCACATCCTCAATCTTCGCCAGGACCAGAACACACTCTTCGTGCTGCCCAAATGGCAGATCCTGCCGCTGCAGGGGCATGAAGGCTGGAACATGAAATTCGGGCGATTGCCCGGTTCGGTGGTGAACGAATGGCTTGGCCGCATCGCCGATGCGAAGATCGGTGCCGGCCAGAGCACGGCAAAGCAACTCGACATCGAAGGCAACATGGTTGCCGCACCCGAAGAATTGCAGTGGGTGGCCGACAAGTACCCTCTCATCGCAGCCGGCAATGACAAGGCTGTGCTTACCGAACTAGACGACAAGCCGTTCTATATCCTGACTGACCCCGACCTGATCAACAACGCTGCCCTCAAGGATCCCGAAAAGGCAGCAGCCGCGCTTGGGCTGATTGCCTTGCTCCAGCCCGACGACGGCCCGGTGATGTTGGATCTGACGCTGCACGGCGCGGGGCGGAAGTATGATCTGGCCAAGCTTCTGGTCGAGCCGCCGTTCCTGGCGCTGACACTGACGATCCTGATCGCTGCGGCGCTGGCGTTCCTGCATGGCCTTGGCCGGTTCGGCCCGCCGCGGATCCCCCCCCGCGCGCGCAACCGGGGCCGCCCTGCGCGGGGGGCTACGCCGGCGGCGCTACGGGCGCCGGGCCGCCCGCCGGCG
>NZ_JAMYVK010000093.1:0-11276 GCF_040323975.1 Mesorhizobium sp. M0019 | reverse complement strand
GCAAATCACCTCCTACAGGAAGTGAATCATGAACCACGCCTCACTGGAATCCCTCGCGATTCAAACTGAACGTCCGACGCTCTAGCTGAACGGATGACCGCCTTCGAGCGGCAGAAGTCGCGACCGGTCCAATCTTCAGTTGCCAGACGCGGATCGCTTCGATCGCTTGGCAGGACGTCGGGTGCTGGCCGCCGAAGTCTTTGAAGACTTTGGCCGTGACGTCTTGGGCGCCAGTTGCCTCGGGTTGAAAGTCTGTGCTGGAACCGATTCGGAGCCGGCCCGAATGTCGGCGTCGCGCACCTGCTGGCCAAAGTTCAGGCCGGTCAGCTCTTCAATCTCGGCCACCGTCGAAAGGAACTCCGATACCCTGGCAATTTCAAGCGGGTCATCGAATGCCTCGGCACGCTCGCCGAACGCTTCGGGCATCACTTCCAAAACCGGCTTCTGGTCCGCCAGCAGCGCGATGGCGCGCAGGCCAGCTTGATCGGACCACAGCGCGATCTTCCAGAACTTCAGCGGAACATGGCTGTCGAAGCGGTAGGGAGGATCGTCCTCGCCGAACACTGGCCCGGCAAACACCGTGACACGGCCTCGCGTCGTATAGGCGTTGCGCAGCACATAGGTTTCTACCGCGCGCCATCTCAACTTCCCTTTGGAGCCGGGATGGTTAAGCGAGCTTCCTTGATTGAAGAAGCCGACTTGCGGCGCAGCATTGGTATAAAAGAACGTGTCGCGTTCTGCCGCGACCGCCTCCTGATCGACGCCCCATGCGGGGTCGCCGCGAAGTGTAATATGGCCCTTCTGGAACATTCGAGCGATTCGTTCCTTGGATTTTGCGACGGGAAATCCAGGCACATTCTGGCTCGAATAGAATTCCTGGTTCATCTGCTCGCCAAGGTCGATGCGCCGATCCGGCCGGAAAGCATCGCTGGCTTCCGAACCGGAAATCGACTCCACCCCCAATTCGACAAGCGACGGGTTGTCGATGACCGTCTTGTCCTCACGATTGACCGCCTTGGTGCGGGATCCATCGATATTGCAGGCGGTGACGAAGGCAAGCCTGCGATCGGCGTTCATCAAGATCGAAAAATGATGGTAGCGCAATTCGTGTGGGTCCTCTCCCGGTTTGGCAAGAAGGTTTTTGGCCAACCGGTAGGGTGAATTGGTAACCGTCGGCATTGCCAGGACAAAGCCCGGTATGAAGCCGGGCTCATACCCTCCACGATCGTCGAAATCCTCTGTTTTCCAACCCGCGGCCTCGGCGATGGCCACCTTCCCGGGTTCGCTTGCCGGGCCTTTGCCGTCGTTTCGTCTCGCATCGCCTCCGTCGATCAGCGGCGCCCGGACATTTATCTCGACGGGAAAAGTCCAGGTGACCGAGCCATCGGCATTGTGTCTCGTCGCCGGCGGATTGCGATCCGGTTCCGGCCGCTGCACCGGCTTGTCCGGCACATCTTCGCGAATATCGGCGTTCAGCCGAACTGTCTCGTCCATCATGCGCGGCATGCCGGCCCAAATCGCCAGAGCTTGCGAAACCGCCGATGCCGAGGAGCCCGGCAGCTTGGACTTTCTAGCACCCAGATCGTCAACGATGGCGCTGATCCGTATGCCTTCATTGATCTCGCGGGCAAGCGCATAGCCACCTATGCCCGTCACCTCGTGGAACGGGCCGGCCCAATGGTGCAGGGCGATAGGTTCCCATTCATTGTTGAAGACCGGGGAGCCGGACGAACCCTGTTCGGTGTCGGCGACATAGTGCAGCACTTGCACCGTTTCGTCGCGGGCCACCAGCCGGTTTTCACGCAACACCAGTTCCTTGAAGCGGCCATCGGGATGCTGGACGATGTTGGCGATTTCGCCGAGCATATGCTTGTCGCGCGCATCCGACAGCGAGATAAAACCGAACTCCCCCAGTTCCTTTGGACCGGAACGCCGCTCGCCGACTCCGATCAGCGTATAGTCCAGACGCTCTATGCTATCGGTCACGAAACAGGATTCAGGATCGAACAGGAACGTCGTCGGCGTGCGCACGGCATTCGCACCGTCCTGCTCATAATCGAACTGGACCTGGAAGCGCCGGGAATCCGCCGGCGACGAAATCACATGGTTGTTTGTGAGGAACAGCCTTGGCCCGACCAGAAAACCCGATCCTTGTGGATTGCCGTTGAGAAAGGCAACGCGGCCAACCGCATCGGCAGCACGGCGCCCACGCTCGAGGAATGCGACCCCGATGAAATCGAGCGTTGGGCCGAGAATTGCCTCCGGCCCTGGCTGCTTGGCGGCGGCCTTTCTTTCCCCGGCAGACCTCATGTCGATCGCTGCCGATATCATCTCCGCTTCGGTGCGGCTGAGCGACGCCTTTACCTGCAACCTGTCGAGGCGCCTGGAGAGGGTCTGTTCGGCGGCCAGCGGATTGCCGTTGGCGATGTGGCCAAGTGAAGCCTCAATCTCGGCGCGCGTTTTCTTGATACGCTGGCGAACTATGTTTTCCACCTGCGCAAATATTTCAAGGTCGACCATATTGCCCTCCTCAACCTTACTTGAGAGAGTGCATATTTACATGAAATGTGCAATATTTTGCCGGCTGTTAGTTCACGGAAGTGGCCTGGTCGCGATTCAACACGCGGCACCTTTTCGGGCTTACACAGCGCCGTCTCGTCGCCTATAAAAACCGGCTGGCGTGCGATGGCGCTTTCGTGCCTGGCCGCGCCTTCGGCAATTGAACCTACCGCCATGGCAGATGATTAGGCGCACAGTAACACTCCCGACGACGCTGCTTGCGATGGTTGCCGCTCCGCTGATGCTGGCGGAGTTGCCGGCCAACGGCCAGGAGCCGGAGCCCATCATCTCGATTGTGACGGGTCTTGCTCCGGATGATCTCCTGAACGTGCGCGCCACGGCGTCGGCCATGGGCAAGGTCGAGGCGCGGCTGCCGAGTGGATCGAGCGTGAAAAATCTCGGCTGCGGCGACGTCAGCGGCCACAAGTGGTGCAAGGTCGAAGACATTGACGACCCGAAGCTGAGCGGATGGGCTCCCGCACGCTACCTCGACCCTATCAATCCCCAGCAAGTGACGCCCCAGGCGGCGGCCGATACGGAGAGCCCTGCCTCTCAACCGCTGCCCGATCTGACAACGCGCCTCGGCGCAACCGGTCCCGAAACGACGCTGAACTCCGCTGACGCAATCGGCAAGCTGGCGATCGAGGACGCTTACCGCCTGGCCCTGGCCGCTGGAAACCCCTCGACTGGACAGGTTGATGGATCGCCGCCCGTGGCTGCGGACCCCGTCCGGAATTTCGGCGCGGTCAATGCGGCGCCTCCGGCCGACGCGCAGACCGTTGCGCGGCTGCAGCCGCCGGGGACACCGGTCCCAGGTGCTGGCAACGTCATTCCTTGTGCGCGCTATCTCGGCCAGCCAATGACCAGCTGCAAGGCAGGCGTCGCGCGCACCGGCGACAAAACCGACGTGACCGTGACCTGGCCCGATGGCGGCACGCGCATCATCAGCTTCCAGGCCGGCAAGCCGGCCGGTGCGGACGCGCCCGGCGAATTCCGCTTCACCCGCGAGGGCAGCCTGAACATGATCCGCGTCGGTGCTTCCGAACGCTTCGAGATCACGGACCAGTTGGCGCTGGGAGGCTAGATAGATTCGAGACGCCGGCAGGACAGAGGGGGGCGCGACGGAACGAGACGCTTGTTTGCTCAGGCAGCCCCGCACAAAGCCGCATTTTAGGGGGTTACATCCGGCAAAACTCTTCCCTATAAGGCCCTCCTAGCCTGATACCAGAATCGCGAGCACAACCGGCCGGGTCATCCCGTCCGGCTTTTTGTGCAAGCCGCCCGCCGAACGGACCCTCGACATGCCAAGACGCACCGACATCAAGTCGATCCTGATCATCGGGGCCGGCCCCATTGTCATCGGCCAGGCCTGCGAGTTCGACTATTCCGGCACCCAGGCCTGCAAGGCGCTGAAGGAAGAGGGTTTTCGCGTCATCCTGGTCAACTCCAATCCGGCCACCATCATGACCGATCCGGAGCTGGCCGACGCCACGTACATCGAGCCGATCACGCCCGAAGTGGTGGCCAAGATCATCGCCAAGGAGCGGCCCGACGCGCTGCTGCCGACCATGGGCGGCCAGACCGCGCTCAACACCGCTCTGTCGCTGCGCCGCATGGGCGTTCTCGACCGCTACAATGTCGAGATGATCGGCGCCGACGCCACTGCAATAGACAAGGCCGAGGACCGCGCGCTGTTTCGCGAGGCGATGAACAAGATCGGCCTGGAAACGCCGAAGTCGATGCTGGCCAACGCCACCGACGTCAAGAATGCCGACCGCAAGACGCACGAGGCCGAGCGCGCCGAGTTGAAGGCCGAGAAGCCCGAAAATCTCGACGCCGCGCTCGATGCTCTGGAAACGCGCTGGAACCTCGGCGAAGGCGACCGCAAGCAGCGCTATATCAGCCATGCCATGGCGATTGCAGCACAAGCGCTCGAGCATGTCGGCCTGCCCGCTATTATCCGCCCCTCCTTCACCATGGGCGGCACCGGCGGCGGCATCGCCTACAACCGCGCCGAATTCTTCGAGATCGTCCAGTCCGGCCTCGACGCCTCGCCGACCACCGAAGTGCTGATCGAGGAGAGCGTGCTCGGCTGGAAGGAGTATGAGATGGAGGTTGTCCGCGACAAGGCCGACAACTGCATCATCGTCTGCTCGATCGAGAACATCGACCCGATGGGCGTGCATACCGGCGATTCAATCACCGTCGCCCCGGCGCTGACGCTGACCGACAAAGAATACCAGATGATGCGCAACGCCTCGATCGCGGTGCTGCGCGAGATCGGCGTCGAGACCGGCGGCTCCAACGTGCAGTTCGCCGTCAACCCGGCCGATGGCCGCCTGGTGGTGATCGAGATGAACCCGCGCGTCTCGCGCAGCTCCGCCTTGGCTTCCAAGGCGACCGGTTTTCCAATTGCCAAGATCGCGGCAAAACTCGCCGTCGGCTATACGCTGGACGAACTCGAGAACGACATCACAGGCGGAGCAACGCCGGCCTCGTTCGAGCCGAGCATCGATTACGTCGTGACCAAAATCCCGCGCTTTGCCTTCGAGAAATTCCCCGGCGCCGAGCCGGTGCTGACCACCTCGATGAAGTCGGTCGGCGAGGTCATGGCCATCGGCCGCACTTTCCAGGAATCGCTGCAGAAAGCGCTACGCGGGCTGGAAACCGGCCTGACCGGGCTGGACGAAATCGAGATCCCCGGCATCGGCCATGGCAGCACGGCCGCCAGCCACGTCGACGACCGCAACGCCATTCGCGCCGCGCTCGGCACGCCGACGCCGGACCGGCTGCGCATGGTGGCGCAGGCGATTCGCATGGGCACCTCGCTGGAAGACGTGCACGCTATGTGCAAGATCGACCCGTGGTTCCTCGAGCAGATCGCCGGCATCCTCGCCATGGAGGATCGCATCCGCGAGCACGGCATCCCCGAGGACGCCGCCAATCTGCGCATGTTGAAGGCGATGGGTTTTTCCGACGCCCGCCTCGCATCCCTGGTCAGGAAGGACGTCGAAGAGATCGAGAAGATTAGGCGTACACTCGACGTTCATCCGGTTTACAAGCGCATCGACACTTGCGCCGCCGAGTTTGCTTCGCCCACCGCCTACATGTATTCGACCTATGAGGTCCCCTTTGCCGGCGCGCTCGCCAACGAGGCGCAGGTCTCATCGCGGAAAAAGGTCGTCATCCTCGGCGGCGGCCCCAACCGCATCGGCCAGGGCATCGAATTCGACTATTGCTGCTGCCATGCCGCCTTTGCGCTGCGCGACGCCGGCTTCGAGGCGATCATGATCAACTGCAACCCGGAGACCGTCTCGACCGATTACGACACCTCCGACCGGCTCTATTTCGAGCCGCTGACGCCGGAGGACGTGCTGGAGATATTGCGCGCCGAACAGGCGGCCGGCGAGCTGGTCGGCGTCATCGTCCAGTTCGGCGGCCAGACGCCGCTGAAGCTCGCCGATGCGCTGGAAAAGGCCGGCATCCCGATCCTCGGCACCTCGCCCGACATGATCGATCTCGCCGAAGACCGCGACCGCTTCCAGAAGCTCTTGCACAAGCTCGGCCTCAGCCAGCCGAAGAACGGCATCGCCTATTCGGTCGAGCAGGCCCGCCTCGTCGCCGGCGAGCTCGGCTTCCCGCTGGTCGTGCGCCCGTCCTATGTGCTCGGCGGCCGCGCCATGCAGATCATCCACGACGAGAGCATGCTGCAATCCTATCTGCTCGACACCGTGCCCGGCCTGGTGCCGGAGGACATCAAGCAGAAATACCCCAACGACAAGACCGGCCAGATCAACACGCTGCTCGGCAAGAACCCGCTTCTGTTCGACACCTATCTCTCGGGCGCCATCGAGGTCGATGTCGATTGCCTCTGCGACGGCAGGTCGACCTACGTCTCCGGCATATTGGAGCACATCGAGGAGGCCGGCATCCATTCCGGCGACAGTGCCTGCTCGCTGCCGGTGCATTCCCTCCCCTCGGAACTCGTCGATGAGCTGGAGCGCCAGACGGCAGCGCTTGCCCGCGCGCTCAATGTCGGCGGCCTGATGAACGTGCAATATGCGATCAAGGACGGCACCGTCTATGTGCTGGAGGTCAACCCGCGCGCGTCGCGCACCGTGCCCTTCGTCGCCAAGACGATCGGGCGGCCGATTGCGAAAATTGCTGCCCGCATCATGGCCGGCGAAAGCTTGGAAGACGCCTTCGCCCACTACGGCGCCATGCCCGACCCGCGCAACCCCGGCCACATCGCCGTCAAGGAAGCGGTATTCCCCTTCGCCCGGTTCCCCGGCGTCGACATATTGCTCGGCCCGGAAATGCGCTCGACCGGCGAGGTCATGGGCCTCGACCGCGACTTCGCGCTCGCCTTCGCCAAGAGCCAGTTGGGGGCGGGTGTTGATCTCCCCCGCGCGGGCACGCTGTTTGTCTCGGTGCGCGACGAGGACAAGAAAGGCATATTGCCGGCGGTCAAGCGTCTCGCCGGCCAGGGCTTTAAAGTACTCGCCACCTCCGGCACCGCCCGCTTCCTCGCCGAGAACGGCGTCGTCGCCGAGAAAATAAACAAGGTGCTGGAAGGCCGCCCCCACATCGAGGACGCCATCCGCAACCGCCAGGTGCAGATCGTCTTCAACACCACGGACGGCCAGAAGGCGGTGTCGGACTCCAAATCGCTGCGCAGGGCGACGCTGATGCAGAAAGTGCCGTATTACACGACGCTCTCGGGCGCGGCTGCGGTGGCGGAGGCGATTGCTGCGCTGAAGGCGGGGAGCCTCGAGGTCAGGCCGTTGCAGGAATATTTTGCCTGACAATTAGCCAATCTCCCTCCTTGTGGGGGAGATGGCCGGCAGGCCAGAGGGGGGCGCTGTCCCGCCAACGTTGCAAGCCAGCCAGAAGCCTCCATCCGTCGTGGCAGAAAAGTGCCGATCCATCTCGCCCACAAGATCGAGAGTCTTTCCGCCGGAGGAGTGCCTCAACACGGGATCACCGTGAAAAGGACAACGCTTACAATTGATAAGCATCAATTTATCTGTCAGGCTCGCTTCAAATAATGGGGTAGAAAATGGCGAAGAAAATTGAGGATAATGAGAACAAAGAACCTTCTGAAATGCCAGACCCGGCGGCAAATGGCGGAGACAAACAAACTGCGGTGCAACGAAAAATACCCGGCAATCTACCTTACTTGACTGCCAGCGGAACTCTAAAAAAAGCGCTAGACCGCCTGATCGAAGCCCAACGCCCAGAAAGATTCAGCGTTGATTTTCTTGAGAATGTACTCAAGCTCTCGGGCGGAGCTGCGAGAGCTACGATACCAGTACTAAAGAAAATGAACTTCCTTGGCAGCGACGGTACGCCGACCGAGCTGTACGCAAAATTTAGAACAGATAGCGGTCGGGGAATGGCAGCTTGGCAAGGTCTGCGAAGCGCGTTTCAAGAGATTTTTCGCCGGAGCGAATATGCACATTCGGCGGAAGAATCGAAGCTCAAAGACATAATCGTCGAAATAACAGGCCTAAAATCCAACGATCCTGTCGCAATGGCTATCCGCGGCACATTCAACGTTATCAAATCCTACGTCCCGTCAAATCTCGATCTAAACGCCCCCACCGCTGAAATCAATGAAGCGACGGAACCCTTGGAGAACAAAGCGCCTTTACGACCTGAAGTGCGCGATGGCCCGTCGCGAGAAATCGGATTGCTTTACAATATAAATATTGTATTACCAGAAACATCAGACCTGAATGTTCTTAATGCGATATTTAAGAGCATAAAAGAGAATTTGATGAAATGAGACAAGCCGAAAAGACAGAGCTATTTATACTTAAGTGCGCCTCTCTAAAGATGTCTGTCGATGGCAACTCTCCTGCAGACGTCGGCGCTCGGACGATTGAAAAAGAACCGGAAATTTTCGCATCAATCAATCAGTTTTCTAGTGATGTGCGCGCAAATGCCGACCTTATGTCCCGGTACTACAAGTTATTCTATATGCTCGAAAATGACATTAGAAAATTAATCGATGAAACTTTATCTGAAGCTTACGGTCTTAACTGGTGGGATCAATATTCACCCGGTAGCGCAAAAGAAGAGTGTAAATTTAACCAGCAACGAGAGCAAGAAGCGGCTGTTACTAGCCGCTCGGAGAATGAGCTTGATTATGTTTCGTTCGGTCAATTGGGCGAAATAATTCGATCGAATTGGATTCTGTTCGGTGGGATCCTTAGCAATCAGAAAGCGCTAGGCAGAGTAATGTTTTCCTTAAATACCCTTCGGGGGCCTATCGCCCACTGCGGCTTGCTTGCCGAAGACGAAATTGACCGTTTGAAATTGACTGTAAAGGATTGGTTCAGGCTTCTAGAAGGACCAAAGTAGTTTTCTATCTCCAATGAATGCAAGGGATCAGCGATGCCTCGGTCTGTGTCCCGATGTCACCACGCACCATCTCGCCCGTCACGATGTCCACCGGCGGCGTCGCCGAGATGAACAACCGTTGGCCCGGACCGCTGTTGAACACGGTAGGCCGTGCGCCCGCACCTTGGCCGACATCACCGGCAACTCAATGATTTATAGCAAACTCCCTCTGGCTGCATTTGCAGGGAGCTTATCTCTCGCCTGGGGAAGGCCATTGCCGACGCTCAGCCTAGCCGAGAAACCCAATAAACCGTCCGGCGAAAAGCACCGACGTCCACAGCACCAGCGAGAGCACCGCCAGAATTGTGACGGTCCCGCCAGCCGGCTCGTCACCGCCTCTTGCGCGGCAGAGGCGCATAAAGACAAGGAAATTGGCGCCGGCGAGGAGGATGAGTGTCATCTTGGCGAGGAAGATCGGCATCGCCGCATACTCGCTCGCCCTGACTGAAAAGAGCAGCGACCCCGTGACCAGCGCGCCGCCAAACGCGCCCAACGCGGTGCGGCGCAGCAGCGCCACGAACGCCGCCTGCGGCAGCGAGCGGAAGGCGCCCAGGATCCTGAGGTCAATGAGCCAGACGCTGGTCAGCAGCGCGCCGATCGACATGATGTGGAGCGCGTTGACGATTGGGTAGGCGACGAAGGAGGCCTTCAGCCCCCGCACCAAAGCGAGTTGCTCAATGCCGGCGAAAAACCCGTCCATTCAAGCCGGCGGCACGCGGTCGGGATAGACATCATAGGTCTTGCCGCCGACGATGACGCGGACTGCCTTCATGCGTTTTTCGCTCTCGTCGCGCGAGCGATGGCCGATCGCGGTCACCTCGTCGCCGACCTTGGCGACCTCCTCGGTGAAGCCGGCGGCGATCGTGCGGGACGGCGGCGCCATCTCCACCCGCCAGGCCTCGCCCTCGGCATCGACGTCCAGCGTGGCGTGCGGGTTGCCGATATAGATGGCCGTGATCCTGCCCTTGAGTTCGAAAAACCCGTCCTGCGTCCACGACCAGCCGTGATGGGCATAGGCTGCGGTGACGGCAGCAAGGATCACCGCCGCTGCCAGCGTGACGCTCCGGTTGAAAGGTGACTGCATCGCTCGTCTCCCCGGTTCCGGCACTAGAGGGTAGGTCAGCGCGCCGCAGCGTCAAATCACATCGGGACAAGAGCCCGGCACCGGCAGGATTTCCCGATACGCCGACAGGGAATGCCAAGGTCAGTGGCAGCAATCATACTGCAGCTGCTCGTCCCAGTCCGGCCGGCCCTCCGGCGCGAAATCCATCAGGTTCCACAAGATCTCGCAGGTACCGATGGCGCGCGGGTCCTGGCCGGGTTCCGGCAGCGTGAAACCCAGCTCGGAGCTCCAGAAATGCCTGATACCGTCGGCATCGCGGTGGAACACCGACAGGACGGGGAGTTGAGCGCCGGCTTCGTCCTCGGCGTGATAATCGCGCTTGAAATTGTTGCCGGCCGAGGAGACCAGCCGCATGTTTGTCCAGCCACGGTCGCGGCCGAGCGTCAGCAGATTTTCCAGCGCCATCTTGCCGACCACGGCGAAATTGAATCCGGCGGCTTCGAGATGGCCGATGGCGCCGTCGAACTGATCGAGCAGCGCCGTGCAGGACGGGCACGGCTGATCCTGCCGCGCAAGCTTCGCCGTGCCGCCGCTGGTCGCGACGTCGCGTGTCTCATTCGGATGGCGCGGAAACATCATGTTATAGATGAGCAGCGTGTCTTTGCCGGGCGCAAACAGCTCCGACAGCTTGACCTTGGCCGGCTTGCCGTCGGCGCCAAGCCCGTCGAACACATAATCCTGCGGCACCAGCCCGCCCTTGGGCAACGCGCGGCGGGCGACGGCTACATCCTCCATGGCGCGGCGCAGCTCGATTTCCTTCTGCAAAAGGGTGTCGCGGGCGGTGCGGTATTCAGCGGATTCGTTGGGAAAGCTGATCATCGTCATCTCCATCTCTTAGGATTTTGACCACGCGCGCCAAGGTTCCGGCAACGCGCCTTGCCTCTCAAGGACGCATGGCGAAGGGCGGTTCCGACATTTTTTGCGGCGGGCGGCAGAAGTCCCCCTCACCCGGATTGCCAACCGAATTGCGAAGGGCAATTCGGGGCAATCCGACCTCTCCCCGAGGGGAGAGGAGGTCGTCGGCGTTGATGCCAGCCTCTTCTCCCCGGCGGGGCTAGCGTGCGCACACATCTGCTTCGGAGAGGTGTCAAGGGAGTTTTGGTCGGGTAGCAGGTTTGGCTTGCGGGGTTGGAATCATGTGTGATTCTGTAGCTGCCATTGTTGATTCGGGAGGTTTCGACGATGGCAC
>NZ_JAMYVK010000092.1:0-11722 GCF_040323975.1 Mesorhizobium sp. M0019 | reverse complement strand
CTCATCACGGAACGCCACGATCATCTCTTCAGTGGTCCGAATATTGGAAAGCGCTGCCAGCACCGTTTCAGACATTCTCATCTCCTTCCGATCATGCCCGAAGAATCGCATGGAAGGCCCCAGAAAACAAGGATATTGCTGTCTTTGGTTGATAAAGGCGTCCTGCGCTAAGGTCGAACAAACGATGAACGTCATGCGGCTCGGAGGATCCTTCCTGGAAGTCGCAGGGATCTGAAGCCTTCGGGCATTTCCTGCTCGGCATCCCACGAATAGATGCCGGTGAGGTTGATGTGCTCCCAACTGAGCGGCGAGACGTGTTTGAGCAGATCGTCGGGAATATTTCGGCCCTGCTGGCGCAGATGGGTCGTGGCCCGGCTGATATAGACGGTGTTCCAATGCACGATGGCGCTGACAACGAGGTTGAGGCCAGAGGCGCGGAATGCCTGACTGTCAAAAGAGCGATCCCGGATTTCACCGCGCTCATGGAAGAACACGGCGCGCTTGAGCTTGTGGGCAGCTTCGCCCTTGTTGAGGCCTGCTTGGCATCGCCGGCGCAATGCCGGGCTCGAATACCACTCGATCATGAACAGGGTTCGCTCGATGCGGCCGAGCTCGCGGAGCGCCTTCGCCAGGTCGCTCGATTTCAATGAGGCAGACAGCCGTTTGAGGATCGTCGAGGGAGAGACGGTGCGCGTCGTGATCGAGGCGGCCAGGCGCAACAGATCGTCCCAGTGCTCCAGGATGAGAGCGGTATTGATCGGTGCGCCGATATGGTTGGCCAGCGCCGGATAGGAATCGGCCTTCTCGGGGTCGGAACAAGAGCAGTTCGAAATCGTACGTTAAGGTCGAACGGAGCGGCGTTGGTGCATGGATCGATTTTAGGGATTTGCCGGTAGGCGGGTGGGATCGCAAATGAGACGATTTTCGCCTAATGCCTTTCAAACACAATGCCACCCGCCGTCACCGAATACCGAAGATGAAATACAAGGTGACGAACTGGCCACAGTACGAGGCAGGCCTGCGGCGGCGGGGCAGCCTGACGAAGGGTTGATGGTCTCGCTGCTCGATCTGATGGGCCTTGATCTGCCTGCTCCCGATCATACGACACTGAGCCGCAGGGCACAGAGATGGGCGCCGCGGCTCCGCCGGCAGAGCGATCCAGCGGATGGCCCGCTGCACGTGCTGATCGATAGCACCGGTTTGAAAGTGTTCGGGGCCGGCCAATGGCTGGAAGACAAGCACGGCGCCAGATCGCGGCGCGCCTGGCGCAAGCTGCATCTGGCTCTGGACGCGGATAACGGTGAGATCATCGCCCACAGGCTGACCGATCAGGACGACGGCGATCCCGCCCAGGTGGAGCCGCTGCTTGATCAGATCGACGCAGAGATCGGTCAATTCACAGCCGACGGAGCCTATGATGGCAGCCCCACCTACAGTGCCGTCCTGCAACACAGCGCCACCGCACGGATTGTTATTCCGCCGCGGGTCACGGCGACAGAAGCGGGCGGTACTGGGCCGCCCGATCAAAGAGATCGCCATATCAGAGCAATCGCAAATGTTGGTCGGCTGAAATGGCAGGCTGCCACGGGCTACGGAAAGCGCGCTTTGATCGAAACGGCCATCGGGCGCTACAAGGGGCTGATCGGCCGACGTCTGCGGGCCCGCTCCTTTGCCGCCCAGCAGGCGGAGGTTGCCATCGGTTGTGGTGTTCTCAACCGCATGCTCGCCTGTGCACGCCCGGAGTCCGTTCGTTGCACGGTAAGCAGGGCATAGACGAAGGCATCAAAGACCCCATTGCGCCGCAGCCAGCATCCGTGCACCAAGGCAGATCGAACTCCCAGTTCTCGTTGCCGTAGGCGCGAAACCAGTTGCCGCTGTCATCGTGGTATTCGTAGGCGAAGCGAACGGCGATGCGGTTGTCTCTGAAGGTCCACAGTTCCTTGATCAGCCCGTAGTCGAGCTCGTGTGCCCATTTGCGCGTGAGGAACGCGACGATGGCTTCACGACCAACGATGAACTCGGCGCGATTGCGCCACCGGCTGTCCTCTGTGTAAGCGAGCGCGACCCTGGATCGCGGCTGTTCCAGCCGTCCTCCGCTAGCCGGACCTTCTCTATTGCAGTCTGTTCGGCGAATGGTGGGAGAGGTGGGCGTGGCATAGTGGTAGTTCCTGGCAGGATGGATCTGGAATTGGAGGCGGCGGTCCCCGCCATCGCCGCGTCTGTGCGAACGGCGTCGGAACATCTGATGCAGCTGGCGACGGGTTTCAAGATTTTGACGAACATCAGTCCGCAACGCACCGCGGGATTGCGCACTGTCTTGCAAGTCGTCGCCACATGGGCGGGCATTCGTCACCCGAAAAGTCCACTACGCAAACCACTGTATGGTTACGATTCACGCATGACATTTGTACTTTAGTCGCCAGAAATCACGTCGCTGGAAACGACCAAAATCTTTGGAAGGACGTAGAGGTGTCACACATCCCGACGATCGCCATCGTTGATGACGACGAGGCGGTCCGCGCGTCCACCGCCAATCTGATACGTTCCCTCGGCTTGCGTGCTGACGCGTTCGCGTCCGGCGAAGAACTGCTGCGTTCATACCGTATCGATGACACCTGCTGCGTCATTACCGACGTGCAGATGCCGGGAATGACCGGTCTCGAGCTGCAGCGCTTGCTGCTGGCCCGCTGCCGCACGATGCCGGTCATCTTCATCACCGCCTATCCCGAAGAGCGTACCCGTCGCGACGCCCTTGCCGGTGGCGCGGTCGGCTTCTTCAGCAAGCCCTTCGACGGCAATGCGTTGATCGATTGTATCGAGAATGCGTTGAACGGATCAGGCGGGGGCAAGCCAACGCCGTGGCACCGATCCAAATACACATAGTCACGCTGCCGTTCTTTTTTGGGAAGATTGCAGCCGATTTCCGCTGTTGAATCCGAGGGCAGGTAGACTGATCGACAACTTGTGCCTGTGCCACAAAAGAGGTGCGAATGGAGCATGACGACGATGCATCATGGAATATGGAACGACGACGCGCGGGCTTTTCCGGCAGCCCAAGGCAGGGACAGCAGCGTCAAATCAACCGCTCCGTCCGGCGCGCAAAACGGCCGCAAGACGCGTGAGCAAAACACTCCATTCCGAGGGGCGCGACAGCTGGCAATTGCGGCGCGCCAGCGACATGTTCATCGTCGGACAGATGGCTGGCGGGATCGCGCACGATTTCAACAACCGCCTTCAAGCGGTCATGGGTATGCTGGGTGTCATGAGAGCGCGGTTAGAACAAGGCCGGGCGGCCGAGTGCGACGCGCTTGCTGACGCGGCCCAGAATTCCTTGCTTCAGGCCGAGCATTTAGCTCATCGGCTATTGCGTTTCGCGCGAGCCGACGAAGCTGTACGAAGCATGATCGACCTCAACGATGCCATCGCCTCCGTGGAGGTCGTGCTGAAATGCCTGGCCGGACCTCGCACTGACGTCAGGATGGAGTTGGGAGCCGGACGAATGCTTGCGTTTTGCGACGGCCATCAGCTCGAAAGTGTCTTGTTCAATCTCGTCGTCAACGCGCGCGACGCGATGCCCGACGCGGCCGGATATGCATCGAGACATGTCATGCCGAACTGACCGCCGAGACACTCGGCCTGAAACGCGGGCACTACGTCTGCGTGAGCGTCAGCGACACCGGTTGCGGGATGACGAAGGAGGTGGTCAGCCGTGCCTTCGACCCGTTCTTTACGACGAAGCCACCTGGAAAAAGTACCGGACTGGGGCTTCCAATGGTCAAGGCGTTTATCGACCAGTCGCTAGGCTATGTCGACGCACAAAGCGTGGAAGGCCTCGGGACAACGATTGCGGTCCATCTGCCGAGCGCCAGCGCATGAGCTCCGCCGCTCGACGGCCGGCGTGATGCTGACGCGGTGTTTGCGTAGCGAACCAGCCCCCGCGAAAAGCGGCCTCGATGCCGGACGACAGCCGAGGGTCGCGACGACGTGTCGCCCCATGGCTGGCGCGCAGCCCATTTTACGTGCCGAAAATAGCACTATGTCATCGCAGTGTGGCGAATCCGAAATTCGCACCACGTTCCGCAGCAGCAGGAATTCAGATCCACCACACCAGGACCTGCCGCGTTGGGAACCGTGCGAGGCCTGCCAAATGCAACGAACACCGACAATGATGCGGTCGCACACGCCCATGTATCCCATTGCTGCCTTTGCCGTGGCCGCGGCCATCTTTTTCATCGACACCTTCTCATCTCTCGACAGTGGGGCAATCGCAGTCGCATACGTCGTGGTGGTTTTGATGTCCGCCAATTTCTTCAGCGGCAAACGCTTGCTGGCGGTCGGCGTGTTCTGTGCGATCCTGACGCTGGGCAGTTTTGCGGTCGTCCACGGAGACTCCTCGGAAAGCGATCCTATCGTCCGTTGCCTGATCAGCCTCTTTGCGATCGCCATCACGACGTTCCTTGCGCTGAAGAACCAGCAGGCGACGCGTGACCTGCGTGACCAGGCCGCACTTCTGGAGCTGACCCATGACGCGATAATCGTTCGCGACAGCGACGACGTCATCACGTTCTGGAACGCAGGCGCCGAAGAAGAGTATGGCTGGACGAGCGAGCAGGCCGTCGGTCGTCGAGTGACAGAGCTGCTGAAGACGAAGTTCCCGGACACGCCAAGGCACATTGCGGTGCAGCTCCATGCCGCAGATCGCTGGGAGGGGGAGCTTACGCACACGACGCGCGATGGCGCCGAGGTCGTGGTTGCGAGCCGGTGGTCGCTTCAGCGGGACGAACGCGGCCGCCCCGGCGCCACGATGGAGATCAACAACGACATCACCGACCGCAAGCAGGCGGACGAGAAACTGCGCCAGGCCGAGCAGGAATTGCAGCGGGCGATCGACACCATACCCGACATGGTCTGGAGCGCATCCGCGGCGGATGGATCGATGGTTCTGGTCAACGCGCGCTGGTCGGACCTGGGCTGGACGGTTGCCGAGGGCCAATGGCAGTCCGTCGTGCATCCCGACGATGCGCAGCGGCTCGAAGCCGAATGGTCGAGGTCGCTGGCGACCGGGGAACCTTTCGAAGCCGTATGCCGCGTGCGCTCGGCGGGAAGCGAATATCGTTGGCTGTTGTCGCGCGCAGCGCCATTGCGCGATGAGAGCGGCCGAATTCTGCGCTGGTACGGCGTCAACACCGACATCGAGGATCGGCGTCGGGCAGAAGACGCGCTGCACAAGGCGCAGGCCGAGCTTGCACACGTGACGCGGGTGACCACGCTCGGAGAACTGACGGCCTCCATCGCGCACGAGGTCAATCAGCCTCTGGCCGCGGTCGTGACCAATGGAGATGCGTGCCTGCGCTGGCTGCAGCGGGACGTGCCCGATCTCGACGAGGTGCGCAGCTCGGTCGAGGGAATGATCAGCGATGCCCGCAGGGCAAGCCAGGTGGTGGCGCGCCTGCGCGCTTTGGTCCGCAAGGGCGATGCCAGGCAGGCCAGGTTGAACATAAACGAAATAGTCGACGATGTGCTTCTGCTCGTCGAGCGTGAATTGGTCGAGCAGCGGGTTGCTCTGCGACTTGATCTGGAGCCCTCGGCGCCGCCTGTTCTTGGTGACCGTGTCCAGTTGCAGCAGGTGATCATCAATCTGGTGATGAACGCCATCCAGGCGATGTCGGGCGTTACCGACCGATCGCGGGTTCTGTCCATCAGGTCCAGCAGTCGAGCGCCTGATAGGGAGGACCGGTCCACGATCGTCGAGGTCCGGGACACCGGGGTGGGAATCGACCCGACCTCGATGGCCCAGCTCTTCACCGCATTCCATACGACCAAGGCTGACGGCATGGGGATGGGGCTGTCGATCTGCCGGTCGATCGTCGAGGCGCATGGGGGCCGCATTTCCGTCGTGCCGGACCTGGAACGCGGCGCCTGTTTCGTCGTCAGTCTACCCATCATCGAGGAGTCGCTATCGTGACAGCCGTTTTCGATCCAGGCCGAATCTCGGCCGCCGCTTCGTCGTCGATCGTCTATGTCATCGACGATGACGCCGCCCTGAGAGACGCCTTGAGCAGCCTGTTCAGGTCTGTGCGTCTGCAGGTCGAGCTGTTTGCCTCCGCCCGCGAAGTCCTGCAAGGCAAACTGCCGGCAACGCCAAGCTGCCTCGTGCTGGATATTCGCCTGCCCGGCGCCAGCGGTCTCGACTTTCAGGCTCAACTTGCGGAGGCGGGCATTCACATGCCGATCGTGTTCATGACCGGGCACGGCGATATCCCGATGTCGGTGCGCGCAATGAAGGCCGGAGCGGTCGATTTTCTGACCAAGCCGTTCCGCGACCAGGCCATGCTCGATGCGGTCTTCGCCGCGCTTGAGAGCGACCGCAAGAGGCTGGAATCCGACCAGGCGGCGGCGGCCGTATCGGCCCTCTATCAAACGCTGACTCCTCGCGAAAAGGAGGTCATGTTGTTCGTCACCAAAGGCCTCATGAACAAGCAGATCGCTGGCGAGATGGGTCTGAGCGAGATCACGGTCAAGATCCATCGCGGCCATGTCATGCGCAAGATGGAAGTCCGAACCTTGGCCGACCTTGTACGGATTGCCGAACGATTGAGTCTTCGCACCGCAACGTGATAGCGCCATCGGGGCAACTGCCCCGGCTATTTTTCGACCGCCTCGGTCACGCTGCGCGCTACGTCATCGAGGATCGAGCGCAGCTCCTCTCTGCCCCTGGCGATCCGCGACGCCAGTGTGCCCGCCCCGATGCCGAGCGCGTTCGCGGCATCGGCATAGGAAAGGCCTTCGACCGCGACGAGCGCGAGTGCCGAGCGCCATTCGGGGCGGAGCTGCTGAAGCGCCAAAAGCACCTCCCGCGAAGCGAGCTTGTCGACCTGCGGTGGCGGCGTTGCGATCGCATCTATTGCCTTCGGCATTGCTGTCACTGCCTGGACATGGCGTTTGGCGCGCCGCGACTGGTCCACGAACAGATGGTGCATGATCGTGAGCAGCCAGCGGTGCGGCGAGTCACCGATCGCCCAGCTTTCCATTCTCGACAGCGCCCGTTCGAGGCTGTCCTGCACGAGATCGTCGGCGGCATCGCGGTCGCGAAGCAGCGCGCGTGCATAACGGCGCAGCCGTGGAATCTCCTCGACGATCGCCTGCCTGAGCTCGTCCATGCGCTTGGCTGCCTACTCGGCATTAGGCGAAGATCGTCTCATTTGCGATCCCACCGCCTACCGGCAAATCCCTAAAATCGATCCATGCACCAACGCCCGGCGGCAGCGTAGAGCCCCACTCGCAGCCCTGGGATGTCGGTGCGGCTGATGTGGCGATCTCGTCTCCCATCGTCGATCTGTGACCGTGGCTCAGCCTCCAATTGACGGAGCAAGCGGCTGTCTGGGGTGAATGGCGAAGGAGGTGTCCACCGAGCCCACGATCCGGTTCTCTCCCACCACGTTGTCATACCACGACGGCGAGAATGCGAGGATGATCAGGGCACAAATGATAAGGATGACGACAACACTGCGCATTTCAGCCCCTGCTCGCTGATCACAAACCTCGACAACAGAGACGGTTGCAACGAGCGAGGGGTAGTCTCCGGCTGCTGTGAGCGTCTCGCCAAACTGCAGAGCTCATTGTTTTGATACCGCATCGGCCAGGTCTCGGAGCCTGGGGCAAGATGTTGCGGTCGATGCGGGGGTTCATATGATGCGCGAATTCTCGGATGGCAGACATTGCAGAGCCCATGGCGTCCAAGGGAAGCTCGGATGGAACCCGCGGCGTGGACGGTCAACCCACCTAGAAAATCCCGGGCCAGCCGTCAGTCGCTTGATCGTTTCTGCCGACAGCTTACCGGTGCCAGCCAGAATTGATTGTATCGGCTTTGCGTCGGCTTGCATGTTTATGCTCTGAACGGCGATTTCACTTTGCGGAAATTATCGCCCCACAAATCCGGAGATGTGCGAATAGTCCTGGCCCGGCCACTTGGCGGTCTCCAAATCCGAAGCCAGTTCGGCACGATAGGCGCAGATTTGCATGAAGGGGTTTGCGTAGCTCCCGCCTTTCACCTTGACGCCGTCCTGGTTCACCCAGGGAAGGTTTGGACCAATCGTGATGACCCCACCCCAGTCCTTGAAGTCGACAATGGTGATGGCATGGCTCTTGAGCACGAGCGCATCGATCTGACCACTGTCGTACTCGACGTTGCCTATGACCCGAACGTCGTCGGTGTTTTGAGTGTAGAGCTCAACCGCATGACAAAGCCGGTCGAATGCCCTGTTTTCGTGGGTATTTCGGAAGGGACGGCCCCGGAAGAATTGTCTCGCCATAACTCTGTGCCCTGAATTTCTTGTCGCCGACCGGTACAGCAAACCGACGAACTGGGGAAACGAGTTTTGACCGTTACCACATGCCGGCTGGTCTCCAACGGACGACGCCCGGTACATAGGTTATCGCCTGTCCCCTTTTGCTGACTCAGGCTGGATCAAAGCAATGCGCAACGGCCGCGAAAATTCGCTTCCGCGCTTCATTTCTGGCGCGAGTCTATGTCCGCTCAGGGCCAGCAAGCAGATTCGAAGACAACGCAGATCTCTAACGGGTCAAGATTTTCCGTGGAGCCGTCGCGTGGGAAGGCCTGCAACTGGCCACAGCTGAAGCGCACAGTGCACAAAGGGGGCGGGCCGAAGTTCTCCTCTGGCGCGAAGCGGAAGCGAGTTTCGGCGGCCAATGGCAGGAAGTTTCATCCGTGTAGGCCACTGAGCAACACAAGCAACGCTGACCGCCGTCGCGCACGTAGCCAGATAGGATATACCTCAATGCGCTCTGGCTCAGAAATCGGCAAGCGGATAGCCCCATAGGCTGGGTCAGAAATACGCCGCAGCAACCGCCATGGTTGCGGTGGTCGCGAAACTGCCTATTGTGGGACGGTGCAAAAATCAGGCGCAAAACAGTCGCTTTAATCCGGACTTATGCGAAAACCGGGCGGCCGGAACCGACGCTAAGCGGAAGCTCGCTTGCTCCGGGTCAATTCACCGCTATGACCCGAGCAAGACCTCTGACCATCGCATGGCGACTGACCGCTTCGCACCTCATCTCGGTCGTTCGAGGTCTCTTGGGGCTGTCCCGAAAGCTGCCGGTAGGAGATGGGCGTACTGTGCGCGAGTGGTGACCTTGGTTGCGCAAAGAGGCTGCCCATTGGCTTGGGGCAAGCGAACCCGCCGCCGGAGACGGTCGGCATCGCCAAAAGCAGCGCAAAACGAGCCGACAGTGGACGGTCGAAGCCGAAAAGCCGGCGGCCCGTCATCGTGATGCCGGACCCGCTGACGCCGGGGACGATTGCTAAGCACTGCAGAGAAAGGCGATTGTCTTGCGCATGATGGCTGTAGAGTTCAAGGCGCTATCTTCGAAGCAACTTCCCAAAGCGCCCAGGCTTTGCGGCGCGGGTCCTGCACCGCCTGCGTAAATCGCAGCGCTTCGGACGGCTTGCCCGTTTCCGCAAGCGCGGCGGCGGCGAACGTGATAAGCGTTTCCTTGTCGTAGTCGTTCGTCGCAGAATCGATGAAGGTTTGCGCAACCGGCAGGTAGCCGGACAAGGTCAGCGCTCGAACCAGGCCATTGGCCATACGGTCGCGGTTGAAGTTGGCAGGGTCGTCGCGCATCGCCTTCTCGATGACCGCGAAGACTTCCGGCTGGCGGGCATGTTCCGCAACGTTGATGAAGGCATAGGCCCGGTCGGACGCAGGAAGTGTCTGTGCAAGATCGATTGCCTTTTGCCACTGCCCCGTGGCAGCCAGCGCATAGATCACCTCCAGCGCGATGTAGGGGTAGTCGTCGGGCGGCACCTGCGCCAATGAGACAAGGACCGCGTCGGCAGCCGCTTTGTCCTTCGTTTTCGTCGCAATGTAGGCCTTGCGGCGAATGGCGCTGGGATCGGATGAGGTCAGGTAAGGCAGCATCGGTTTGGCGCGCTCGGTCTCGCCGCCGAAATAGAGCGTTTCCGCAGCCGCCCCGGCCAACTCCTCCTGCTCGGTCTCTGGCACGTCGCCCAGATGCTTCACCGCTTCCGCCGCACGGCCGGCGCGCAAATGGCCGAGCACCTGCCAATAGCCAAGCTGGAACGGATCCGGCGGTGGCTGGATGGCTTTCAGCAAGGCGGCGAGTCTTTCCTCGCGGCCCAGTTCAACAAGGACCGGGCCGATGACGAAGGCATATTTCGTCTCCGACGTTTCGAGGCGTGAAAGGGTCGCTTGCAGATCGGCCAGACGGTCGGCGCGGGCAAAAGCGGCGATCAGGTCGGCTGACGCGATCGAGTCCGTCTTCTTCAACTGGGCGGCGAATTCGAGCGCCAGAACGAGTCGCCCGGCGCGAGACGCTGCCTCGACCATGCCACCGTAGGGCAAGTTCTCAGTCGTCAGCGGTGCCGCAGTGCGGATCGCGTCCGCAGCCATGTCGAGCGCGCAGGATTGTGTCGGCTTGGCCTGGCACATGAGCGCGGGCAGGCTTTCCTGGGCTACGCCGGCGCTGGGCGCGGCAAGCAGCAGAGCGGCAAGAACTAAACGACGCATCGAATGCCTCCGGAAAGTGCGCTTTCACCGCATTGGGCTTTGGCCCGACTGGATTGCGCGCGACGATACACCTAAGCAGAGATTCGTTGGTTGGCCAACGGATCGCGGTTTCGTTCTGAATTCAAGGCAGCGACGGCGTGATTCAGGGAAAGCATCTTCGATTCCGTTCAAGGCATGACCGCACATGCCCGCACCAAGGCGCATCAGGATAGCCGACTGAAGCTTGAAGGCAGGGCTAAGACGCCCCGACTTGAACGCATGCGCATCGGCGACCGTAGCCGCGAATGCACTCGCCAGCAGCGGGCCGGCGCCTGGGATCTCCATCAACCTGCGACAAAGCTCGGTCTCACGCGCACTAGTCCGAACCCGCGATCGTTCTCGAGGATCTGTTCCTTCACGACGATTCTACCCTTAGGTCCGTACTCTAAGGGCTGCCTCCATTCTGTCGGCGATATGTGTGACAATGTAGGCAATCACCATGTAGATCACGACGGCAATCACAAAGGCTTCGAGGTAGTAGAAATTCAGCGCGGCGGTCAACTGGGACTGTGCAAAGATATCAACAACCTCGATAGCAAATCCAAGAGAAAGCGCCTTCATGATCACCATGAACGAGTTGGCGAGGTCCGGAATTGCTGCGACGATCACCTGGGGAAACAGGATTCGTCGGAACAGTTGGCTTCGTTTGTAGCCCAACGAGTAGGCTGCGTCTGCCTGGCCGGTGTCGAAGGAATTCAAAGCGCCCTTCACAACTTCCGCCTAAAACGCGGCAACGCAAGCGGTCAACGCGATGACGAGCGTGACCCAGTTCGGCGTTGCGTGACCGTTGAACTCTATCCCGACTAACGAGGCCAAGAACTGGAGGGTCGGCGGGAGCCCGTAGTATGCAAGGAAGATCACGATCACCATCGGCACGCCCTTGAAGGCGACCTTGTACGCCACGACGAATTCCCGCAGCACGGGTATCCGCCGATATTCGATCAGCGCAAACAGGCTGCCGATGATCGTGGAGAAGACAGAGATCGCCAGCGCCATCGCGAGCGTCACGGGCACTTTCGGACAAAATCCTGAACGACTGCTTCGCGCCCGAGGACGAAGCCGCTCGCGCGGCACTGGCGCCCCGTGGCGAGGGTGCAGCAATGATCTGAACGCCGTGCATTTGTAGGTTTGCGGTC
>NZ_JAMYVK010000091.1:0-11863 GCF_040323975.1 Mesorhizobium sp. M0019 | reverse complement strand
TCCCCCCAAGAGGTGCGTGAAGCCTTTGAGGCGGCTGCCAAGGAGGCCAACGTGTATCTCTCCCCTGAGTAGGAGGTATCATGGCAACCCATTGGTTCGTCCCTCCGGTGTTCGTGAAGACTGAAAGCGGTGTCAGGCATGGCTGCAACAATGCGAAGGAAGCCCTTGAGCACCTCAAAATGTGGACCCGCCGAGGGCCTCGCTGGCATAAGGCGGTGACCCTCTGCCTGTCAGCCTTGGAGGGCGATTCGATTGACCCCCACATAATACGAAAGGCCTTTGAGGCTGCCGCTAAGGAGGCCAACGTGTATCTCTCCCCTGAGTAGGAGGTGTCGTGGTAACCCATTGGTTCTCCCCTCCGGTGTACGTTAAGACCGACCGACCTGGGGTCACCTACGGGTGCAACAACGTCGAGGGTGCCGCCGAGGAACTCATGAAGTGGACCAAGATGGGACCTAAGTGGAGGAAGGCTGTGCAACTGTGCGCCGACGCCCTTCAGGACCGTGTGACTCCGGAAGAGGTCCGTCAGGCTTTCGAGGCTGCTGCCAAGGAGGAGGGGGTGCTCCGTGAGTAGCAGGCCGGTGCCCATCGCGCTTTTCTGCGGCCCGCCGTTTCGCCCGACATCAGGGAACGATATCGCCCCCCATGTATTAGAAACCCATGGACAATATGGAACCCCACGGCCACGGGATGGCGGCCGATCTTTTGGCATCGGAAGTTGCTAATGCCAGGCAGCGCATCCACCGGACCGAGCTCGCGCTTCAACGCACTGAAGAAATGCTGGCCGAAAATCTCGCGCTGTGCAGCAGGATACGAACTGCGGTCGAGGCCGCAGACCGCTTGGTGAAGATCGATCCCCCCAGCTTTGAAGGACGTCGCGCGGATTGAACTGGGCCGGCGTTTCATTCGTCGCGACCTTCAGGCCACCCGGCGCCACCACTCGCGCTCAAGCACGGCGGCAACCAGGTCGACAGACGGCGAGCGCGGCTCATCGTGCGCGGCCTGGTGCTCGGCGAGGAACCTGTCATCGGGCATGCGCTCCACTGCCTCGGCGACATGCGCGAGCGACTGGTCGATCCAAGCGACGGCGGAACGAAATGCCATCGCGCGGGCGGCGTTAGCGCCAACAGAAGGAAGACGCGGGGCCTGAGGCCCCACACCCCCATTCCGTTCCGCTTCGCGGACGGACATGCTCGCTCCCTCGCTCATGCGGCACTATCCGGTGTTGAGCCATATTACTTTTGAGAGTGAAGGATGCGGCTGATCGCCGTCGCATAGCGGCTGATCTCGGCGTCGATCTGGCTTGGGGTAAAGCCTCGGCGTTCGAGCTTCTTCCGCTCCTGTGCAACATGCGGCGACCAGTAGCGCTGTCCGGCTTGGTAGGTGCGAGCGTTCAGCGCGGTTGGTATGCTGCGAAGACCCTTGCACCTCGACTTAAGGCGATCGGTCCCTTGGGAACAGTGCCGTCGGTATGGAAGATCGCATCGGCACTGTCCTTCCAGCCCTGATTGAAGAGGCCCGTATCCGCTGCCCTGCTGTAGGCAACGAACCCCTCCCCGTTGCGGGCTCCGACCTCTTCCATCGAAGCCGTGGCAGCAGCCAGCCAACTCGCGGACTACCTTCAAGTAACTGGGGCAAGTCGTGGGGCCGCGGTCTACATGACCATCGGTACTGTGCGATGGGTGGGACCTAGCGTCGGGCAGGGGGCAACCTAGAGATAGCCCGACGGCCCCTTACGCAATGTCGCCACGGATAACCCGGACGTTCAGCTGCCTTAGCGCCGGCACGAGTTCCGCATGAGCGCCGTGGCCCGTCGGGCCTTGAGCCTGCCCTCAACGGCGCGGTCGTAGACCGCCACGCATTCCGCTCCGGTCAGCCGCGAATTGTAGAGGATCCCGTCAACGGCGAACCCGTTAAAGAGAGTCTGGCTCAGCTTCCGGCCTTCCTCCTGTTGTTTGGCACGTGCAGCGTCGGTGCTGATCCCGAGCCGCAGCAGGCCGGTGGATCTACAATGTTGCTGACGCGTCCGGAGCCACGCGTGATTTCGCTGCCATTTCGCATTTCTACAATGCGACGCAGCTTCGCCGAGCTAGCATTCCAGCATCAACAAGGGTCTGCTAATGATGTTCATCGCGAATCTTCTCGCTCGGGCCGAGACCGTCGATCAAGTCCGTGACATCCTCATCGATCTCACGCGGCAGACATCCGCTGAGTCGGGCGCGGTGTCGTATCACGCCGCTCAGAGCACGTCCGACACCACGCATTTTTATGTCGTGGAACAATACCGCGATCATGCGGCTTGGGAGTCTCATATGGCCTCTCCCCATGTGCGCAATGCGCTATCCGTGTTCAATGATCTACTTAGAGAGCCGCCTGCGGCAGCCGCGTTCGTGGTTTTTGCCGAATACATAGCTGTGCCAGCCGACAGCCACGCGATCTAAGCGTGTTCGCCATTTAGCTGTCGACCACACAACTGGATTGGCTCTTCATACAACCTACGACGGACGGAAAGGATTTCCGATGGCTGAAGTGGCAGTTCTAGGACTTGGAGCGATGGGGTCGCGCATGGCAACCAATCTGCTCAAGGCAGGGCACCGCTTGACGGTGTGGAACCGGTCAAAGGAGGCGGCGCATTCGCTCATTTCCACAGGAGCACGTCTCGCCGGCACGCCGCGAGAGGCCGCGGCAGAAGCAGATTTCGTGATCGCCATGGTTCGAGACGGCATTGCATCACGGAAAATATGGCTCGACGAGGACACGGGGGCACTTGCTGGGCTCAAGGCGGGCGCGGTGGCGATCGAGAGCTCGACACTGACGCCGGTTTGGATCGGCGAGCTCGCCAAAGCGGCATCGGCTCGGGGCGTCGCCTTCCTTGAGGCACCGGTGGCAGGCGGGCGCCCACAAGCGGAGGCGGCCCAGCTGATCTATATCGTCGGCGGCGAGAAGGACGTCCTTGCGCGAACAGAACCGCTGCTCAAAGCCATGGGGACGGCAGTACATCACGCTGGGCCGGTCGGGGCAGGCGCCATGGTGAAGCTCTCCGTCAACTCTCTTCTCGCTATCCAGGTTGGCGCAATGGCCGAACTCATTGGCCTGCTGCAGCGGCTGGGCGCCGATGTCGATCGAGCCGTCGAGATTATTGGCACGACGCCCGCTAGCAGCCCAGCGGCGAAAACGATGGCAGCCTCCATGCGCGCGGGCACGTTCGCACCCTTGTTTCCAGTAGAACTCATGGACAAAGACCTTGCATATGCAATCGCTATGGCGGGCGCGGACTGCTCACAGCATATGCCTCTGACTATTGCGGCCCGCGAGGTCTTCCAGCACGGGATTGATCGCGGCATGGGCGATGACAACATAACCAGCATCGTGCGCCTGTACACTGAGCCAAGATAATCTATGTATGCGATGGGCGACTGCAGAAGTGGCGTAACAGATAAGTCATGGATTTTGAGAGGCTTGGATGCTGAGTATATCCTATCGACCGATCGAATCGATAGGTCACGTGGTTGATCGCTACTGGTCACGTGAGACCAATCCTGGCGAAAACATCGAATTTATGCCGTTCTGGCCAAGCCCAGGCGGAGCTGAGATATTCTTTCACGTTGCACGAGGCTTTCTGCTTAACGGGAAACAGCCGCCGCGGGCCTATGTTTTGTGCTGCCGTAGCCAGCCCATTCACCCAAAGGCCGTGCCGGGATTTCGCTTTCTTGCTGTCCGTATTCGGGCGGGCATGGCAGAACATCTGCTGGGAGTACCTGTTTCCGAACTTGCAGACAGAATTGTTCCACTCGAGGTGATCTGGGGACAAGAGGCAACGCGTATGACGGAGCAAATCGTAACCACAGCGCTTGACAGCACGCGGGTCCACCTGCTGAACCATTTTCTACAGCAACGTCTCAATCCCCGAGCAGAGCGGCGTACCCTCGATGCCGCCTTCCGACTTCTCGAGACGGGAACATCATCGATCTCCAAAATCTGCGATCTTGTGGGACTGAGCGAGAGACAGCTTGAGAACCGTTTCAGGAGAGCAACGGCAAATTCGCCGGTCCGCTTTCGCCAACTTGCGCGGTTGAGACGAACTATCAAAGCGATATTGCAAGATCCGAACGAGAAATTTACGCAGCTTGTCGATGAGGCCTACTTTGATCAATCGCAGGCCGTTCATGAGTTCCGCCGTTTTACAGGTCTGACACCAACGGAATTTTGCGAGCTGGCGAGACGGTCCGCTCACTTCTACGAGTTGAGATCGCCGGCTTTGGCTCGCAGAAGTCAGTAGTGGGTTGAGCCCGCCGGGCAACGCGGCGGAAGCTCCGTTCCTCCGGAACCACTGCAAAGCCGGCCGCAACGATCAACCCCGAAGACGTTGTCCGATGTAGGGTTCGAATCGCTCTAGCACTATCGGCAATACAGCGCGTCGATCGAAATCACCTGTTAGCCTCTCCTCTGAGCGCGGCCGCAGCTCCCTTCAGGCAAGATGCGCGAGCAGACGGATATCTATCTGACCGAAAGCAAACAGTAGCCAGGCGTGCCCCACTGAAAGCACAAGCAAGCGCAAAGGTTCCTGGACTGATGCTCGGCTGGCGGCAACTTGCTCGCCAGCCGAGTTGAGTTCAGGCGGTGGTCGGGGGAGACTGGCCAGCCACACGCTGGTGATTCCAACCTGTGCCGATGTGCCAATCAGCAACCTTCGTCGGTCTTTTTCACCTGGCCTGGCGCGGCGGTGTTGGCTGTCGTGTCCTGCTGACCTGGCGCCGCCTGCTGAGCGCTGCCAGTCTGCTGGCCGGGCGCGCAGTCTCTGGCCGAGTTCGGATTTGTGGTGCCGCTGGTGGTGGTCGTGTCGGTGCCCTGATCGCCGGACATGTTGGTCCCGCTGCTCGTCGTGCCGGTGCCCTGATCCGTCGTACTGGGCATGGTTGTCGTGGTCGAGGTTCCGCTCGTTGAGGTTCCGCTCGAAGTTCCGCTGGTCGTCTGGGCAAAGGAAAGCCCGGCCGACACCGCCAGCACGGCCGAAGCCAAAAGGATGCGTTTCATCTGCTTTCTCCTGTCTGAATGCGCGGGATGCGCCCGGCAAATTGAACAGGCAGACAGAAGGAGTGTTCCCCGATGAAGTTCAACTTTTGTAACTCTGGTCGTAGGTCAGCCTTAGGATGGCCGGCGTATATTAGAATCTCTTGAAGAAGACACTGCCCGCACCAGAATCCATGGCATGGCTCGGGGAATAGGCATTGGTGACCAGGTGGCGATTACTGCCACGGTTCGAAGGCGGATAACAGAGGACCGCGTAAGCGTCTCTATCCCAGGTTACGACTTCCCACATTCCATCATCGACCACACCAAGGTGAACCGAGGCCAGCAAATCGACCTGAAAGGCGAGGTCACGCGCATCGACGAGGACACCGTGACGATCGACCTCGGGCCGCTGGTCACGGTCGACCGTGACAAGGTCCGGCTAATGGAGAAATATCGGCCGCCAAAACGACGAAAGGCACTTGTCGTTGCCCCGGATTAGAACCGACAACATCGCGACAGGCTATGAGGGCAGGCCGCATGACGGGCCGGTAGAGGACGAGTCGAAGCACTTGGTCTACTGCCCAGTCTGCGGCCAAACGTTCGACGCGCGCGATCTTGGACAGGTCTTCCACCACGCTGAGCCGCAGCACCAGCCGCTTCCGGTCGAGCAATAGTCCAGCTAGTTGAGCTCCGGCGGCAGACCGACGTTGAGACCCTTCAGCGCGCCACCGACGTACGTTGGATGAGAAAAGGGTGCTGCGTGCACCGCGCCTTCCCCGCGCGCCGATGCTCCCTGGACCGCAAAAAAGTCCCGCCGCACTGCCAGAACGGCGGGACCGATCAAACGCTTTGCACCAGGCGGGGGGATGCGGGGGGTTGGGCTTGCCAAGTGAGCGCGGACCGTAACCAACCCTAAGCGCAACAGCGGCAACGCGTCCACCAACCGCCGGTTGGAGCGACAGGACGATTGAGCCGCCGGCAGGTCAGGTCATCCCGGGTCGCTATCGCTCGCAACCAGACGGTAGCGGAAATTGTTGCGGATGTGGTCGTTGAAATAGCGGCCCTTGGCGAACGCGGCCCGGAACGCGGCAAGGTTTCCGGCGGTACCCCCTCAAATTCGTACCGCTTGCCGCTGGCGACGAACCACACCGAGAGGGTCCTTCTATCCAGATCATATTCCATCTTGCGGATCGAAGTAGATGGCATGAGCACCACAGGCCGAGGCCCGCGCCCTTGCGGGGAGCGCGGGCCGATCGGGATACCGATCTGCAGCAATACCTGGAGGGGGAGGATTCGCTGCGTGCACCGAACGTTCGCGGCGGTCCCGTGTTCCCAATCGAGATACACAAAAAGCTAGCTGCACCTTTCGGCATCACGCGGACGTTGGATTTCTGAGAAAGCGCGAGCGTCAATACTGCTTCTGGTGATGGAATTTTCCCGTGAGATAGGCACGCTCCACGGCGAAAGGAGTGCCCCGCCATGACCGTCCTCGCCTACAACCTTGCCAATCACATCAAAGGATCGTCGAGGGTCGTCTTCGTGCCGGATGAACTGCATCTGTACGTGGAATTCAGCCAGCCAGACGCCGACACAAACCCGGTTGATTGGATGAGCGTTGATGATTTCCTTGCATGGCGGCCGAAAGGCGCACTCCACGAGCGAGCGCGCGACAGCTTGGTTTCGCTCATTTGCAAGGCGTTGACAGGGCGGTGAGACAAGGGAAACCGGCGCCGAGATCGAGTGCCAGCGCCGCGAGCGGGCCTATTCGACGTTCGGAAGGCCCGCGACGATGCCGCCAACGCGATCGCTAAAGCCCTTATCGGTGAGGCGCGCGGGCTTGGCTTTGAAGCGTCAGCGGAGCGACATTTGCACCTTTCGCTCGGTGATCGCATCTTGATCCTGACGTGATGAACGCACTGGCTGATTACGCTGGGCGGCGCGAGGTGGCCCGTCTTGCGGTTATGCTCGATCTGGGCAAGCTGCTGCGCTGGATATTCAAAACCGTTGCTCCTGAACTCAGCGCAGATAGCGAATCGTCCAGGTTTCCTGGGAATCGACGACCATGTTTGAGCATGAATCCGCCAACCTGCTGACGATGCATGACCAGTGTATCGACCGCCGCTGAGCAGGCGCACACCAGATCCCGCATGGGCACCGCGAGGCGAGAGGATAAAAGCCAAGGCGCCGAACGACCATTGGAATCGTGCCTTCCTGGCGGCGCTGCGCCACGACCGTGTCGGTGCACCATCGCTCATCGACGGACCGATCAACGGCGAGAGGTTCAAAAATCTATGACGACAAAGTTCTCGTCCCACCCTCAAGCCCGGCGACATTGTCGTCATGGATCATGCCTCGGCAGGCGAAAAATTCAGCGGGTTAACGCTGGGATAAAGAGGATGGTGCGTCGCACAAAAATATTGCAATGCACTACAAATGCCGTAACGTCAGTTTCGCAAATGAACGAGACGGCTTTTGTGAAAGGCCGTCCACCCGGAAAGGATGGAAACTATGGCCAAGACCGCTGACACCGTTGAAAATACCGCATTCCCGAACATCGACCCGTCGATGGCTACCGACCAGTTCCGCGCTGTCGCCGAAAAGGGCCTCGAGCAGTCGAAAGAAGCCTATGCGAAATTTGCCTCAGGCACCGAGACGACCCAGAAGGCGCTGCAGTCGAGCCTCGAAACCTCCAAGACCGTCGGCAACGAGCTGTCGCTGAAGACAATTGCTGCTCTGCGCGCCAATGCCGAAGCCGGCTTCTCGCACCTCGAAGCCCTGGTTGCCGTGAGGGCGCCCTCCGAGTTCCTCGAGCTGCAGGCTGCCTTCTTGCGCAAGCAGGTCGAACTGACCGTAGAGCAGGCCAAGGAATTTCAGGCCGTGACGACCAAGGCTGCCGAAGATATATCCAAGCCAATCAAGGATGTCTTTGAAAAGGCGATGAAGGATCTCAAGGTCGCCTGATTGAGTCTAGGCGATCGGGGATACCCGCAAAACGACGCCCTTCTCCAGCCGCCTTTTTCTTTTGGGCTGACCGGCTATGTGTCTCTTACGTCAGCTTTGGAAGGCGGGCCGCGGTTTTTGATCGCTGGTCGTCTAGCGACGCGTTCATGTCTCTGATGGCATCGATAATTTGCTCCAAGGCTATTCCGAGCTGACTTTGAGCGCGGACTGGCTCGCGCGGCGGAGCTTGCCGTCCAGGGCAACACCTATATGCGAGATAGCCGAGAACGATCCGGAGCTTAAGCGCGCTATCGAGGCGGCAGAGCAGACCCGAGAGGGGCCGGCAGAAGTGCAGGGCAAAACCCCTGCAAATGTCGATGCCGTGACCGAACAGCAGCGAGATCGTCGCCCCGAGGAGGCCGAGCGCCGGCCGGACGAACCGTCCGAGCAGGCTCACGAACTGGGTCGACCGTAGATGCTACAAATCGGCTGCAGGGTAAGTTAGACAGCGACAAGGAGGCCGCACAACGCGGCAGCGAAACGACGCGGACCGATCCGGCGCAACAGCATATCCCTCGCCTCGAGGAGTTGGAGCGCGACGAACTATAAAGAAGGGAACGCGACCGCGACGACCGGGTCCGTTAGAGGACCACGTTCAATCGACAGGTTTGCGTTTACCAGAGCAACGACCCGAAAGGTGACGAGGGGTTTGGCAAGCTATCTGTTTCGTTTTCTTCCTGGGCGCACTGCAGGTTGCTTAGGAAACGGTGTCTGGCTGGTACCAAAATTTCATGCAGTGGAGCAGCGAAATGGAGTGCGCCCCTGAAGGTGGACAGATATCAGGCTGCTGATTTGCCAGTCTGCCGGATGTGTTGATCCTCGAACTGCTGCGGGCTCAGATATCCGAGCGCCGAATGGAGCCTGCGTTTGTTGTAGACCTCCTCGATGAAGCGGGGAAGGTGATCAATGACGTCGTCGAAGGTTTCGAAGGCCATCGGGTAGACCGCCTCGACCTTCAGCGTCTTCATGAAGCTCTCCGCCTTGGCGTTGTCGTAAGGATTGCCTCTGCGGCCCATCGAGCCCGTCAGGCCGTTTGTTTCCAGCGCTTCGCGGTAAATCTGCGCAGCGTATTGGGCGGATTCAAGCGGTCGTCGCAACACCGATTGTGTTCACTCATGGCAGCAACTCGTCAAGCGCCTCTGCCGGTGTTTTCCAACCCAGGGTCTTTCTCGGCCGGGCATTGAGGGCCGCTGCCACGGCGGCGATCTCGTCGGCGCTATGGATGCTCAGGTCGGTGCCTTTCGGGAAGTACTGACGCAGCAGCCCATTGGTGTTCTCGTTGGTGCCGCGCTGCCAGGGGCTTTGCGGATCGCAGAAGTAGACCTGGACACCCGCATCGATCGTGAGACGATCGTGCTGGGCCATTTCGGCTCCCTGATCCCAGGTCAGCGAACGGCGTAGCTCTTCGGGCAAGGTGATGATGGTGCGCGTAATCGCGTCACGCACGGCCTCAGCTCCATGTCCCGCGAGCGCAGGCCCGTTCTTCATGCGCGGAGCTTCGCCATGCCCTGCGAGCCGGGGAAGATGCAGTAGCATCGTGAAGCGCGTCGTGCGCTCGACCAGCGTGCCGATAGCCGAGCTGCCAAGACCAAGGATGAGGTCTCCCTCCCAGTGACCCGGCACCGCGCGATCGGCCGCTTCGGCGGGACGCTGACTGATCATGATCTCCGGTGAGACAAAGCCCTTGCCTCGCCTACGTACGCGCGCCCTGGGGACCCGTAATACACGTCCTGTTCGCAAGCAGGCCGTCAGCTCCCGGCGCAGCACTCCGCGGCCCTGAACGAAGAGGGCCTGATAGAGGGCTTCGTGGCTGATGCGCATCGTCTTGTCGTCCGGGAAGTCGATCGGCAAGCGTCGGGCAATCTGCTCCGGACTCCAGGCCCTGGCCCATCGCCGATCCTTTCGCGGGCCATGTCGGCGGCCCTTCCACGGAACGGTGGGACCATGAACGGGAGCGCCGCTCGGGGACACGACAACGCCAGCAAGTCTCTCCTCCACATAAGTGCGCAAGCTTGCGTTGAACGCAAGCTTGGTCGGCTTGGGACGACGGGCCGATCGATCCGCATGCCACTGGGCAGTCGTCGCGCGATATTCCAACCCGCCGCTGCGGGTGGCCGCGTTGCGCCGCAGTTCACGGGAGATTGTCGAGGCGGACCGACCGAGCCGGCGCCCAATATCCTGCATGGAATGGCCCTGCACCCTGAGAAGTGCGATCTCCTCGCGCTCCACCAAGGACAGGTACCGCCCGGAGAGCGGCTTCGCCGAAGATCTGAACATCGCTGGTGGCATACCGCCCGCCTTTCGGAACCATCTGGTTCCTACAGGCTGCGACACTCCGGCTTCGAGCGCAGCATCTTCGCCGCTCAGCCCCGCGGCGATCGCCCTCCAGTATCCAATCTGTCCATCGCGCCCCGCCACAGGCGGCCGCCCTGGTGAAGGTAATGGCGCTCGTCCCGACCGTGCCGATCGCCGCTTTCGAATGCTCATCGCAACCTCCAACTTCAGAGTGTTGCGACGACCGCTTGAATCCGCCCAATATGCCGCACTCCTCTACCGCAACGTTCTCGCCGAGCACGATCTTATTGGATCGATGGGCCGGCGCGGCAATCCCTACGATAATGCGAAAGCGGGAAGCTTCATGAAGACGATGAAGGTCGAAGCCGTCTATCCGATGGCCTACGAAACCTTCGCCGACGTCGCTGAGGACCTTCCCCGCTTCATTGATGAGGTTTACAACACCCGCCGATTGCACTCAGCGCTCGGCTATCTCAGCCCGCAAACGTTCGAGGACCAACACGCCCGGCAGATGGTCAAAACTGCGGCTTGACCCTGTCCGGTCCGAGGGGCGCACTCCAATCGGGGGTCAGTTTTGCAAGCCGTTTGACAGCTTCTTCCCGGAAGGGCGACCCGAGGGAGGCGCCGACGTGGAAGAGGCCCTCAACTTCTGCGTGGAGCACGACCTGCGGTCTTACATATCATGGGGACGCTTCTACCGCGGTCTGGCTCTATTTCGACGTATGGGCAACGCGACGGCCTCGACCTCATGCGCAGCGGGATTGCCGGCCGGACAAGATCAACCCGCGAATCCTTCAGACGGCCCGTTTCGGGCATTTCGCAGAAGCGCTCGCATCAGCCGGCGAGCTCAAAGAGGCGTTGGAGGTACTGTCAGGGGCACTCCGCACAGCGGGGGAAAGCGGCGAGAGACTCTGCGAAGCTGAACTTAATCGCCTGCGCGGCGAGTTGCTCCTGCGAAGCGGGGAAATCGAAGAGTCGGAGAATGAATTTCGCAGAGCGGTCGAAATCGCGCAGGCCCAGAAGGCCAGGTCGTGGGAGCTTCGCGCCGCCACAAGCCTTGCCCGTCTGTATGCTGACCGAGGACGTCATTCTGACGCGCTCGGTGTCCTCGTACCGGTCCATTCCTGGTTTGCGGAAGACGTCGACACAGCCGACCTGCGGGCAGCCAGAACACTTCTGGAGACTTTGGGGCAAGACGCTGAAATTTCCATCCACCTGGTTAGGTGATGCAGATTGATGGAGTCTTCTCGATTGGCGGCGAACATCGCGAGCGTTCGCCTGAGGGGCATGCCGACAGTCGCAAGCCCGGGTGCCAAGGTTGGTCATTCGGCTTGCCCTTGGCGAATGTCCGGTTTGGATCCGACTTCGCCTGTTCAGCCGTGGGCCAGCAAGCGGCAATTTATGGCGCTATCGACTCCTTGCTGAAGGCGCCGCCCGAGTACCGAATCCTGCTGGAGGCGAAGGAATGATCCGAGGACGAAGCCGCTCGCGCGGCACTGGCGCCCCGTGGCGAGGGTGCAGCAATGATCTGAACGCCGTGCATTTGTAGGTTTGC
>NZ_JAMYVK010000090.1:0-12051 GCF_040323975.1 Mesorhizobium sp. M0019 | reverse complement strand
TCCGCTCGACGGCCTTGCAATCGAGTGATTCCTGAATAGCAATATGCGACATTGCCGTAGTTGGGGTCGCGCCATGCCAATACATTTGGCTGGGGTGAGTTGGCAGCGTGCCTGTCACTATTGCAGAACTCGGCAGCGCAAGACTTCGCCAAGTGCGAGACGCTGCGGCCCCGGTAAGGTTCAGCGGCGGTATTGTTCGTCGCTGACTTTCTCCATCCGCTCGACGGCCTTGCAATCGAGTGATTCCTGAATAGCAATATGCGACATTGCCGTAGTTGGGGTCGCGCCATGCCAATACATCATGATGATCCAGGAGCAGGCGGGGCGCATCGAAGAAGCTCGTCGGACGGGGCGGCGCAGCTTGTCGCGGCGCGGCCAACCTTCACCATCACGTCCTGGTTTAGAACGCAGTTCCGTAGTGATGTCGAGCGGATGGCCGCAGACATGGCCTCGCACCGCGCGGCCGGTGTCTCGGAACAGTCGATGCGCGTCACCCGATCCGGGCTTTGGGATTTTGCGACTAAACGGCAGCAACGAGGGTCATTGTTACGCGTTCGCCAAGCGAACGCGCCACTTTCCGACCTCAGCACCTCTAAGCGCGAACGTCTGGTGTAATGCCCGATGCGCGCGTTCGTAGGGCCATCTCGCTGTTACATCGCGGTGACAAAAGCACCGCGACGGTGGCGTCAACCGGTTACCAAGGGCAGCAAATATCTCCGGCCTTCTGGGAGTGGCGTGTCAGCGTCCCCAGAGGCTGCGTGGGCGTGTCGCCGGTTGGCTGTTAGCGCGGCGACTGGAACGCTCCACGCCTCGCAAGCGGGATAGCGAAATCTCGTGAAGGCAAGGTCGAGCTGCGTTTTCCGTTCTGTATCGGCGACGGGCGGCGACTGGGAGAGACGGATACCATGCACGTGGGGCGTCTGGAAGTTGGCAGGACATGGACGCGGGGCGGCCCGCGTGCAGGCGCTTGGCTGAGCGGTGCAATGACCACGCAGCGCCACCTCGCAGCGATCATGGTTTGCGACGTGGTCGGCTATTCGCGCCTGACGGAGCGCGACGAGCGCGGCACGCTCGAGCGGCTGAAGATCTACCGCAAGGACCTCCTCGAACCGCTGGTCTCTGAGCACCGGGGTCGGATCGTCAAGCTCACCGGCGACGGCATGCTGTGTGAGTTCGCCAGCGTCGTCAACGCGGTGGCCTCGGCGATGGCGATCCAGCAGGCCCTGGCAGAACACGAGGCGGAGATGCCCGAGGAAGAGCGGATTCGCTTCCGCATCGGCATCAATCTCGGCGACGTGGTCTGCGAGGAGGACGGCGACCTCTACGGCGACGGGGTCAACATCGCCGCCCGCCTCGACAGCATCGCCGACCCCGGCACCGTGGTCGTCTCAGGCACCGCCTACGACCACCTTCAGGGCAAGCTCGACTGCGGCTTCACGCCGCTCGGCGACCTGCGCCTCAAGAACATCGAGCGGCCTGTGCGCGCCTACCGCGTCGAGACCGACGCCGGTGCCTCGGTGGCTGCATCGCCTCCGCTGCCCGCGAAACCCTCGATCGCGGTTTTGCCTTTTACCAACATGAGCGGCGATCCCGACCAGGAATACTTCGCCGACGGGCTGGTGGAGGACATCATCACCGGATTGAGCCGGGTGAACTCCTTCTTCGTGATCGCCCGCAACTCGTCCTTCACCTACAAGGGCCGGGCGGTGGACCTTCGCCAGGTCGGGCGCGAGCTGGGCGTCCGCTACGTGCTCGAAGGCAGCATCCGCAGAGCAGGATCGCGGGTGCGCATCAGTGGGCAGTTGGTGGACGCGATCAGCGGACACCATGTCTGGGCCGACCGCTTCGAGGGCGACGTGAGCGATATCTTCGACCTGCAGGACAAGGTGACCGAGAGCGTCGTCGGCGCTGTCGAACCGAGCATCCGGCTGCAGGAGATCAAGCAGGCGCGCATGAAGCCGACCGACTACATCGGTGCCTACGACCTCTACCTTCGTGCGCTGCCGCGCTTCTACAGCATGACGCGCGAAGGCTTCGCCGACGTGCGCCGGCTCACCAACGAGGCGCTCAGCATCGACCCAGGCTTCACCCTGGCGAAGGCACTCGGTGCCTATATCCGCAGCCTGTCGGTGAGTCAGTGCTGGCACGAGCCCGACGATATCCGCGTAGCCGTGCGCATGGCTCGCGAGGTGCTGGCGGACGCGCGAGACGACCCGACAAGCTTGCGTTTCGCCGCGCAGGTGATCGCCTACAGCGCCAAGGATTACGAGACGGCGCTGGACACGATCGAACGGTCCCTGCTCCTTAACCCCAATTCGGCGCAGGGCCATACGGGCAGCGGCTGGGTGAACGCCCATTCCGGCCACCCCCTCGTCGCGATCGAGCACTTCCACAGGGCAATGCGGCTGAGTCCGGTCGACCCCGAGAAGGGCATCGCGCTCTCCGGCATCGGGATGAGCTACCTGATGCTCGAACGCTACGAGGAAGCGCTGGTTTGGGGAGAACGAGCGCTGCGCGAGATGCCGAATTACGGCTCCTCGCACCGGGTGGTGATCATGGCGCTGCTCAAACTTAACCGGCTGGACGAAGCGCAGGCGGCGGCGCGGCGGCTGATGGAGGCGTTCCCGACCTACACGCTCACTCTGCAGAGACAGATCAACCCGTGGCGGGACAAGGTGTTCGCCGAGCGTTACGTCGAGGCGCTGGGCATCTCCGGCGTGCCGGAGTGATCGTCGCGTTTGCAAAGATGCCCTCTCCTGCGCGTCACGTCCGGCCAGGCGACGTCCCTTGATCCCGCGTCGCTTCTGGAAGGATAGTTCTCTGGCCGGCTTGTCGAGAACTGAGCGCGTAGAGCAGCTGTGAACAGCCGGCGCGAAGGCCGACGGACGGTTGGCGCGTCGTGGCCAGCGGCTCTTTTAGCGACATCGTTCGCAATTCGGAAGTTATGCAGACCTATCTGGGGCGGCCGCAATGAGCACCACCCTCACCGCCGAAAACATCGTCACCGGCTACGGCAAGCAGGAGATCGTCCATGGCGTTTCGCTAAGCGCGGAGGCTGGTAAGATCACCTGCATCTTCGGACCGAACGGCTGTGGCAAGTCGACCCTGCTCAAGGCGATTGCCGGCGCGCTGCCGGTGTGGAGCGGCACGGCCAGCCTGGGCGATACAACGCTCTCCAACCTTGCCGTCCATGAGGTGGTGCGCCAGGGGCTGGTGCTGATGCCGCCGGGCGGCGGTGTGTTTCCGCGCCTCACAGTGATAGAGAATTTGCGCATGGGGGCTACGCCATCGCGGACAGCCGGCTAGTCGAACAGCGCATCGAGGCGGTGATCGAGCAATATCCTTCTTTGGCGCGGCGACGGCGAACCGCGGCCGGTTCGCTTTCTGGTGGTGATCTTTCCAGCCAATCTTGTCGAAGGCGATGTGGTTGAAGTCCATGATCCCGATCACCGATTGCCACGCGATCGGTCCTGGACGTGAGATTGCCGAGAGTCGAAGAGACCTGTCTGCTCATGGCATCTCGCCTTCAGCGACGATGTCCACCTCATCATCACGCTCCCCGCTCGTCTGGCCAACCGGAATGTCGCCGGCGAGCAGCTTGTCCTTGGACAGCAGGCCAGCGTCCTCGAGTGCCTCGAAATCCGGCAGGTCGCGCAAGTTGTGACACCAATTAGTCAGGAGACGCCGAGCTGGCGTGTCTTTGAACATTTGCGACGCATCTTGTCCTGGCAATGCACGAGTTTGTTGCCTGCTCGCACAAAGTGCTCGAAACCGGTAAGGTCCTGGGTTAGAAGAGCTGGCAGGATGCCCCTTATGAAAAACTCGACGATGGACGATACCGACGATGGGCGCCCGAATGGCGGACGCAGCGCTCTGTTCACGCCGCCCGGCGATGCGTCCGGCGCGGAGCGGGTTTCGCGCCGGCGCAAGGCGCTGCTGTCGTCCTCGATGGTCGGCTCGACCAATCGCGGCCGTGTGCTGCAGGCCCTGTTCGATCTTGGGCCGACGAGCAGGGCTGAACTGGCCCGCCTGGCCGGGGTCAACCGCACCACCATTTCCGGAATCGTGCAGCCGCTGATCGACGATCAGGTGCTGGTCGAGAGCGACCCGGTTCCTCCCAGTCCGGGCGGCGGCAAGCCGGCCCGGCCGCTGTGGTTCTCGCCCAATGCCCGTCCGATCTGCGGTGTGCTGCTGATGCCGGATGCCGTGCATGCCTGCGTGGCGACGCTCGACGGCAAGATCGAATCGGAACGCAAGATGGCCCTGCCGGACGGCAGGGGGCCGGTCCGGCCAATCATCGAGTCGATCGCTGAATGCGTCGGCGACACTCTCTCCAGGGCGCGGCGCATGCCTCTCGGGATCGGTGTTGGCGTCGGCGGCATGGTTGACACCGATCGCGGGTCGATCGTCGCTGTCAATCTCGCGCCGGCGCTCGACCGCTACCCGCTCGCCGACGATCTCGGGCGACGCTTCGGCCTGCCGGTCAAGCTCGACCATCATCCGCGCGCCTTGCTGGTCGGCGACCGCTGGTTCGGCGCCGGGCGCGGCGTCAGGCAATTCGCGGTCGTCTACACGGGCGAGGTGCTGGGCGGCGCACTCTATTTCGACGGGCACCTCTATCGTGGCACGGCAGGCGCAGGCGGCGAACTCGGACACACTTTCGTGCAGCTCGACGGCGAGCCCTGCCGCTGTGGCAGGCGCGGCTGCTGGGACACCATTGCCACCTTGAGCTGGCTCCGGCGGGAGGCCGCCCGCACGGCTCTGCCAGAGCCAGACCTAATCGACTCGGCCCGCCTCGTCGACATGGCGGCGCGGCGGCTGCCGGGAGCGGCTGAGCTGCTCGACCGGTATGCCCGCAACGTCGCCGTCGGCATCGCCAATCTGCAGCAGACGGTGGCGCCCAACATTTTCATCATGCATGGCGATGTCGTGCTCGGCGGCGATTGCCTGCTCGGCGCAATCGCGGAGCATGTCCGCGCCATGGTTCCGTCACGACCCGGCGGCGCGATCGAATTCATTGCCGGCGATGCAGGTGACCGGGCCGCCCTCCTAGGCGCAGCCGGTCTGGTGATTTCCGAGCTACTGCAGCTTCCGATCTAGGTGTTCCGACACCCAACTATCCAGCGAGCCCCGGATAGCTTTGGAACCAGGGCTGCATACGTTCGAACTGAGCCGCCATCGCCAGAACGGTTTCGTCGGCGTGCCGCCGCCCGATGATCTGCAGGCCGACCGGCAGGCCCTGCGCCGTCAGGCCGGCCGGAACCGAAATCGCCGGATGGCCGGTATAGTTGATCGGATAGGTCATGCACCAGCCGATCAGCGGATCGACCGCCTCGCCATTGATCGATGTCGGCCCGATCGTGTTGCCGTCGGGGGCATTCTTGACGGGCGGAACGGCCAGCGTCGGCGAGACGATCAGGTCATGGGTTTCGAATACATCCTCGAGGCCGTCAAAGACGCCGGTGCGCAAAAGATCGTCGAGCGCATGGTCGACGGCGGACACCTTGTAGGCGCCCTCCAGCATGGCGAGGAACTGCGGGGTGAGCACCTTGGCATGCTTGCCCATTAGATCGATGCCCTCCTGTTTCCAGTACACGGCGATGGCAGCATAGTGGATCGAGATCGTGCGCACCCAAAGCGCCGCCAGTTCCTTGTGATCGGCCCTGAAATCGAGCTCGACCTCATCAACCTCAATGCCATGTGCTCGCATGACATCGACGGCCCGGGCAACGACGGTGGCGACCCCGGCTTCGACCGGAAAATTGCCCAGTCGCGGGCTGTAGGCCACGCGCAGTTTCGGCGTCCGCCCGGCAACGGCGCCGACATAGTCAACGCCGTGATCCGGCAGGCAGAACGGGTCGCGGTTGTGAGGCCCGGCCATGATCTTGGTCATCAGCGCGGCGTCCGCAACGGTGCGGGTCAGCGGTCCGATATGGACCAGAGGATGTCCCCACAAGAAGGCGTCGGGGCGAGTCACCGAAGGAATGCGGCCGAAAGAGGGCTTGAAGCCGACGGTGCCGCTGAACGAGGCGGGGATGCGGACCGAACCGCCGCCGTCCGTGCCTTGCGCCAGGGCCGCCATGCCGTCGGCGACCGCTGCCGCACTGCCGCCGGACGAGCCGCCGGAATTGTAGCCGATCGCGAAGGGCGTGCTGGTCGGCCCGAAGCGCAGATTGTCGGTGATACCTTTATGGCCGAACTCCGGCGTGTTGGTCTTGCCGAGCACGATGGCGCCTGCGTCGAGCAGGCGCTCGACCGCCACAGCACTTGTTTTGGGCACCCGGTCGTGCACCGCCCACGACCCCATCGAGGTCGGCACGCCGGCCATATCGTCGAGGTCCTTGATGCCGACGGGGACGCCATGCAGCGGTCCAAGCGGACCGCCTGCCATCACGGACTTTTCGGCGGCCCGCGCAGCTTCCATCGCCTGGTCGCCGAGAACCAGCGTATAGGCGTTGACCACCGGGTTGCGCGCCTCGATGCGGCGCAGATAGGCCTCGGTTACTTCAACCGGCGACAGGTCGCGGCGCCGGATGCGCTGGGCCAGTTCCGTGGCCGGCAGGAAACAGATCTGGTCGTCTGCAGAAGACATAAGCCGTTCCACCTTGTTGGGTGCTATTTGATGAACACTGGATTTGCCGCGCCGCCGGTGCCCTTGCTCACTTTGACCGGACTGGCGCAGTAGAAGCCTTCGTAGCGGCGGTCCGAGGCACAGTCGGCGGCCAGCAGGTCGAGCGATGCCATTTCGGTGAACGCCACGCCCAGATTGCGCATCAGCGCGGCGTGCAGCACCAGCATCAACCCGGTCTCGGGCTCGTAGGTTGTCTCGTTGGCCAGTGTGTCGGTAACCAGACAGGGGATCTGCATCTCGTCGAACCAGCGCACGAGGTCGAGGCTGAAGGTCAGTCCGGGTTCCCAATATCCATCGCCGACGCGCTGGCTTCCCGCCGCCAGTGCGCCGACCCAGCCGGTGCGAACGAGAAGGATGCTGCGCGGCAGTATATCGACCGCTTGGGCCCGGGCGCATTCCATGAGGTCGCGATGCGTGAATGTTTCAGCGCGCTCAAGGGCCGGTTTGCCGCGGAACCGGGCGATGTCGAGCAGCACGCCGCGTCCGACGATCCCGCGCTCCGCGATCGGCATGATGCTGGCCTTGGTCATGCCGCCATTGGTACTGCTTGCCGCGAAGCCGTTCCAAAGCGTGTCGTCGAACCACATGTGGCCGAGCGCGTCGCAATGCGTGCCGGCCTGTGCGAAGCTGGTGATATAGTCGTCTGCGAATTCGAGGCCGCCGGCAAGCGGTTGCCAGTGACCGTTCTCGAAGCCGGCCTTGTCGGCGACCATGAAATGCTTCGCCGGCCAGCGGCCGGGAAAGACGGCATCGCCCTCAGAAGTCCCGACCGGCACGCCGAGGGTGAAGGTGCGGCCGTCCCGCACCGACGCCAGGCCGCGCTTGACCTCGTCGGCGGTCAGATAGTTGAGCGCTCCGATCTCGTCGTCGGCACCCCAATGCCCCCAGCGGCTCGGCGCATTGCCCAGCAGCCGGCGCAGCGTCATCGTTTCAGCCGCGCTCATGCTTCCGCCTGCGCGGTCGCCGGCTGCCTGGCGCCGGTGATATAAGCGACGACGTCCTCCATGTTGGTGCCGGAACTTGCGAGATCGGCGACCTTGCGGCCCCTGCGCATCACCACCACGCGGTTGCACACCTGCCAGAGATGATCGAGATTGTGGGTGACCATGACGATCGTCAGCCCCTGGGCGCCGAGTCGTTTGATGAGGTCGAGCACCTCACGGGATTCGCGTACGCCGAGCGCCGCGGTGGGCTCGTCGAGCAGCAGCAGCTTGTGGCCCCAAAAGGCACCGCGCGCGATCGCCACCAATTGGCGCTGGCCGCCGGACATGCGATCCACCGGTTTGCTGCGCACCCCGGGGATCTCGATGTGCAGTTCCTCGAGGCCGCGCATCGCGATGTCGCCCATCGATTTGCGGCGGATCCAGCGCAGCAGCGCCGGGCCGCGGCCAAGCGCAATCTCGCGGCCGAGAAAGAAGTTTTCGGCGGCAGTGAACGTGCCGATCAGCGACAGGTCCTGATAGACCGTCTCGATGCCGAGGCGTTGCGCTTCGGACGGCGGCGACAACTTTTGCGGCCGCCCTTCGAGGATCACGTCGCCGGAAGTTGGGTCATGCGCGCCGGCCAGGATTTTGATCAGCGTCGACTTGCCGGCACCATTGTCGCCAACGAGGCCGAGTATGTCGCCCCTGGCGATGTCCAGCGAAACGTCATCGAGTGCCTGGATGCCGCCGAAGCTGCGGCAGATCCGGCGCAGGCTGAGCAGCATCTTCTGCGCCATGGCCTATCCCCTCGCATAGCGGCGGCCAATACCGCCGAGCGCTACGGCGACGACGAGAAGGCAGCCGGTGAACAGGAACTGCGTGAAGATCGGCGCGCCGATCATGGCCAGCCCATTGTTGCCGACGGCGACCGTCAGCACGCCGATCAAGGTGCCGAGGATATGGAACTGACCCTCTCGCAGCGCCGCCGAACCGAGGAAGGCGGCCGAAAACGACGTCAGCATGAAGCTGTCACCCGCCGTCACCTGGCCGGAGCCGAGATTGGAGGCCATCAGCACGCCACCTATAGCAGCACAGGTGCTGGCGATGGCGAAGGCAACGATGCGGCTGCGATCGACGGCGACGCCGGCGCGGCGCGCTGATTCCGGGCTGACGCCGATGGCCTTGATGTGTTGGCCCTGCACTGTTCGGTTGAGGATCACCCACAGCAGCGCAAGCACGACGGCCATGATGATGACGAGGTGCGGCACTCCGGCAATCCGGCCGATCGCGATATTTGTGAATTCGCGCGACTGGGTGAGCTGCAGCGGAATTCCGCCCGAATAGGCGTAGTTCAGCCCGACGACGATGGTGCCCGTGCCAAGCGTGGCAATGAAGGCGTTCACCCCGATCTTCGAAACGACAATGCCGTTGACAATGCCGATGACCGTTCCGAGGCCGACGACAAGGAAGATGGCGGGTAGGATCGGCAAGCCACTGCTGCTCAACAGCCCGACCACGAGAAGCCCGCAGAAACTCGCGACATAGCCGATACTGAGGTCGAAATCACCGGCGACGAGGGGCACGGTGAGGCCGGCCGCGACAATGGTGCCGATCGCCATGTCGTTTACGATGTTGCGAAAATTGCCGATGGTTGCGAAGGTCCCCGGCTCCAGCACCGAGAAGATCCCCAGCATCGACGCCAGCACGATGATGGTGCCGTAGGTTCCAAGCAGGCGCATGAGCAACGCGCGCCGCTGTCGGGCATTGGGCGAGGCATAGCCGGTCTGCGTTGACGGCAGGACGCGGGGCGCCTCTGCCGGAGCGTGGGTTTCGGGCAGGGAATGATCAGCGGACATGGCGGCTCTCATGACAGCACTCCGGCCCGGCCAGGCAAGTCCGGCCCAGACCCACAATCAGGAGAGCTTACTGCGGATTGTCCTTGATGAACTTGTCGACGTTCTCTTTGGTGACGAGCGTATAGCCTGGCACGAAGGATTTGGGCTTCCACTGGTCGCCGGCTGCCAGGATGTCGGGAATCTGATCGACTAGCATTTTGCCTGCCGAAGTCAGATCGACACCGAGCGTGGCGGTCATCGTCCCGTCCTTGACAGCCTGGACAGCGGGCGCCGTGGCGTTGAACGAATAGACCTTCACGTCGCTGCGGCCGTTCTGCTTCAGCGCCGCGATCGCGCCCATAGCGTTGTCGTCATAGCAGTTGAAGATGGCGAACGGCCCCTTGGCGTTGGCATTGGCTGCAAGCCAGGCGCTGGTCGCGGCCTGCGACGATTCGGCAGCACCCGGGATGCTGATCTCGTGCGAGGTCGCCTTGAGCCCCGGATTTGCCTTGACCGCCGTATCGAAGGCGTCGGCTCGTTCGCGGCACGGAATGCCGGGATGGTAGGTGAGGTCGAGTACAGTTCCGGACTTGCCGATGTCCTTCAGCATCAAGTCGATCAGCGGTTGCGCAGCACCGGTACTTGCAGATAGCGCGATCCCGTCTGCCATGCCGCCGCCGGCCGAAAGCACGGGGATCTTTGCGTCCGCCGCCGCCTGGAGCCCGGCCGCCAGGCCCGTCGAATCGAAGACCGTGACGATGATGGCGTCCACCTTCTTGGTTGCCAGCTGCTTGATGCTGGTGATCGCTTGCGAAGGATCGCCATTGGCATTGAGCGTTTCCACCGACCAGCCCTTAGACTTGGCTTCCTGGCTCATCGTGTCGACCATCTGGTTTGTGTCGACGTCGGATGTCGAGAAGGTGACGATGCCGATCGTCAGCTTGTCATTCGTGGCGAGGGCGGTCGACGTGAAGGATGCTGCGACGAGCGCTGCGGTCGAGAGTTTCTGAAAGCGGTTCACTGTGCGTATCCCCTGTTGACCGAGTGTTCCGGCTCACCTCCAGACCGCGCAGCAGCCCAGCTTGGGCGCCATCTACAGGTCGTCACAGTCAGTCTGTTTGTTCGTGCGAGCCACGTACTAACTATAGGCACAAGCTCTTATGCCGCGCAACGGCTAATTTCAACCGGCTTTGGTCACTCGAGGTTCAATCGCTGTGGGGCTCTTGGGGCAAGCGCGCAGCTAGGCCGCCTTCTTGATCTCCGCGACCTGAACGCCCAGTCGGAACGCCTGACCGTCTGCGAACGAACGCGCGTAGCTCTCAGATGTAAAAGGGACCGTGGTGGTGGTGCCGTTGACCGTCACGCGAACCGACCACTCTTTGTCCCTAATGATTTCAACGGCATGTTGCTCATGCGCAGCCATGCATTCCTCCCAGAATCTTCCGTTGAGGATGGGAGGATAGCGTCGTAAAACTGGTTTGCATGCAAATAATCCGACACCGCGACGTCGAAATGTCGAAACACGCACAGCTAGGCTTAAGTCGATGGCCTCGCCTTGAGCTGTTCGAGGTGTTCCTTGGCGAGGTTGAAAAGTGCGGTGGCAGTCTCTTCAGCCTCCGCCCGGAAGCGGACATCGCGGGTGACAATGCTGGAGGTCATGTTCGCGCCAACTGCGGATGCTTGAAGCGACCGCTCCGTCGGCTCAAAGAACGTTCCGCTCCGCCGGGTTTCGCTCTATCAACTCCGCCACAAGGCGTTGAAGCCGCCAGAGGCTGCTGTCATGTATGCCTTTGGCTTCGAGGTGAGAAACCGTGTTGAACAGGTATTCGGCCCCGCTTCCCCAATGACCGCAGGCCAGGGCCAGGACATCGGCAACGGCTTCAAGCGACTGACGACCGGCATAGAGAGGTGACGCGCGGTTCATCACAAAGGCCAAGGCCGAGATAGGCCCGGAAGCGGTCGCCACCGTGATCCACCGGGGCATGCTGTTGGCCGGCTTGTAGGTGAATTCGCGTCGAAAGAGTTTGCCGAATTGGCGTTCGAGGTTGTCCTTTGGCAGGTCGTACAGGACGCCGCTGCATTGCCCCCCACGATCGAGGGCCATCATAAGGCCTGGCTGCTCCGGCGTGCCCCGAAAACGGGCCATGCGAAAGCAGAAAGCCCGATGCCACCCACGAGCGAGGCCTACCTGCTCACCGATATGCTCGATCTCCGGCTTCCAGATCAAGGAGCCGTAGGCGAACAGGCGGGGCGGTGCTTTCGGGGCCGGATGAGTTCGGATCATTTGCTCGACCCAGCTGTCGTAGTCGGCATCGGTGTGTAGCTCGGCACCTGGCGTCAAACCCTGGTCCTGAACGACCTTGTGGACCCGCGCGACGTGGTCCGCGGTCAAGGTCAGCTTTCTCATTTGGCTCGGCATCCCGTGCTCCATCGGATCAGGATCGCGTATCCTTGGCAGATACTACGGGCGTTGCAAGATACGAACCGATGCACGGCGTGAATGAGTCTTTGCCCCTTCACCGATGACAGCAAAGCGCCCCGCATATTCGCCCTCGAACGATTCCATGTGGTTTCGGCAATCTAGAGCGTCGGACGTTCAGTTTGAATCGCGAGGGATTCCAGTGAGGCGTGGTTCATGATTCACTTCCTGTAGGAGGTGATT
>NZ_JAMYVK010000089.1:0-12083 GCF_040323975.1 Mesorhizobium sp. M0019 | reverse complement strand
CCGCCTGACCTTCACGCATCGCCATCATAGAGCCCGCCGCGCCCACGCACGCGTGCCAATCATGCGGCCTTCGTCGTATGCGTACATTTCGCGCGGCATTAAGGCCGATGAAGCCGTCCTGAATGAGAACGCGCTCGCTCGCAGACACGCCCATAACTTCGCGGCTATCAGCAGCACGGAAGGGTGGGGCTTGCGGACACCGATGTTATCGGAGGAGAAGAGCCGTGGGCTTGCAAGCCCCAAATGTCAGCGGCTCTCATGCGGTGGATGAGTCGAAACTGATGTACTCGATACGACACAAAGGGAATGGTAAGCCAGTGGAGCAGTTCAATTGAGCAGGTGTCGCCAACAGGCTCATCGAGGGGCCAGCTGGATCTCAACCTCGACTGTTTCCATTAAGTGTTCCGGCCAGCTTACACGCCATGACGCTTAGTATAGGCGGTTGTTGATCGTCTCGCTCAATTCCGGAGAGCGTTGCCTGATTCCTTCCGGATGTACCGGGACACCTTCTGCGGCGAGTTTTGTCGAACACCTCGGATGCTATGATTTTCGTCTCCGCAAGGGTGCCCGTCAAAATCGAAGATGATCAGTCCAGGCCGAGGCCGATCGGAGGTCGTGATTGAGGATGCGACACTCATTTCGGGTCACCCGGACGAATAACGGGCAACAAATCAAGTCCCTCGTGACGATGGACGACGACATCCGTTCCGTCCAACATGATGACGTCGTATGAGGGTGCAGCCGCGACGAATATGGGCTTGCCATATTGTTCCCAGTCCAGAACGATATGCTGCGCCGTGCCACGGCTGGCAGTGAAGGAGATTCCTGACAGACTGCCTGCTGCAGCGACATGCCGATGACCAAAGAGCATGTGGCGGACCGATGCGTTTTTCTTAACAATGGAAAAGAACCGCTCGGTCTCCTTCATGTCGCATGTCCTAAAGCAGGGCACATGCAAGTCCGATGGTGAATGGTGCATAGCAACCACGACTGGTCGGTCGGCGCCACGGACAAGCTGCTCTTGGAGCCATTCAAACCGGCCACCGTCGAGACAACCGCCAGGACTAATGTCGTCCTTCGAGTCGAGCAAGACGAGGAGCCACTCGTGCAGGTCTACAGCCGCCTGAACGAAGCCTTCTCCGCCGAAGACGCCTCGAAACGCGGTGCGGTTGTCATGGTTGCCGATGGTCAGATAGACGGGGAGCCGGACGTCCGACAAAATCTCGCGCAAGAGCACATAGGCGGCCGGATCCCCCGTGTCAGCAAGGTCGCCGGTAATAAGGATGAGTTTCGCATCTGCGTGTACGCGCGAGACGTGGTCCAAGGTGTCGCATAATCTCTGCGCCGGATCGATGCCGTAAAGCATCTTGCCAGGTGCGACAAAATGGGGGTCTGTTATATGAATGATTTTTTGCATTGCTCCACACTTACATAAGCCCGACTCCGGAAGGAAATGGGGCAAGAAACAGGTCTTAGGTTGGACCAGTAAATGACCATTCGTTATGGGGACCATTTATCGGCCACAAAAGCGACGATTTCAGCGGCGCTGACATGGACCGGGCGCCGCAATATGTTGCCTTGAGGCCCATTATGCGACCGCCTTCGTCGCTTCGTTACACAGGCACCTCAAAATTTGTGCCATTTCCGCCCGTTCAGAGTGGACGGCTGCGTACCGCTTGCAATCGTTTCGGCCGGGCCGGTAGAATCCTCGACCTCCCGCTAGGTCACCTTGATTCATGGAGTGTCAGGCGAAAAGTTTCCATGCGGAGCCGGCCCCATTCGAGCGGCCGGGTTTTACTTTCCGGCGTCCTGCACCAACGCAACGAGGCCCGGCGTCGGCGTCGGCTCCAACTCGGGGAAACCGCGCAAGCCTAGCAGGGCCAGGCACGCCTTGTTGCGGGCATCCACGACCGCCTGCAGCCGCTCCAAGGATGCCGCCCGCCTGTGCTGAATCAGCGCATCCACGATCGCGCTACGTACCGGTTCCCTCCGAAAATGGTCAGGGGCCACTCCCACTTCGATGTGAGTCCGCCGCTGGCTTGGGGCTTGGGGCCGGTTAGACCGCGCCGAAGCCCCGCGGGCCTTCACGGCCTAGATGAATTTTGAACGTGCCTCTCTTCCGGGGCTGCCCAGCTTTCTATGAAATCCAGCGGATCTACGCTTTCCATCATTGCCCTCGCGAGCGTCATACGGCGCCAAACACGGCCCTTGATTGTCAGAAAAATAGAGTATGAAAGCGAGGGCACCATCAGCGTCAGATCAGATTATGAAGCGCGCGCACGCCAGCGGCCGCGGCAGTGTTTTCACGCCCAGTGATTTTCTCGACATTGCTGGCCGTGCGGCAGTCGATCAGGCTTTGTCGCGTCTGGTCCAAGGCGGCAAGCTCCGACGCCTGGCCCGCGGCCTTTACGATTTCCCCAAAGTGCACGCAAAGCTTGGTCCGCTATCACCGGCGCCAGACGACGTAGCTCAAGCACTCGCCGGTGAGACTGGATCGCAGGCACAGATCACTGGAGCCCGGGCAGCAAATGCCCTTGGCCTATCCACGCAGGTGGCAGCCAAGAGCATTTATCTCACCGACGGCCCATCCAGGCGTGTTGTGCTTGACAAGCGAACCGTCGATTTGCGTCACGCTTCCCCGAAGCATCTGATCGCGCCGGGTAGCCCAGTCGGGACCATTGTCCAGGCCCTGCGGCATCTTCGTCCCTCCCGCGCCATCGATATCGCTCATGTGGCTGCCCGCAGTCTATCTGCCGGCGACAAGAAGGTGCTTCCTAATAGTGCCGCACAAGCCCCAGCTTGGATGAGGCCAACGCTTATGTCTATCGCTCTAGGCGCGTCCGGGCCGGCTGATGGATAAGGTTGCTGTTTCAAACCGCTCCGATCGCTCCGCGCTGTTCGGCCAGGCAGGCGCGGCGCGTGGCGTCGACAACACCATCATCGAGAAAGACTTCTGGGTCTGCTGGACGCTGAAGCGGCTCGTCGAGTTACAAAAAGAAAACGCACCCGCCCTCGTGTTCAAAGGCGGGACGTCGCTGTCGAAAGCCTTTACACCTCTCCTTCGATCGGACTGACCTTGGTTACACTGGTGAGCGCGATCCCGAGAAAGAAGGCCTTAGTCGAAAAGCTGCGGGCAAACTCATCGATGCCCTCGTAGCCGATACCGAAAGGTACATCGCGGATTCAGTTTTGCCGCCACTTCAAGACGCCATCGCCCTCGCACCTCGGCATTCCAGATGATGGTGGATGGTCACTGGGAATCGACGGTAACGACCCCCAGACCGTTAACTTTCACTGCCCGACTGCCCTGTCGGCGGGAGGGTACGCAGGCATGACTTACATCACACCTCGGGTGAAGCTAGAATTCGGCGCCCGAGGCGATCCATGGCCGACCGAACAGCGGACCATTCGCCCATATGCGGCCGACGACTTTCCGGATTTCTTCGACGATCCAGACTGCACCGTAACCGTGCTGTCGGCACGACGCACATTCTGGGAAAAGGCCACTGCACTTCATGCGGAGGCACACCGGCCGGATGAAATTCCGACTCCGCAATACTTCTCGCGGCACTACTATGATATCGCGATGCTCCTAGAAACTGCGGATGGGAAGGCCGCAGCGACCAACTTCGACCTCCTCGAGCAGGTGGCGAGGCACAAAGCAGTATTTTTCCGCTCGGGGTGGGCTAACTACGATACCGCCCGGCCCGGCACGTTACGACTGATGCCCTCTGAGGCCAGGCAGAGAGACCTCCGCGCTTCTATCGCGACATGTCTCCGATGATGTTCGACGAGAAGCCATTAGCATTCGACGAAATCCTTGCCCGGATTCAAATGCTGGAGGGCGAAATCAACGCCCTAGCCTCGGCTCCCTAAATTCCTCCGAATAGTAATGTCGCATTCCGCTACCGAGCGAATCTATTCCAAGCGTTCCATCCCGTCTTAGGCCTGTTTTCCAGTGTGAATGTTAAAGGGTTAGTATGCGCTCGATTCATTCCTCATTCTGAGCTGTAGACAAGCGTCATCCGTTCTTGACTTGTTCCGAAATCATCACGCATATCAGTTACCCAAAGCTGGCGGAGCAGACGAATGAGCAATTTGGAGTTAAAAGAATTTCATTCCTTCCTTGAAGAGTTGATTGAGGAATCGTCACGCGAGGGACGGTTCTCGGTCGACAAGACTATTAGCACGATTGTAACCCGGTACCCCGAGCGCATTGCGAATGTTCAGGATCACATCAACGACCTGGGTCTCAGGGCGCTGGTTCGAAACAACTGTCGCGCTAAAAATAGCGCGGCCAGCACCGGCCCTGACATGTTTGGCCACTATCGCCTCGGCAAACGTATTTCAGTACCGTACCGAGATGAGAAGGGCAAACTGCGCTGGGATAGGAAGCGGCGCAGCGAGTTATCTTTTGCTGACCTCGATGAGATCGTGGCACGCTGGAGTGACCGTCCCACCCGTCAGTCGCAGGAACGCCGGGATTTCGACGATATCGCTAGAAGGACGAAACCATATCGCAACGAGGCGCACAGTGTCGGCGAGGCCCTCGAAATGGCGCAGCGAGACGGCCGATAGACTAGCATCCCGCGTCGGGCAGCAGCCTATTTCCGCTGAAACTTCCTAGCCTACCAGATGCTGGACTTATGCGGGTTCTACAACAGCTTCCGCATTCGCTGCGGCCTTTTTCTTACGCTTCTTTTTCATTCCTTCCGCGTCGGCCGAGTTGTCGGATACGAAGGTGTAGCTGCGCTCTATGCCCCGCACATGAAGAGCCTTCATAGTTCTCATCATGCTGATGCGGGAAAAGAGAGGCAGATTGAGCGACCGGTTTGCCGGGTCCTTTCGGGTAACAATGACAAACTGAATATGGCACTTGCCATCGGCTAGGAGAGCCATTGCGTTTTCTGACCCCTCGGCATCCAGCGCTGCCGTAAGGAGCACCGCCAACCTTGCGACCGCTTCGGTATCCAGCCGAAGAAGCTCAATCGCGTTGATCCCTTGATTGAAAAGGTGGCTGAGCTGAGCCGAGAGCGTCGAAATCTTAACATGATAGAATACCGCACTTCCGTTCTGGACTGCCAGCAGGTCGCATGGTTCCACCTGCGTCTGGCCTTCAGGAGCGATGTTCGTTTTGTCGAGGCACGCAATTCCGGCCTGGGCCTGGGCAACGGCCAGATTGTACGCACCTTCGCTCGACTGCGTATAGGCGGGAAGATTTGCGGCGATGTAGAGCGGATCGAGATAGGTGGTGAGGCGGGTAATGTAATTGTTGTCGACGCGGTACCATTGTCCTTCCGAGAAGTGGAACGTTGAGCCACCCGCAATCGCGAGCGTTGTATCGAACACAAGGCTCTTGAGAATGCTGTACCTGTCTCGCGAGGCCCCGTCCTCATCCGTGAGGACGAGGCTGTGGTGAGACAGGTCATTAAGACCCACGTCGGCCAATTCGAAACTCCTGCTGGCGAGGTAGTCATAGTAGCGCCCGATATACACGTCGTCATATATGAGGCTGGGGCCAGTGCCAGAGAAGGCGACGAACACGTTGTCGCTGTAGTTTATAATCTCCGGGACCGTGAGGTTTAGGTCCGGGTCCTTGGCATGTAGAGCCGCCAACAACTGTTCGTTCAGAGCAACGAGTGTTGCCGGATCCTTCACTGGCACGATGTTCTGTATACCTGGAAATGATACTTTGAACTGCTCGGCGCCGTATAGCTCCAGCAGCTTCTCGCAGAGCTGAGCAAGACCCTCAGCGAGAGTGTCGGTGCTGATGCGCAGATTGCTGGCACCGGTAGCATGGCGAAATAGTTCCTTGTGTTCGTCTCGCACTTTGCCGGTAAGGCTCCGCAGGATGGTGCTGTCGCGATCGAAGTCGAAAAGTGTCAGCTCTGACTCGATCGGCAGCTGCGTACGCTGGCGCTTTGCCGCGCTCGGCTCGAGCGTGTCCGTGCTTTTCAGCTTTTTCGGATCGAGGCTGTTGAGCGTGACACGCAGGCCGAAGTCATACTCGTAGCTCGTATCCCTGAGATTGTGTGCTACATGTCCGAACGATAGCGCGAAGCACCTGCCGCCAATCGGAAGAAAAACGAGTGCACCCTTGCTCACTTGGTCGAGATTCTTCTGGACGCCGAAATAGCCCCTCCACCAAGGTGGCCGCGGGTCACTGTCGAGCACGAAAAGTGTGGCCCCCTCGGGCAGGAAGCCAGCTTGGACCTCTGCATCCAGCGGATGGTCGTCGACAAGCGCATTTGCTTGGTCGAACCCCGGCTTGAGCAGATAGATTGAAAAAGATCGACTCTTGGACATGCATCCCCCCAAACTGTAATGGTAAGGGGATGGGAGGCAAAATACAAACAGCGTGCGCTACTGATTATTGAATATCCGCGTGGCTTTGGCCTCGTGGCTTTCGCTGGGCTGCTCACCGAGGGACCGTCAGTCGCGCTAACTGCCTCGATTGCGGCAACATCGACCTTCCTCATGTCCATCGTCGCCTCAAACATGCGTTTTGCTGTGTGACTTACCCCACTGAGATGCTGGAGTTGCATTCAGCTGAAGGCCACATCAATAAAGCCCTTTCCCTCCCTAATTCGTTCGAAGTCGGTGCGTAGGGGCTGGGCTTTATCGAGCCATTCCCGTTCATATGTGTCAAAGTCAACTGGGTCCTTCGGTTTGAAATCTTTGAGATCAGCCTTGTAGATCCGCGTATCGCCAACGCGCCGCGCGATTTCCGTCATCAAGAGGCCACGCGGAATTGTGCGATATTTCCCACGCTCGGTCGACACGACCGCTATTGCTTTCGATTGGTGGCCGGCCGCCGGTACCGGCAGGATTGCATCCAGGATCGCAGTCGCTTCGCTGGGCTTTCCTTTGCCCATGTCCCATGGTGTACTATTTTCGCTGCCATGATGGCCGATCTTGAGGAAGTCGACGGCTTTGCCGAGCAGATCTTGGCGCTCGTTCCACATTACGTTCCACGAGCCATTCATCTTGCCTTCTTTGAAGTCGCCGTGCCATTCGGCATCGCCGACAAACAGCAGGCGCTTCTTGTTCCATTCGATCAGCAGAACGATGCTGGAATTGTTTTTCAGCGTGCCGCCCAGTTCCGCGAATGCCAAAGCGTTCGACTGCATGCGGGCACGAAGGGCGCGAAAGAGGCCGGACTGATATTGTGGGGCAAAGGCGGCTCTTGCCCTTCCGCTGAGACATCGAACTCCTTTTCCTCGTCTAACGCGGCCGCTCCCAGCACGCCCTTCAATGTACGCTGGGCGGTCGCGCCGAGATAAAAACGATCGAAATCAGCCTCCGGGCCTAGGATATTGATTGTCGCTTTATGGAGTTTGATGCCATGCGTTTCGTTGGTTTCGCCGGAGTGCACATACGTCGGTTCTCCGCCGTCGAGCAGCGTCTTGCGCAATGTCTGCATGGCGCCTTTGTTGTCGATCTGGAAAACTGACAAGAGCTCGCTTGCGCGAGGGCTCAGACTGGGGCCAAGTGCTGCAAGCCCCCGCATGGCCTGCTCAGCCATCCCCCTAATCTTGCGGGTCTTTCCCGTCTGCGGATGCTTGGGATCCATAGCGCAGTTCATCCAAACCGCGCCGACCTTCATGTTCTCGAACAGCTTGGGATCGAAGCCCGCTATGTGATCCTTGTGCTCGTGCGTGACAACGACAAGATCGAGGCGCTTTTTTCCGTTCTGTGCGTCTGGCAACTCGCTCTCAAGTTGCTTCATCGCCGTGGCAAGGAATTTCTCTTCGCTCCAGGTGCCGCAGTCGATCAGCATATGGAATGCGTCTTCCCTCTTGTCGGTCTTGCCTGGGATCCGGACATAAATGCAGTCGCCCAGACCGACGTCGTACAGGCGGATCAGGAGCTCATTTGCCATCTAAGCGCTCCCAAGCTGGAATCATCGTCATCGTAAACATGAAAGTGCGGCGAGAGCTCAAACCGAACTGAGCCGTCAACTTCGCGCGCGATCAGCGGCGGTGTAAGGCTTCCAATGAGACCTTCGGGGCCGGCGAGTTCCTCGCCAACCATCCCCTCGTCGATGCGCCTGACCAGCGCGTCGAGATATTCCTGCTTGCGCTGCTTGCCAGCCTCCAGCTCAGTCAAGGCTGCCTTCTCGGTGCCAAAGAGTTTTTTGCCTGCTTTACCTTCTCCATCGCCACGCTTGCGGTGGCAAAGGGTTCGCTGCCTGGCTTGCGCGCCCAATAAAGCAGGCTGCCATTTACGTCGAAGACCATGGTCGCGCCACAGAGGAGACTGGTCGTCTTGCCATTAAACGAGCCAAACTGTGTGCCCACCAACGCCAGATCCTCGCGCCACAGATATTGGAGGATGATCTGTTTGGGCTGGAAGAGGCCCGGGCCGACCATTTTCTCGGAGGTGAAGACCTCATCGACGATGATGTCGACATGGTCGGGAATGAAGAGCTTGTCGCGGTTGTCATCGAGATAACGATAGGCAGCGGCACGCGAACTCCCGGTGAGCTCCGGGTCGTGCGTAATTGTTCCTGGCATCCGATCGTACAAGGGCGCGCGCACCAGCAAGTCGGTCCTCTCCTCTGCGGTCATGATCTCGCGGTGGACGAAAATATCGGCGATCATCTCGTGATAGTTGTTGGGGTCGGTTGGATTTGCGATCGCGAGGTTGCGTAAGACAGCCCGCGCATAGTCGTTGAACGTAACCTCGACTGGCGGCAAAAGATCGAGCGCCTGGATAGCAATTGTCTGCATCTGAGCGACCGCATACTGTAACGATTGAGCCGGTGTGTGTGTCTCCCCGTCGCTGCGCTCTCGCTTGAGATATTGCTAGGCCAACGCAACGAAGATGTCGAACATGGCTCCGGTCATCACCTCCGAGAGGACGTGAGGTTCGACCTCATCCTTGTATTTGCCCAGCAAATGATCATTGGCCGCGCTACGAAGGTATGGTTGTCCTGACACGGCGTTGCCGAACTCAGTGGCGACCGAAGCGATGAGTTCGTCGCCGGATTTCGTCTTCAAGTGGCCCTTGGTCCGGACCGCAAGCTCCTTGCGGAATGAATTGTTCCGCAACGTCATCAAGATTGCGGTCAGGTCACCAAGGAATTCGTGAAAGGCACCCGTCTGCGGCGAGACCGCTTCCAGAAGATAAGGCCGAATGCCATCCAGCAGTGCATGACCAAACTCGTGATTGACGATATCGCTGGACAAGCAGGTGTGAATGCGCTGACCGCTGTCATCGTCAAAATAGTAGAACTGCAGTGATTTGCTCTCTCGGTCGTAGTAGGCGTTTGCACCGTAACCGGCATTCGGCGTGACCAGAAGCCGATTGCCTTCGAACGCCCAGGATATGCGCCGGCCGAGCCCGCTTGGGCTCTCGAAGAAATCAAGTGTGCTTTGCAAAATTGCCCAGGTGCTGACCTGGCGGAAGTGAGCGGTTTCTTTCAGAACTTTATCGACCTTGCAGCCCTTAGGATCGAGAAAAACCTTCTCGCCGACGCTCCATTTCGCCGGTTCTTCCAGCGTATTTGTGGTGCTGTCGTAATCAACAATAGCGAACCTCGCGCTTGTCGGGCCATCGCCAATGCGCGGCTCCCAAGGCACATAAAAATCGTCATCGATTTCCAGGCCGGGATTCTGCTTCGCGACAAGGGGATCTATGTGTCGAAGCGAACCTTGAGGCCGAGCTTCTTTTGCGTCGCCCCATCCAGAAACCGCCGGGAGGCATAGACATCTCGCGTCTCAGCAGGCGAAAGGCTCACCGCTACAGCCTTTTCGCCCTTCTTAACGGGACTGCTCTTTTTCGCCATCTGCATCCCCCTCGAATGACTGCGAATCGGCCCTGCAATTGTGAACTTGAAGATATCACGGCTGCCTGCGCTAGCTGCCGGCTTCTTTAGCCAACCGATCTTTCATGAGGTCACCATAAGGCTCAACATCGAATGCCGTTGGAAAATTCTCAGGCTTATATGCCGAGATGGCCGCCTTCCGATCCAGAACCGACTGATGAACAAACGGCCGCGGCTCCAGTCGCTCGATCGTGCGAGGCTCGGCCTGCGGAAGATAGAAACCGAGCGCCGATTTTCGCTTCCATTCACGCCATTTGGCCGATTTTGGAATCCACTCGAGCGGCTTCCAGCCCCAGGTCATTGAATCGTGCACGGTCCCAAGTGGATTGGGGCTGACGAAGTTCATCTTCCCCTCACCCTCTCCTGTTCCGAAGACGAGGCGCTCCCGCATCCGAGAATTGATCTGCAATCCAAATGCCGTGGCTTCATCAATCATCCAGTCGAGCGGAAATTTAGAGATAGCGCTGTCCTCTTCAGGATAGCCACTACCGACATCCGAATGACATCCGGCGAACCAGACTTGCCTGATATCTTGCTGGTTTGCCGGCGCAGTTTTGTCGAAAGGATTTTCGACGAACGGCTGCGGCTCGACCCACCGGTTCAGGCGGAACATGCGACGATGCTCATCGATCGCAATCGCATGGCGAAAGACCTCGACACTCGGATTGGTCCTTGTATGCGGCAGTGTCAGAAGCTGTGGCAGAAGTCGGTCTCGTCGCGGCACGATGACCGACGCCACCGTGTCCCATACACCAAGAAATTTGATGCGAGCGTCTCGGGCTCCTGAGACCTTAGAAAAGTGCCAGGCAACGCTGAGATCGTGCTCATCGCTGGCTTGCTTGTAAGAGCTCACGGCATACTGGACGATGTTGAGCTGATCCGGTTGCAGCAGGCCGATCATGTGGATCAAGCCCGCAACAGCTCGAGCTGTGTAGGCTCCTCGGCTGAAGCCAAAGAGGAAAATTGCGTCCCCTTCTGCGTAGTGTCGGCAGATGAATGCGTAGGCACTGGCGATTTCAGCATCGAGCCCATACCCGGTCGCAAGCTCAAACACAGATTTGGTGTTTTGTCGCCAGCGGGTCCAGGCGTCGCTGGCCCCGATCGTGCCTATGCCAGCGTCGTAGTAGACGCGCTGTTCCTCGCTCTTCTTCAGGATGCGGAACAGCTTCAAAACGTTCGAAAGATTGCGCTCGATCTGATTTCCCGTACCGTCGCAGCAGACAACGATGTTTTTCCCCACCTTGTTTTACGCTCCCCCACTGATGCATCTAGACTAAACTGGACGATTTTGAACCTGTATCGTCTAGCACGGTTTTTCGGTCGGACCTTCCCCGAAGCAGTCTAAATCTCCGTTTTAGGTTCGCGTTTCCTGCGGATACGGGCCGCAGGTCGGAAGCATACCGCGAATTGAAGTGCGACAATTGTTGCGCTCCTCTAGGATTCTGTAATCCGAATCACTAGTGTAAGTTATTTCGTGGACAGCAACACCGGCATGGACATCCAAAAGGCGATTTCTAGCCTCCTCAATCCGTCGAAGCTAGGCGCGCACGTCGCCTGCGCCGTCGCGCACGACGCGCAATGCGAAGACGACGGGCCACGGACCGCACTACTCCATGTGCGTTTCAAGGAGGACGAACCGCAGATCGATGCCCTAGCGGAGTTTCTGTGGGGCCAGTGCATGTACTACGCCCTGCCGCGAAAGCGGCGGCTTGAGTACACGGCGGCGATCGAGAAGGATTTCACACTGATCGCCCGGGTGCATCAGGCTGTCCGGGACGTCTTCATCACCTTCAATGCCACCAGCCCGTCGCGCGCTAGCGAACTAGGCGAGGTGCTCGCCTATTGCGTCGTTCAGCACCATCTTTCAGCGGCACAGGTCGCGGCAAAGATGGCGCTTAAAACCTCCGCCAACATGCCAGTCCACGGCCTAGACGGGATCCACGCCACTTTTGAAGGCGATGCCTGACAATCTTTTTCCTGGAATCGAAGCTCGCAGGGAGCGCGAACGCCGGCCTTAAGGACTATGCCAAATCCGCCGCGGGATTTCTCGCCAACCGGAAACAGTACCTTCGCGAATATGAGTTGGTATCGGACCTTGGGCATTTGGACTCTCTGGAGGGCGCGGCCCGGGAAGCGGCGCTCGATTTCTTCGACATCGTCGGCAAACCTCGGCAGCCTCAAAGGCCTTTCGTATTATGTGGGGGTCAATCGAATCGCCCTCCAAGGCTGACAGGCAGAGGGTCACCGCCTTATG
>NZ_JAMYVK010000088.1:0-12428 GCF_040323975.1 Mesorhizobium sp. M0019 | reverse complement strand
TGCTGCAAGCGCCGGGGCTGGGCCTCGATATCGACGCCGAAGCAGGCAGGAAGTATCTCCGGGAAGAGGATGCAGGCTTCTTCGACTGAACCATCCTTCTTGCGCCACCCAGCACCACGCGGACCGCTTCACGCAACCTGTCATCCGGAATGACCGTTTCGGGGCTGGACGCGGACTGGCAGCTTTTCAGCTGCGGAGGGTCCAAAGCTGACATTCAAATCGGTGCATCCTGAAAGCAACTAACGACGCGGGGAAGGATACTGCACGCCTGTACTCCGGCTTCCAACCGAAACTACTTCGTTGGCAGTCCCGCAGCGACGAGGTCGGCTACCTGTCGATCAATCACTGCAGAATTGATATGGAACGTCATATCGCGCCACCGCGTGGCCTTAAGCCACGGCTGCATGGCAAGCGCCTTGAGGACTTCACTGCGTGCATCGTCAGTTTTTCCAAGATGGACATCGTTGATGGCACGTAGCAGCGGAACGGTGATCAGGAAGTCTGACGCCTTCGTGATCAGTGCAGCAGATTCGGCGTACTTTTCGATATCCGTTAGGGCATTTGCCTTCATCACGAGATAGTAATCGGCGAAGTTTGGATCGTTCCTGAGCCCGTATTCTGCTCGCTCAATGGCCTTGTCTGTCAGGCCGCTGAAGCGGGCTGCTGATGAAAGGTCGCCGATGAGAAACGCGTCTCCGGGCGAAAGCGCAATCACCTCGTCGGCCCTGCGCAGAGACAGATCGAAGTTGCCCTCATGAGCGCTGACGTAGACGTTTGACCACAAACAGCTTTTTCTTGCGTCGGGTCCGAGGTTGGCCCGCGGAAGAACCTTTGCTTCCAGTTCGGACGCCATGCGCCAATGTTCGTCAGGCTTTTCGTCAAAGCCGAGGTTGGCCGCCAAGACGTGATCCCAAGCCAGTCCGCACGATAACAGCGACGAGTCGGGAAATTTGGCCAGGCCCTCAAGAATTATGTCCGTCGCCTTCACCAGGCTCTCGGGCGTGAACTGCCCGAAGAAGAAATTGGAGCGAAGGAAGAAGTCGTACTCTTCGAGATCCGGCGTGTCCTTTTCCCAGACCTTCTTGTATTCGCTGTCGTACATTTTTCCGCGCTGACCTCCGAGCGTGCCAATGATGCGTTCGATCGCCTCGTCCTGCATCATAAGCGGATCGCTTCCCGAGCGATCGAACTTTTCCGCCCAGAGATTTTCGCCTGTGCGCGCGTCGATCAGCTGCGCGGTGATCCGCACCCGCTCCGTCTCCTTCCAGATGCCGCCCTCGATCACGTAGGCCGCGTTCAACTGTTGGCCGATCTGGCGGACATCGGTTGGCTTGTCCTTGTAGACAAAGGTAGAGCTACGCGAGAGCACCTTAAGTTCGGTGACGCCTGCCAGCATCGAGATCAAATTGTCTGTCATGCCGTCGCTGAAATACTCCAGCTTCGGGTCGCCGCTCATGTTCTTGAACGGCAGAACCGCAACGGTCGGGATACCACCCTGGTCTATCTCGCGCTTTGTTCCATAGAACTGCCACCACGCCAGGACCGCTGTGACTGCTAAGACCAGCACCAGGAAGCTCGCCACGGCTGGCAGCCGCGAGCGGTTGCGGCTCGCGCGCCTGGGCCTAGCCTTGCCGCCGATCGTGACACGATAGGCCTCCACCGGCTCCGAGATATTCTTGACCTTCTGCGGGCCCATCGACTGAAAGCCGAAAGCCAGCTTCTTCTCAACCTCGCGCGCGACCTTTGCAGACACCCAGATGCCGCCAGGCTCGGCAAGTTGTTCTAGTCGCGCCGCGATATTTACGCCCTCGCCAAACCGATCGTCACCCTCGACAATCACCTCGCCAAGATTGACGCCGATGCGCACTTCCACGCGCTGGTCTTTCGGCAACGATGCGTTTCGCTCGGCCAGCCCACGTTGCAGCCAAACCGCGCATTCCATCGCCTCGACGACAGAAGAAAACTCCGCCAGCAGGCCGTCGCCCATCAGCTTGAAGATAGTGCCATGATGACGCGCTACTGTCGGTTCGAAAAGTTCCTTATGATCGGCGCGCACCCGTTCATGCGTACCCGCCTCGTCGCGCTCCATCATGGCAGAGTATCCGACAACGTCAGCAGCAAGGATGGCGGCGAGCTTGCGGTCCATTTCGGAGCACTCTGTCGGCGGCCAACCTCGGAGGCGAGGTGGCAAACCCTCCCGGTTCCAATCAGTTTCGCCTATCAGGACCTTACCCGCAAGCGGCTGCCGGTTACGAAACGACTTGATTGGGGCCGGACGCGGACTGTCGGCTATGGGAGAATCCGCCCGACTCCTTCCGATAGGCGAAAGTCGCTCTGGAAAAGCACCGCGGGGTCTTGAAATGGCACGACCGAGCCGGCGGGCGCATCGGCTCGGACTATTCCGCGTGGGAGCGCTCTAAGTCTCGATCGGGCGGAAAGTGGTCGCACACGGGAGCGGCCCAAGTAGGCTCATCTGCGCCAACAGGCGACTTGTGGATCAAGCTTGGAAGGCGGCTCCACCGAGCTTCGACACTAGGCCCAAATTAGCCCTCGCCGATGCTCCGGCTGCGCCAAAGGCTTGTTTGGATGCTTCAGCTTGGACCTGGTGGCTTGGCAACCGGGGGCAGTTCTAAACCGGTCGGGCGCGGCCAGACTTTCGAGTTTCAAGGTAAGCCGCCATGGATTTGCAATGATCTCCACGACGAAGCCATAGCGCTGGTTGCTCGCGCAACGCTAAGGGCGTCCTGGTGGCTGCTCCTGCGGAAACTTGTCTTCATGGACGATTGCCACGGCCCGCTCAAGATTGCCTCTCACCTCGAAACCGATCCAGTGTCCGTCCATCAGGTGCGTTTGTCTCGGACAGGCGAGGAAATAGTTCCCCGCCTGCTGGGCAACAAAGTTGAGTTGTCTCCTCTCATTAATTTTGATCCCCTCTAGCGGCGCGGTGTACGCCCCCCAAATCGCATCCTCAGCCTCCAACTTCACTGGCATCTCTGACCGAGCATAAACCCTGGTCACCATCAGACCGTGCCATTGATGAACTCGATCTGGACCGACCATTCTTCTGGCACGATGATCGTGAGATTGCCGTCCCAGTAGCCGTTGAAGTCGATAATGTCGGTCCGGATGTTGTCCCTGCGGTACCGCTCGACTTGGTTCCAATCGGCGACAATCTCGATAGCCACCGTCTTCGCTGCCGGATCGTTTTTGATCCAGCTCGGGACGAAAAGCTTCCCAGCCAGCGCAATTCCAGGCAACAATCCAAAGGCGAGAAGGGCAAGGTGGGCAAAGCGCGCCATCGCAATCAGAGGCTCCTCCCGAGCGGAGCGGCCGAGCTAAAGCGACCGCAATCGAAGTCGACTAGGCCCATCCTTCAACGAAGAGAATACCCCAAAACAAGATCCACACCAGCAAACCCCCTTTGGCGGAACGGAACAAAACTCGCCGTCGCCGGAGTCGCCTCCAAGTGAACGCCCCACCTCGCGCAGGCCGATGTCTGCCGCCGAAAAGCGAAGGAGGGGTAAGGTTATCGCGCCAAGCTGATCGCCGCTCGGCAAAGGTCTGTTTCTGGGCCTCGAGCCGTCGGTCTGCTTCGGATCAGCGGCTGGCCAAAGCCGACGTAGCTTGTCGGAAGCTCCCTAGCAAATGCCGGCTTCCTGATTTCCACGCCCGGAAGCGAACCGTCACAAATCCGCCATCTCAGGCATCACCTTGCAGACGGCCGGTTCGCCTTTTCGACGGCATAGGGTGTATGGAGCACCCGACGCCCCCACCCCTACCTCTGAAAATGCCCCAACCCGTTCTCATTGAGATAGTCCACCGTCATCACTCGCGCGCGAATGCCGCCGGGGGAACCGACGAACTTCACCGATGACAGCGAGCCGGTCGGCGCGTTCTCTCCGCGGGGCGTGAGGGCGTAGGTATCGCCGTCCCAGTGTTCGAGCGTGAACTGCATGGGCTTGGGGCCGAGTTCGAGCATCAGCTTGTCGCCATCGGCCCGCACGGTGGCGGTGTCGAAATAGTTGCTCGTATATTGGCCCTCGTAGAAGGATGGACTGCGCGCCTTGGCGGGGTTCGTCGGCTTGTCCTTGCCGGCGAGGTCGCCCACCGGCTTGTAATAGGCCATGAACCGCGGCTTGATGTAGGGATACCAGTCGCGGGTGACCTGGCCATATTGCACGATGTCCATGAAGCTGGCGGCGACCGCCTCGGCGGCGCCGACGGGGGAGCCGTTGGTGAGCACGACGATGCCGACATCGGCCGAGGGCAAGATCTGGAAGGTGGTGCCGGCGCCGAGCAGGAAAGCGCCGGAATGGCCCATGGTGGTGCGCCCATTGGCGTTCACCCCCACATTGAAGCCATAGCCATAGGAGCTGGCCCGCGTATCGGGCGTCTCGCCGCGGTAGGTCACGCTCTGCGGTGTGAGGGCGGGCTGCAGGATCTTCGGGTCGATCATGGGCTGACCGTTATAGGTGCCGTCGCCAAGCAGCAGGATCATCCACTTGGCAAGATCCTGGACGCTGGAGGAGACGCCGCCCGCCGGCGCCTGCTGGTCGGGGTCGCGGTCATAGAGCGGCTCGAACACATTCTCCGCCACGCGCGCATGCAGCAGGGCGCGGTTCTTGCCGGCGGCAATGAAGTCCTCGTGCCGATAGCTGCTGGAGCGCATGCCGAGCGGATCGAACAACAGGCTCTTGGCCAGCGGCTCCCAAGGCTGTTTCTCGGCGTGGGCCACTGCCTCGGCGCCGATCGTCGTGCCGAAATTGGCGTAGTGATAGGAGATGCGGAAGGGATCAAGCGGCACCATCCACAGGCTCCCGACGATCTGCTTGCGCTGGAAGCCGAGATCCTCGAGTTCGTCGCCCGCCGCCATCGGCAGACCCGAGCGATGGGCGAAGAAATCGCCGATGGTGGCGTTGCCCGAGACATAGTCGAGATTGAGGCGAAAGCCGTCCCAGACCTTGCCGACCGGGGTATCCCAGTCGAAGCTGTGGTCCTTCGTCATGGCGATCGCGGCCACCGTGGCCGAGATCGACTTCGACACCGAGGCGACCTGGAAAATGGTGGTGCTGCTGACCTTAGAAGTGTCGTCCCGGTTGTCACGAAGGCCATAGCCCTCGTCAAAGATCATTTTGCCGCCATGCACCACCGCCACGGCGCAGCCGGGAACGTCGGATACTTCCTTGACTTTCTTGACGATGTCCGGCAGCGCGGCCAGCGCCTTCTCGACACCGCCGGGATACAGCTGCATAGCATCCTGCGGCGGCGATGGCCCAAGCTCCGGCACGTAGGACTGCGCGGCTGCCACGGCGGGCAGCATGGTAACGAGGGAAAGTACCAGGAGAGCTGCGACCTTCTTCATTCCATGTCCTCAAACTTGCACCGGCAGATGATCGGACCATACGCGGCAAGATGAAAGATGGTTGCGGCTATTTTCCAATGAAATGTTTAAGTTCAAAGATTAGACAGAGACGGCGGCTGCGTGTCATGTGATTTCGGAGTGGTGAAGTATCCGCGTTACCTACGCGCCCGGCAATTGGATGGGATTGGGCGGGAGAACGTCAACTTTCCAAGCCCGAGCGGCAAATGGCATCCGATCACGAGTTGTTCGCCAACGGGCTGGCGGCCAACCAGAAAGTCATCGAAGCCAACTATATGGCCCATCGCGAGGCCCTATGGCCTGCTGCATGGAGTCCGAGGGCCGAGGGGCCGGGACGCTTCGTCTTCGCCGATCTTGCCTGCGGCACGGGGCCGTTTGCTGTCCGTCCGGTTATTGCGGCGGGACCAGTTAAAGCCGCCGTTCGGCTCACGTGAAGAGTATCGGGCGCCGGCAGGCGTACGAAAGTCCCCGAGGAAGGAACCCGCGGGCCGCAGACGATGGCTATGGGGATTTCGGATTTCGGCAGATGTCGGCGATGGCGCGACCGCCGTCGGGAAGCGCTGGGGTGAATGCGGACAGACCGCTTCGTTGCGCCCCCGCGCGGTGTTGTCGGCTTGGTCGGCAGCTGGACGCGACCTCTTCAGCATCGAGGATCATCATGGACGTGCGTCGATCCGTTGCCGGAGGCTGAGTGCCTGCAGCTGAAGGCTGAACCATTCCATGCCGGGTCATGGCGTGCTGCTCCCGGTCGACCGGGAGCCGTGTGGTGGTCCGCGCGGTTGCCTCCACCGTTCAAACAGCTCGATGACGATGATGCGGCCGCCGCAGCACGGGCACGGCGGGCGGAAGTCGTCCGGTTCGTCGGGGTCGCCGTCGTCGGGCGGCGCGGCAGGGGCGATCGAGGGTCGCCCTCACTGACCCTCCTGGGTAAGTTGGAAGATACTGGCCGTCCGAGTAGGACCAACGTTAGTCAGCTCACAGTACGCGAAAGAAGCAAAAGAACCCGGTTGCGGCGGAAGAAATTCCCCCTGGTGCTTCAATGCGAGGCAGGTTTTGATCGTGTCGAAAGATTTTTGTTCTCGGCGTTCATCGATGCGGCCATCGACAAATACAAGAGAAATTACATGCGCGGTTGCATTTAGAGATTGAGGATCTGCTTTCGCAGCCGTTGGCACTGCCAAGAGAAGAGCCAGAGCGATGATGAGCTTGGTGCGATTCATGCCGTCCTCTGTTCATCCGGTGCTGCTGGGATCGCTTGGAGGCGAAGGCCGAATGGGCTAAACTAGGAAGCGCGCCAGGAAGGTGAAATGTCCCGAACGGCTCCTGAAATTGACCTGAAATCTGCTGAAACGATCACCTTCCGCGGTTTCGTCTTCCTGACCAAAAGCAAAGAACTCCGAACCGTCGAAGGCAAAGCGGTCAATCTTCGCAGCCAGTCCGCCGAGGTGCTCTCGGTGCTCGCGGCGCGACCGGGCGAAATCGTCTCCAAGGATGCGCTGATGCAGGCGGTTTGGCCCGAGACCTTCGTGACCGACGACAGCCTCACTCAATGCATTGCCGATATCCGCCGCGCGTTGGGGGACGACGCGCACGTGATGGTGGAAACCGTCCCAAAGAGAGGCTACCGACTGAACGCCGATCTATCGGACGCGGCGGACCCAAACGCCGCAGCCGGCACGGAACGTGCCAGGACACGATTCTCGCAGCGCGGCTTCATTCTTGCTGCACTCGCTCTCCTTGTGGCAGCGATCGGCGCATACTACGGCGCGGAAGCCTGGCGAGCCGCTCCCGTTCGTTCGAGCGACATGCCCAGGATTGGGATCCTTCCCTTCGACGACTTCAGTGCCGGTGTGGACAAGGGATATCTCAGCGATGCCGTTGCCGAGGGGATCATCACCGAGCTGGCGCGGAGCAAGACTTATGCCGTCATCGCCCGGAACTCGAGCTTCAGGTACCGCGGTAAGCCGATCGACGCCAGACAGATTGGAGATGAACTCGGCGTCGACTACCTGCTCGAAGGCAGCCAGCAGAAGATCGGAGACCGGCTGAAAGTGTCCGCCCAGTTGCTGAATGCGCATGACGGATCACATGTCTGGGCCAACTCCTACAACCGAGAGATTGGCGATCTTTTCGTCGTCCAGGAGGAAATCATCCGCACGCTTGCGGATCGGGTCGGAATAAGGATCGAGCGACCGTTGCCACAGAGCGATGCCGCGCAGGTCAGCGCGCTCCGCTATTACCTGATGGGGAGGGCCAAGATCGGAGAGGATATCTCAGCCGAGGGGAACGAGCTGTTAAGGCAGTTCAGCCTCAAGGCGATCGAAGAGGATCCGAACTCCCAGTTCGGCTATATCGGGCTGGCCTGGTACTATCGCAATGACGCGGTATTCGGGTGGCACGCGCAGGAACACAACCGGAACGAGGCGTTGAAACTCGCTGCCGAATACGCCGACAACGCCATCCTGCTCGCTCCTGATGACGCTGAAGCGCATGAGGTCCGCGCCAGCATCCACACCGAAGCCGGAGAGGTCGAGCAGGCCCTTGCCCAGTACGATCAGGCGATCGCCTTGAACCCGAGCAACTCGCATATCCTCGTCATGAGTACGAACGTGCTGCTGTATGTTGGCCGCGCCGACGAAGCGATCGATCGGATCGAGCAGGCCAAAGGCATCGATCCCTTCCACCCTAACTGGTTCCACTGGCAGATGGGCTGGGCGCTCTGGGAAAAGAATGATTGTGGGGCGGCGCTGGCTGCGATGCGGAAAATGTCCAGGATCCCGAGCGGCGCACAGCGCATGCTTGCGGGGATCCACGCTTGTCTAGGAAACAAGCGAGAGGCAAAGGAAGCGCTTGCGGTTTTCCTCCAGAACACTCCCAGTGAATCCATCAGTAAAGAACGCAGGGAGTGGGACAAGATTTGGACCGCACCCGGAAGCCTCGACCGCTGGATCAAGCAGATGCGGTTCGCGGGGTTGCCGGAGTGACGGCCGACCGTATGCGGCCCAGCAGAAGTCATGGGCTGCAAACGACCCTTGAAGTGGGCCACGAGCGCTGGTGGCCCTCACGCTCAGGGCGCCGATGCGTACCAAACACCTTCATTTCCTCAGTTTTATGTTGCGACTTGCCAGGCTGGCCGATGGCCAGCCTGATGCGGCCGCGGAGACGATCGCGGTAATGCCCCAGGCCCATCCGCGCTTCACACTCAAAGTCTTTCGTCGCTAGGAGCCCTACAGGGAGGCGGAGGTACTCGATTAGATTGTCACGCTCCTGCGCCGTGCCGGTATTCCGGACTGACCTTGGTCGTCTACTTGCCGCCTTGCCTGAACCAGTGACAGCTGCGTCCGCAATTACTATCCTGGCGACGCATGCCGCTGCGTCCGCTTCGGGGAATCAAAGAACGCGAGCCAGATGACCGACATAGGCGCAAAGCAGCCATGCCGCCGTCGCCTGTGAGACTCTGCTTCGGGTCACAAGCAGAACAGCAGTCCCCTACGGCTCGTCCCTCTCATCGCGCAAATTAGACACAACGCGGCGGTTCTGCGACCTGCAGGCGGTGTCGGGGCACTCGCGGACGAGCCTGTCCTTGCCGTAGCCCTTGGCCCATATGCGGTTGCGGTCTATGCCGCCGGCGGCGAGGTAGTCCATCACCGCATCGGCGCGCTGCTGCGACAGCGCCATTTCACTTGCGCCGGGATCGTCGGCGAAACCCTGCAGCTTGAGCAGCCAGCGCGGATGCTTTGCTAGCCAGGCGATCTGGGTGTCGAGGGTGGCCTTGGCGACAGAATCGAGCGCGGCCGAACCTTGCGTGAAATAGGTGCGGCGGCCGACATTGAGGATAAAATCCTCCTCGCTGCCCGGCTGCACGTTCTGGAAGCCGGCAACCTCGGTGTTGGTGACGTCGGGCGTGGAAGGGGCCAGCGTGTTGCTGGTCGAGCAGGATGCGGCCAGCACCAGCAGGCCCGCGGCGAGCAGCCGGCGCGTGTTTTCAATCATGCGGTTCATGAGGCGCCAATCATTCGACAGTGGTGGAAGCGGGCGCCTGGTCGGCGATGTGCGGCAAGACCTGCACCGCGGTGCCGATCGGGCAGCGCTGGTAGAGGTCGATGATGTCTTCCGGGAACATGCGGATGCAGCCGCTAGAAGCGTCGGTGCCGATGCTCCACGGCTCCAGCGTGCCATGCAGACGGTAGCCGGTGTCGGCGCCGTTGCGGTGCAGATAGAGCGCGCGCGGCCCGAGCGGATTGTTGGACGCGCCGCCTGCGACCATGGGCGGTAGGTCCGGCTTGCGCTTACGCATTTCGGGGGGCGGGACCCATTGCGGCCACAGTGCGCGGCGGTCGATCGTCGCGCGGCCGTACCATTTGAAGCCGTCCTTGCCGACGCCGACGCCGTAGCGGATGGCGGTCTTGTTTTCCATGATGACGTAGAGGAAGTGGTGGCGGGTATCGACCACGACGGTGCCGACCGGCTCGCTGCTGAAATACTTGACGATCTGGCGATGCCATCTCTTGTCGATCTTGGCGAAGTTGGTCTTGCGATACACAAAATTGTTGTCGCTGGCGGTACCGGCGAAAAAGGATTTTGCCGCCGCTGCTTGAACAATATTGCTGGTTGCACCCACCGCGACCAGCGCCAGGCCGCCGAGCACGACATCCCTGCGTGATAAAACCATCGGCAATATTCCCCCCCATGCCAAAAGCCTGGCGGACCATAGTTGAGAATTACTTCGCCTCAAAGTGGAAAACGCTGCGTTGCTTCAGTCCGCCGTGTCCGGACATTCGGCAATTTGGCGGCGAGGGACCGAATTGTGGCAATCTTGCCGAGGACGAACGTCTAACCTAAACCCCATCCAGGATCTTAACGAAATTGGCGCGACTGTTTGGGACCGGGCGTAGTTGCGACATTTGCCCTATCCGGACGTGTGAGCGATGCCATGGGCATGATGCATGCTTTTTTTCGTTCGGTTGCTGCGATGATCGTGATGTCCGGCGTGGCAGGTTGCACCAGCATTTCCTACTACGCACAATCCTTGAAGGGTCACGTGGAGATCATGGCGGCGCGCCAGGATGTAGGAGAGCTGATCGACAATCCTTCGACCCCTGGGACATTGCGCGCTCGAATGGCATCGGCGAGCGCCATCCGACAGTTTGCGATAGATGAACTAGCGCTGCCGGACAACAATAGCTACCGCAGCTATGTTGACGTTGGTCGGGACGCGGTGACATGGGCCATCTTCGCAGCGCCGGAATTCTCGCTGACGCCACGAACATGGTGCTTTCCAGTGTTCGGATGCGTTCCGTACCGAGGATACTTCTCCAAAAGGTCTGCGATTGAAACCGCTGTCGAACTTCAGAGACAGGGCCTGGACGTCTATGTGACGGGCATCACTGCATATTCCACACTCGGCTGGTCAAGTGACCCGCTGCTAAGCACCATGCTCAGCCAAGATGAAGCGGGTCTTGCAGGGCTGGTGTTCCATGAGCTGGCCCACCAGCGCGTCTACGTACAGGACGATTCCGGGTTCAACGAAGCGTTCGCTACCGCTGTCGAAACAACCGGTGTAAGAAAATGGCTGCGCGCGAATGGGGATACTGCCGGTTTGCGCCGTTACGAAGCCGACCGGAGGCGCAGAGCTCAATTTCTTGCGCTGGTGTCGCAGACCCGAGACGAGCTAAGGCACGTCTATGACGACAGCGCTACCTCTGAGCAAAAGCGGGCCGCAAAGATAGCCGCGATCGAACGGCTGCGGATGCGCTACCGAGAGATGCGCGACAGTCGCTGGCGTGGATACCGGAGATACGATGTCTGGTTCGATTCTCCGATCAACAACGCGAAGCTCGCCGCGACTTCCGTCTACGGCGATCGGGTGGCGACGTTTCTCCGCTTGTTCGATTTGTGTTCGGGCGACTATCCACGATTCTTCGCGTCGGTTCGATGGATAGGAGCGTTAGACAAATCTGACCGCGCCGAAGCGCTCAAAGCGGCAGATTCATGCGATTGAGCCGGTCAAATCCGCAAGCCAGAAGCGGCGAATCGGTCGCTGACGTACTCGGCAGCCGGAGCAGGTGATTGAATTGACCATTTGTCGGCCGATTTCCTAGGTGCTTTGACGTCGGCGGGGCCGGAAGCTGCATGCCGGCCTACAGAAGCCAAAAGCGGACTTGCCTGAACTCCCCGCGGGATCTTGGACCACAATGATTGCCGGCGGGCCGTGGCACCTCAGCGTGCGCCCCTACGAGGCCGAAAACCTCACGCTCACGCCGCGCTGCCGAAAATAAGCCTGCATTAGCTTGCGGCCCGAACGGTTGTTCTGCGCCAGCCTGGTCGGATCGAACACCGCTTGTTCTATCCCCTCTCGCGCCAGCGCTGCTTTGAGCGCCGCGATATGTGCGTCGATGTCGGCATTGTTCACCCGGAGCGATGCATAGATGCTGTCGGTCGCCTCGGCCACGGTCGGCTCGCTCACGGGTGTACTCCTTTGGCTATTCGGGCGGCGGCTTAGCACAGATCAGCGGCTTCGCCGATACCGATAAGACGGCTAGATGGGCGGCAACAGTGTTCCTTGGGGTCGGTTGTGAATCATGGGTTCCGCCTGAGTCGGAGATCGCAAGCCATGTCGACAGGAACGAGTCAGGAGGATTGGACGCACACGTTAGAGTATCCGGGCTTGCCTGCCGCGACGCGGGCGGGCGATGGCTCCGCCCGGGCGTGGCCTGAGGAAGTTCACCTCAAATTGCTCTTCGGAAACAGCACGCGATCGGGTTTTGCATCCATTCGCGCCAGCATTTCCTGGGCGACAGGGTCGGCCTGGCGCTCGACCGCGGCCCCGGCTGGATGCTGCCCGATGCGATCAAGTTCGCTCGCGCGGTCGAGAAGTACAATTTGATGTGCCTCGAGGACATGCTGACCGGCGACTATGTGCCGTGGGTCAATCCGCAGGCCTATCGGGAACTGACCACCGCCACCTCGACGCCAATTCATACCGGCGAGCAGATATACCTGCGGCACAATTTCAAGGAGCTGATCGAAACGCAGGCGGTGCGCGTCA
>NZ_JAMYVK010000087.1:0-13057 GCF_040323975.1 Mesorhizobium sp. M0019 | reverse complement strand
GAGGACAGCCAGCCGGCCAGATGTTCGAACATCGCCGCCACATCTCAGGTGGCCACCGCTTCCGCGATTACTTCATGTTCGTGCAAGCGGCGCAAAGCGGAAGGCCATTGCACGGCTGGCGGAGTCGCATTTGCGTCAACAGCGCCTACCGTGGTCCTCTCACAAGAGGTCATGCGCGACAAGCAGTCCGTTTCAAGCCAAGCCATTTTCTGCTTGATTACCCTCGATATCCCGGAATGGAGCACAGCCTCATCTCAAACGACCCTTTCTCCCCTTGGCGGCAACGGTTCCTTGCCCGTTGCGACGATCAACTCGCGGAGCTGAAGACCATCGCGCGTGAGGGCGGTGCCCTGCCCGGGGGTTCCGGCGATTCACTGGTCAGGATCGCCCACTCGCTGGCAGGGGCCGCGGGGACGTTCGGCTTTGCGGAGATCAGCGCGCGAGCGTCCGCGCTGGAGACGCTGCTGATCGAGAAGGGGGATGAAGCGGCGGCCGAAGCCGCGCTCGATGCGCTAGTTGCGGAGATCGAGCGGACGCTGCAATGATGCGTCCGGCCATGCCTATTTCTTGGCGCCCGAAAGGCCGGTCCTGGTCATCTCGCCCCAGTTCTGGTCTGCCCGCAAGAATTGCCACCAGCCCCTCACGCGCCAGAAATTGTTGAGCTGGCGATAGCCAAAATTCTCGATCACGGCGACCGCCGTCAGCACCGCCAGGTCCCGGGCGCGCGGGAAGCGCTGGAGCTCGGCCTCTTCGAGGATGAGGGAGCATACGCTGACGCAAACGCCATAGGTGAAGATGAGCGAGGTGAAGGCCAAAAGATATTCGGCCGACAGGATGCCGAGCAGCCAGAAGGCCGGGATCAGGATGTAGCCCAGCACCTCCGCCACGGGCCCCAGCACGTCGGCAATCAAGATGTGGCCGAAGCCGAGGAAGCCGACGCGGCCATAGCGCGGATTGAAGAGCATGGCTCGGTGGCGGAAGAAGCATTCTAGCGAGCCTCGCTGGCAGCGCGTCCGCTGCCTTGCGAGAACGCTCAGCGTTTCCGGCGCCTCCGTCCAGCACACCGGTTCGGGAATGAACTGAATGCGGTATTTGCGCCTAGCGTCCCGCATATGGCGGTGCAGCTTGATGACGAGGTCCAGGTCCTCGCCCATCGAACCTCTGGTGAAGCCGCCCACCGCCACCACTTCTGCGCGGCGGAACACGCCGAAGGCGCCGGAGACCAGCATCAGCGTGTTGATGCGGCTCCAGGCAAGCCGCGCCATGAGGAAGGCGCGCAGATATTCGACCACCTGGAGCAGCGGCAGGAGGCGGCGCGGCAGATGGATCTCGCGCACCCTGCCCGCTTCGATTTTCGAGCCGTTGGCGATTCGGATCGTGCCGCCGACGGCGATGGTGCGCTCGGGGTCGTCGATGAAAGGCTGGGCGGCGCGCATCAGCGCATCGGGCTCGAGGATCGAGTCGCCGTCGATCGCGCAGAAGAGCGGCGCGCGGCAGACATTGATGCCGGCGTTCTGGGCGTCGGCCTTGCCACCATTCTCCTTGTCGACCACGAACAGCCGCTCGGTCATCGGCGAGGAATAGAGGCCGCGGATCGGCTTGTGCGCGAGCGCCTCCTCATAGGGCCGATGAAACTTCACCAGCCTGAAGGCCTCGATCAGGCGCTGCAGCGTCTGGTCCTTCGAGCCGTCATTGATAACGATCACCTCGAAATTAGGATATTGGAGCGCGAGCATGGAATGGACGCTCTCTACCACGTTCAACGCCTCGTTATAGGCGGGCACCAGCAGCGCGATCGGCGGCGCGACGTCGCCATAACGGTGCCAGAGCAGCGCCGAGCGCGCCACCGGCGGGCGCTTGGAAAGCGCATAGCCTGCGACGGCGAGCTGCAGGAGATAGATCGTCGTCTGCGCCAGCCCCGATCCGATGATGAACCAAGACACGATGGTGGCGGCAAGAACGATCTCGTGGCTCCAGTCGGCGATCATAAGGCCGGCCCCTCGGCAAGAATGAGCGAGGCGGTGCGCTGGCTGCGCGAGACCTCGCTGTCGGAAATCTCGCGCAGCAGCCGCTCTCCCGGCTGGCCGAAGGAGCGCAGCGCATTGGCGGCGGCATAGCGCACGTTCCACGCCTCATCGTCCATCAGCCTGGCCAGTGGCGGGGCGAGTTCAGACAGGCCGAGCCGGCCAGCGGCATCGGCGGCGGCGCTGCGCACGTCCCAGTTGCCGTTTGCCATCGCGGTCGCCAGGATCGCCGGCGCGTCGGCGTGTCCTGTGAGGCCGAGCGCGCGCAGCGCCGCGGCGGCAACCTCGGGCGATGCGTCGCCGGCCAGGCGGGCGAAGAAATCGGCGAAGCGAAAGCCGCCGGCGCGGGCAAGCGCGTCGATCGCGGCTGCCCGAATGAAGGGCACGGCGTCAACACGCGCCGCATGGTCCGCGAGCTGGTGGAGGCGCGCCGGCGGAAAGCGCCTGAAAAGCTCGATCAGGCGCCGCGAGCGCTGCCCCGCCACGCCGATCTTGCGCAGCGCAATGCCGAGCGGCGGCAGGCTGCCGAGATCGCAGAGCGCGATGGCGACGGCGATCCTGACCTCGCGCGAACGGTCGTGGTCGAGCGCCGAAAGCAGGCTTGCCACCGCACCTTCCGAACGCAGCGCCGCCAGCATCTCGGCCGCGTGTATGCGATCGGCCACGTTGCCTTTTTCCAGCTGCCTGCCGACAAGGGCCGGCAGGCCGCATTCGTTGAAGGCGGCAAGGACGTCGTCGTGCTCCTCGCCGCGCAGCAGCGAAATGAACTCGAACCCGGCATTGATCGCCACGCCCCCCGGGACCACGAGCACCGCTGCCTTCAGGGCCTCGCGGTCGCGGTTTTCGGTGAAGGCGATCAGCGCCGTCAGAAGCTGGCGCCGCTGGTCGGCCCCAGCCCTGCCCCAGCGCTCCTGCAGCACGCGGCGCGCGATCAGGAACAGCATGATTACCAGGGAAAGAGCGGTGAGCAATATGGACAGATCCCAGATGTACCACATGGTCAGAACCGCGCGGTCAGTCCGAGCCCGAATATGCTTCGGTCGAATGTCGGGCGTTGCTCATGCGCGATGCTGGCGCGCAGCGTCAGCGGGTCGCTGACGTCCCAGGAAATACCGCCGAAGACGGTGCGCGTCGGCACCAGCGTTCCGTTGGAGATTTCGGGGGCGTCCGCGTAGCCGCCGAACAGATTGAAGCGCTGTGTCACCGCAAGGTCGGCGCGAAGCACATAGCCGTCCGCGCGCGTGCCGATATCGTCCTGCACATGCACCCAGCGGGCGGAAAGCCCCAGGCGGCCGTCGAGGACATAGCCTTGCACCCAGGGCGAGATGCTGGTGACATTTGTGTTGGCGAAATTGTCGTAGCGGGCGTCGATGTTCAGAGACAACGGGCCGAACGCCTTTGCCGGCGCCACGATCTGCCACGAACCGCCGGCGCCGATCGAATAGCGCGCCAGGAAGTCGGCGTCCGGCGTCGTCGCCGCCAAAGCATAGGCGGAGAATGCCGGCGAGAACGCCTGGTCGATGTGGCCCTCGACCTGGACGTCGGTGTGGCCAAAGCGGGTGGCCAGCCGCGCACGGCCGGAAATCGTCGTGCGCGGCGACAGCCGATAGGCAAGGCCGGCCGAACTGTCGGTCCAGTCGCCGAGACCATCGGTGAGATCGCTCACCTCGCCGCCGAGGTCGAGCCGCCATTTGCGCGGCGGCGGCACGGCCAGCCTTTGCTCGACATCGGCAGAACCTGGCTCGATGGCGAGCGCTTGGCGGTAGGCTTCCCGCGCGGCGTCGTCGTCACCCTCGGCGCGGCGCACATCGCCGAGCCCGACCAGCGCGTCGGCGTTGCGCGGATCGGCCGCAAGCACGCGCTGAAACGACTGCCTGGCGCGCCTGTAGTCGACCTCGAGCAGAGCAATTCTCGCATTCAGGTCGAGCGCCTCGACATTGTCCGGCGCCGAGGCAAGCACGCCGTCGACCAGCGCCCGGGCGCGCGGCGCATCGCCCTGCCAGGTCGCCAGGCGCACCTTGCCCAGCCGCGCGTCGAGAAGGCCGGGGTTGATTGCAAGCGCGCGGTCGAAGAAATGCCCCGCCTCGTCGAAGCGCTGGCTGGAGCCGACGACAAGACCAAGGGCGACCAGGATGTCGGTGTTCTTCGGCGCCTGCCTCAGCGCCCGGCGATAGACCGTCTCCGCTTCGGGCAGCTTTCCCGCCGCCCGCAGGCGCCTGCCCTGCTCCATCAGGCCGGCGAAGGGATCGAGCCGCCGGCTGGCCGGTTTCTTTGCCCGCGCCGGAACCGCGGGAGCCCGTTTCGCCTCACTGCCGGCAGCCTGCTTCGCCTTGCGGATGTTCTCGACAAGCGCTGCGGCGTCGGTATTGCCGGGATCGGCCTGCGCGACCTTCTCGGCGAGCGGCAGCGCGGCATCCGGATTGCCGGAGCGGAACTCGACCTCGGCCATGCCGAAGCTGGCGTCCCGATAGGTCGGGGCAAGGGACAGCGCCCTGGAAAAGGCTTGCCGGGCGGCCGGCAGATTGTCGCGGCCGAGCTCGGCGAAGCCGAGTTGCACTAGGGCGTCGGCATTGTCGGGCTTGAGCGCCAGCGCGCGCCGGAAAAGGTCCGCCGCCTCGTCGAAATGCTGCGCTTGCCTGGCCTTGACGCCGGACGCGTAGAGCTCGTCGACCGTCTGCGCCAGCGCGGCGCCGGGAGGCGCAGCGATCGCCAGGATCAGGCATACGGCCAGAGCTGCGCGCCGGCTGCGCCGCATCAGTGTTTCCCGCTTCTGCGCGCAAGCAGGCGCGCGAGCCGGGCCAGAAGCTCCTCGGGGATGAATGGCTTCACCAGGTAGTCGTCGGCTCCCTTCTCAAGGGCCGAGACAATGTCCCTTTCAGCCTTGCGGGCGGTCAGCATGATCACTGGAGTTTCCGACAGGGCCGGATCGGCTTTAAGGCGGGCCAGCACCTCCAGGCCGTCGGCCTTGGGCATCATCGCGTCGAGCACAATGATGTCGGGGCGGTCCTGCTCCGCCTTCGCCAGCGCTTCGGCCCCGTCCACCGCCTTGATGACCTCGTATCCTTTCGCCCTCAGCCTGAATTCCATCAGCTCGAGCAACAAGGGATCATCATCGCAGATCAGAACTCTTGCTTTCGCTCCATCCACCAGTCCTGCTCCGGTTCCGTCGCCCCCCGGAGTGATCAACCCATGAACCGACATCCGCCAAAGTGGTCCATGCCAGAAATTCCGCGCAGCTTTCCCCGCGCCCGCCAACGCCGCGCGATCATAGACAAAGCTGATTCGCGACGGTTGCATTTCGATACAATCACTAGATGAATATCGGCCCACGGTATAGGAGCCGTAAACGGCAAACGGCGCTTGCCGACAGGCTTCATGCCGTCGCCTTGCCCTGCGCGCCTAGGCAGGGCCATCGCGCCGCGGGAGCAGCTTCCTTACTTCGCCTGCAAGCGCCAGCGGATCGAAGGGTTTGGCGATGACCCCGACCGCTCCCATGGCGAGATAGCGCTCGACCTCATGCGTCTGCGTGCGCGCCGTGATGAACGCCACGGGTATCGATGCCGTCAGCGGCGAATCGGCCAGGCGCGTCAGCGTTTCCGGTCCGTCCATGTCCGGCATCATCACATCGAGCAGGATGAGGTCGGGCTGCCAATCGACGGCATCGGTTAGCGCCTCGATGCCCGAAGAGCAGGATCGCACCTCGAATTCCGGATCGAGCTCGAGCGACATCTGGGCGATTTCGCGGATATCGTTCTCGTCATCCACATACAGGATCCTTGCCGGCGTCATCGTCACTCCTTGGCAGGGGTCGGCGCGCTGCCGTCGCGAGAAGCGATCAGCATGCTTCTGACCAGCTTCGCGACGTCGATTTCGGAGGCCCTGGTTTTGGTCATGATCGCCTGCACCCGGTCGCCGAGTTTCTGGTCGAGTTCCGCCGCCGAAAACACGATGACCGCGGTCTCGAGCGGCAGATCGACGAGGAGGTCGAGGCCAGATCCGTCGGGAAGCGCGATGTCCAAGATGACCAGGTCGAAGCGATGGCGAGCGACCGCCTGCCGGGCTTCCTGCAGCGTCTTTGCGGATGTGATCGAGACGCTCGAACCCAGCCCCTCCGACATCACCGCAAGCACGCCCTCATCGTCTTCGACATGCAGAATCTGCGGCTTCGGCTCGATCCTGCGGCCGACGATCTTGGCGAGAGCGGCGTGAAGCCGTTTCGAATCCACCGGCTTCTCCAGCCAGTCGACGATGCCGACGGCGCTGCCGTTCAGCGAGCGCTTGGCCTCGTCGGCGACAGCGGAGATGACGATGACCGCAATGTCGGAATTCGCCGGTGATGCCCTGATCTCGTAGAAGAGCTTGATGCCGGATTCCTCCGCTAGCTTGATGTCGAGCGTCAGCGCCACGTAGTCGCGGGAGCTCAGGAGCGCCTTGGCGGTGTCGATATCGGGCGCGACGTCGCTGGAAAAGCCTTCCGCATCGAGAAGTGCTGCGATCACCGCAGCGACGTCGGGCTCGTCCTCGCAGATGAGGACACGCAGGCGGCCATCGCGCTTGCGCGCCCGGCGCTCGACCAAAACCGGCTTCTCGGCCTGCCTGTGCGCTTCGGGAAGCTCGACGTGAAACGCTGTTCCCTTGCCTTCCTCTGTCTCGAAGGATACGGCCCCGCCCAGCTTTTCCATGATGGTTTTGACGATGCTCAAGCCCAGGCCCGTGCCTCCCTTCTTGCGGGTGCTGGACGCGTCGGCCTGCTCGAACTTGCCAAATATGCGGCTGCGGAACGCTTCGGGAATGCCCGCTCCCTGATCGATCACCGAGATGCGCAGCATGTCGCTGTCGCGACGCTGGAGCTTTACCATCACGGTGCCGCCAGGATCGGAGAACTTGATCGCATTCGACAGCAAATTCGCCATCACCTGATGCAGGCGGTCCGGGTCGATATTGGCCTCGGCGCGAGGGGCATCGTCGACCAGGACGATGCGGATCCTGCTCTCGGCCATGTAATTGGAACTGGCGGCAATGGCCTGCTCCAAGACCGGGCGGATAGCCACCTGCTTGATCTTGAAGGCGATCACGCCCGATTCGATCTTCTCCATATCCAGGATATCGTTGATGAGAAGAACCAACCTTTCGCTGTTGTTGTGGGCGATGATGACGAGATTGGCGGCCTTGGGCGGCAGTTCGCCCGCGACGCCGGCCGCGATCAGGCCGAGCGAGCCGCGGATGGCCGTCAGCGGCGTGCGCAATTCGTGGCTGACCGTGGAAATGAAATCGTTCTTGAGCTGGGCGGTGCGCTTCTGCTCGGTGATGTCGCGGTTGTAGGTGATGACGCCGGCGATCTTGCCGGCCTCGTCGCGGAAAGGCGTTTTCAGCGTGTAAAGCCAGCCCTGCCTGCCGTCCGGTAGGAGAGCGGGCTGGTCGATGCGCAATGTCTGCCCGGCCTCCAGCGCGCCCGTTTCATCCTGCCGGAATCGCTCGGCCACGTCCTTGGGGTAGAAATCGAAATCTGTCTTGCCGATAAGGTCCTCGACCGAGGCGGCGCGCACCAGTTCGGCGGTGGCTGGATTGGCCGCGATGAAGCGGCCGTCGACATCCTTCATGTTGAGGCTATCCGGCAGCTCGCGGACCATGGCCCGGTAGATCATGTTGGACATGGCGAGATCACGCCGCCGCTGCTGGCGATCGAGCAGCACGCCGATGATGAAGGTGCTGAGGAAACGGAATACCAGCGACGGGAGCGTGCTCTGCTGCACAAAGCCGCCGGCGACTTGCGGGGGGATGATCAGAAGGGTGATCAGCCCGGCAAGGGCGACCGACACGCCCAGGCCAAGTATGTCGAACATGGTGCGCGACCGGGCCGCCACGATGTGGTGCCATGCCAGACCGACGACGGCGGTGATCAGGATGCTCACGATGCCGACGCTGGCACCCTGCCCGCCAAGATAGAGCCGATAGGCAATGGAGCCGGCGGTGGCGATGAACAACGCCGGCCACCCGCCGAAGAACGCGGCGGCGCCGACAAAAGCGGCCCGCAGATCGACGACGAAGCCGGAAACGGACAGAGCCGTCGCCATGGAAATGATCGCGCCCACGCACATGACCACGCCGAGAAGCAGCGACTGTGCCCGCCGCCGGAGACGCCCCGTGAAGTCCGCCACAAGATCCCAGGCGACGATCAGGATGGAGACCAGCGCAAGATTGGCGAGGAGTGAGTGCCAGATCTCGGTCATGACTTTCCGGCTCCTTTTCTCCGATAGATATTGGCAAAACCTATCCAAGCTCTAAAGAGGGGTGCGCGCCAGCCGTCGGTGTCGGACCGATGGCACCCCGACGGGACGATATGGCAGGCGTCTTAGTTGCTGCGCGCTCGTCGAGCATCAAGTTGACGCTTGATCTCTTCCGCGCAGGCTCCAGCTTCGATGTTCACTATGGTTGTTCTCCGGCGTCTGCTTCCGGGCGGAGGCAAAGGATGCTCCTATCGCCGACATCGGCGCGAAGTGGTCATCCGGCTTTGAGGCGGTTGAAGAAGTCGTCGACAACAGAGGCGGAGCGGGCGTGCCACTGTTGCGGATGAGGAAGGCGTTGTGAATGATCGGCGGGCTCGCACTCATAACCAGTAGCTGACGGTAGCTGCGAGGCAGACGGCGGCAAGGCAGTTCGTCGCCGACCGATCGTACCGAGTGGCGATGCGGCGGAAATCCTTGAGGCGCCCGAACATGTGCTCAATGGCGTTGCGCTCGCGGTAGAGGAAGGGTGAGAAGCAGTTTTCCAGCGCCGGTTAGCCTTCGGCGGGATGTTCGGCATCGTCCCTCTGCCCTCGACCTTATGGCGGATGGCATTGGTGTCGTAGCCCTTGTCGCCATGTAGGATCGGACACTTGCGCATCTGTTCCAGGAGCAAATCCGCGGCGGTGCAATCGGCCACCTGGCCGCCGGTCAGAAGGAAAGCGATTGGCGGAATCGCTGGGCGTCTTCGCCCATTGCTAATAAATCCCCTGCCGGAGATTTCGCTTCCTGGCCCTTGATGCTCACGCTGCCTTTCTGGCGGCTGCCCTGAACGGACGGTCGATGGTGAAGGCATCTGGACGGATGGCTGCCTCAACCTGGCTCCAGGTCACGGGATGAGCGATTGGGAAGCCAGGTCGCGCTCGTGGGGAGAAGGCCCCGACCGCCGTGTTGCCGCGCCCATTGCGGAGATAGTCAATGAAGATGCGGCCCTTTCGGGCTGCCGGCGCGGCGGAGAGCAGAAAACGATCAGGATGGGCCTCAGCGAGGCGCTTGGCGAACGACCGGGCAAGGAGCCGGGCGCTATCGTGCGTGATCTTCGTCTCAAGGTGGGCCATCAAGTGAATGCCCTTGCCGCCCGTCACCTTCGGCCAGCTCTCCAGACCTTCCGCTTCCATGATGTCGCGAAGAGCCAGCGCGGTCTCGATGACTTCATCCCACTCGACCCCCTCGCCCGGATCAAGGTCCAGAACGATGCGGTCGGCATGCTCGATGTCGTCAACGGTGGCATTCCAAGGATGCAGCTCTACAGCATCCATCTCGACCAGCCCTAGCAAGCCGGCAAGGTCGTCCACCCACACGCGCACACCTTCGCCACCCTCGCGCTTCTGAACGCGCAACTGATGCACGGCTGCTGGGATCTTCGGCAGCGCGCCTTTGTGGTAGAAAGTTGCCCCGAGAGCATGGCGGACCAGCTTCAGCGGTCGGTGGCCGAGATGGACGAGTGCGTGATCGGCAACCCTCTGCCAATAGCGCGCAAGCTCTTCCTTAGAGGGCGAGACCGCGTCGGGCAGCAGTTGCAGGATGTTCTCGCTGGGAACGCCATGTTCCTGGGCTGGCCCACGTCGCCTTGATGGCGCCGGAGGGTTGGCCGGGATCGCCACGAGGTCTTCGCGCAGCCCCTTGAATACTGCCTCGCGCAACACGCCGCGATCAGTGACGCCACTGAATTGAACCTCAGCCAGAACGTCTGGTCTGACCCACGTCGCCTTCGGCTTCACAATGGGCTCTGACAGAGGCGACTTGCTGATGATCAGCGGGTCGAGCCGCTCTCGAACCAATTGAGCAACGCTCAAGGTGTAGCCGCTGCGAGCCTTCCCGGCGTAGAGCAGTCGGCCGCCCTCGCGGCGGCCGATGTAGAGCGATGCAATGCGGCGCGGGTGAGCCGCGAGCTTCTCGACGAAAGCGACAATGGGAAAAGTGTCGCTCTTAATGCACTTCACCTTGAGCCAACTGGTCTGGATACCCGAGCGATAGGTGCCATCTGTGCGCTTGGAGACGATGCCCTCCAATCCCATCCGGCAGGCATGTTGAAACACGTCTTTGCCACTCACCTCCAGATGCTCGGCATAGGTCAGTGTCGGCGCTGAGCCCTTCAGCAGCTTCTCCAGCGCTGCCTTGCGCTTGACCAGCGGCTGCTGTCGTAGATCGCGGCCGTTCAGGTGCAGCAGGTCGAACGCGTAGAAGATGAGCCTTGCCGAGTTTGGATTGCCCAACTCCCGTTCCAGGGCTTGGTAATCCGGCAGGCCGCTGTCGCCGAGAACGACAGCCTCCCCGTCGATGATCGCCGCCTTCACCGGCAAGCCCGCCGCCGCTTGAACCATTCGTCGGTATCGGTGCGACCAGTCGTAGCCACGGCGCGTGAAGGCTCGCGCTTTGCCGCCCTCAATCATCAGTTCGGTGCGGTAGCCATCGTACTTGATCTCATGAAGCCATTCGCTGCCCTCAGGCGCGTTCTCGACCAGCGTGGGCGACTGAAACTCAATGAAAGAGAGCCGACCATCCCCGGTTTTGGAACTCATCGCACACTCCTGACCTCCACCCCAACTTTGGTGCCGCTGAATAGGTTCCGCAACAGAGCTGGCCGGAGGAGTAGGGTCCCGAGCCGGTTTACCCGATCCTTGCTCGAACCGGGCTTGGTTGAGGGAACTCTTAGTTAAGCCGTCACTTATGTACGAATGTCGCTCCATTGGTTCTCCCCGCCAGTGTCCGTAAGGACCAGCCGCGCTGGCATTGCCTATCAGTGCAACAACGTCGAGAAGGGGCCGCCGAGCAGCTGTTGCAGTGGACCAAGCGTGGCCCCAAGTGGCATAGCGCAGTGCAGCTCTGCATGGATGCCATGATCGATCAGGTGAAACCCGAAGTGGTCCGCAGGGCGTTTCTCGAAGCGGCCAAGGAAGAGGGAAACCTACTGCCTCCGTAGCATTTGCGACCGAAAGCCCTGCTCTTGGTTGGGCACGAACCTAACAAAAAGCATCGTCGGCTCTGCAGCGAGGCGGCGGTCGTAGAACTGGCGAGCGAGGACCATTGACTTGCCGAGTACCGCTGCGCCCTTCAGCGATAGTCAAGCTATCCGGCATTTAAGTTGACTTGCAGGGATTTTCTCTGGCGGCCTTCTCACTATCGATAATTCCCGCTTATCCCTTGACCAAGGCTTGACCATCCGGCGAAATCGGCGCTGTCGTGGCGCAGAATTCCAATTGCTGGGCAAAGCAGCGCTCGTATCGACGACAGCGCACGGCGCGCCGCAGCGCAGGAAGCTCGTACGAGGACGAAACAATGACCGTCACGGTGAAGGTCGGCGAGGCCAAGACACACCTTTCCGAGCTGCTGGCCAGGGTCGAAGCTGGCGAGGACATTGCCATCGCCCGCGGCAAACGATCGGATCGCCAAACTGACGCGGATTCCGCGCCGCAGCGACGTCGAGGCGGCAATCGAGGAGACCAGGGCTGCGCGCGCCCGTGCAAAGCCCGTGACGCAGGAGGAGGTCAGGGCCTGGCGCGACGAAGGACGTCATTAGCGATCCTCGTCTGACGCCGTTCGTCGTCGACGTCTCGGTTGCTGCCGCCTGGGTGCTTCCCGACGAGAATGACGCGGCGGCCGAAGCCCCTCTGCCCCAGCTTCCAGGCGCGACCGCTCTTGTCCCTTCGCTGTTCTGGCATGAAGCGCGCAGCGTCGTCTTGACGGCCGCTCGAGGATGCCGGAGCGGGCCAGGACGGCAAGATTTTGGCGTTGGCGGCACGCCACCAGCTCATCGCCTATGACGCCAGCTCTCTGGCGCTCACCATCGAGAGCGAGCTTCCGCTTGCCACGCTTGACCGCAGGCTCGCCGCAGCCGCTCGCCGAAGGCGTCGCGATCCCCGCTCCGTGCGGCGAAACGAAAGACCCCTGACATGACCACAAAACCGCCCGCCTGAGAGGAATACGAAAGAGCCGATCTTGCTTTCAGCCGGCGGCATTTTTTGCCATCAAGCGTCTTGCGCCGGGGAGCTCGTCGTCAAGATGGTCAAGACCGGCTCCATTTCGGAGGCTTCGACCGGAGCGATTTCATCCGCGCTGAGCTCCGCTGTCAGATCGACCCGCCGGTCGCGCTTCGACAGCCGGACAAAATCCTCATAGGCCAGCAGTATCGTGCGCGGGCGACCGTTCTTGGTGATGATTACCGGGTCGCGGACCGCGGCATCCTGATAGGCGCCAAAATTTTTTGAGACGGCGGCGGCGGTGACGGTGTCGGTCATCTGCGGGACTCCTTTGTTCCCGACGGGCTTTCCGGCTTTCCAAAAGAATCGGCGCCAACCGGACGAGAACGAGCCAGTGACGGGGCAGAATGCCAAGATCCAGAATGCTGAAATCATCGCGAGGCGGGCCGAAGCCCTCGACGCGCTCGATTCCGTGCTGCCCTTCGACCGCCGCGGTTTTGTGGCCGATCTCCTGACCGAGACGACGTCGCAACGCTGCGCCATCTGGCCAAGGAAGGCATTGGCGCAAACTCTCTGCGGGCGCTCGCCTCCGACCTCGGCTATCTCGAGGCTTGGGCCCTCGCCGCCACCGGATTTTCGCTGCCCTGGCCAGAGCCGGAGGCGCCGGCATCGACCGCTGGGGCAATCTCGAAGGGCGCGCCCTGACGGCGCAGGCCGTCAATCTGATCCTAAAGCGGCGCATCGCCGAGGCCGGGCTCGATCCGCAAGCCTTCTCCGCCCGCGGCCCGCGCTCCGGCTATCTCACCGAAACCGCACGCCGCGGCATCCG
>NZ_JAMYVK010000086.1:0-14046 GCF_040323975.1 Mesorhizobium sp. M0019 | reverse complement strand
AACATCGAGGAGACGCTGAGCTTCTATCGGCTGCCGCTAGCTCACCACAAGCACATGAAGTCGACGAACATGCTGGAGCGGCTGAACCAGGAGATCAAGCGGCGCACCCTGGTCGTTCGCATCTTCCCCAACCCGCGGAGCTGTCTGCGGCTGGTTCGGGCATTGGCGGTGGAGATCCACGAGAACTGGCTCGAGGCGACCCGCTACCTCAACATGGATCATCTGCGCGAGCACAAGAAGGAGAGCCTGAGGGCCTTGGCCGCCTGAGCACCGTCATGTGTCCGCCGCTCCGCTAAACACGGGAGCTGCGCGGCGGACACGCCGACGTCAACGCAATGCCACGCCATTTTGCAGAACTTGACGCACACAACTTGTTCACCAAATCAGTATCGGCTTCGCTGACACATGGTGCCTCGCTTCGGCGCCGCGTGGCTCGTCAGCAGTTCGAGTAGGCAGCAACCTGCAACGTGTGGATCTCGAGTGCAGCCACTGTGGCGTTACGCATTCCTCAACCTGATAGTGCTGACTCGGGCCTTAATTTTTACGCTAAATGCTCGCCTTCCCTGACCGTCGGACTGGCAGGGAGTTGCTCGCCTCGACTGGCTCGAAGAGTCTGATGGGCGTCATCTCGGAATATCGAACGCTGAATGGACCGAAATTCCGCATGATCCGGCGCCATTCGTCAGTTAACTCAGACGGCGTAAAGATCAGACTCGGCTCAAATTTGCCGTGTGTGTCAATTCGAAAACCGTCACGGCCGTATTCGGCCAACTTGTATTGGTTCCCGATAAAATGAATGGCTTTGATCTTGTCTGCCAATGTCTTGTTCATGAACAGAGCAATCATGCTGTCGTCAATGTCAGAAAGACGGAGATAGGGACCGAAGCGAAAGCTACCGCCACCATACCCAAACTCAGCACGCAAAAAGCGCACGTTCTCCATCCCGACTGACGTGAATGTGCCGACGCTGATGCCCTCTCCGTCATCGTCCCCTTCGTCTGCGGGAGCGTTCTGTTTCGAGTCATCTCCCGACGTCGTAATGCGTTGCTCCCACTTGGCTCCCATCATCCCGTGGAAGATGCCCGCGGGCATGGCCTCGACGTCCGCCAAAGATTTTGCGCTCGCTCTATCAGCGCGATCCGACGTTCCAAACGTCACCATAAAGAGCCCATCTCTCGGTTCGGCGAGACTCATACTCACGAAAAACCGGAAGTGGCCGATTTCATTGCCATTGTATTCGCGGTCCAGCTCTAAGAGAACGAGGAACTGCTCAAGGGGAGCATTCATCTCATGCAGAAATTGCATTCGGTTCAGCGATCTCTTTATTTCGCTAAATCCATCAACAATCACACTTTGGATATCGTCGCCCCATCGCGCGAAGAATGTCGCCTGTTCTGCGTCAGACATTGGGATGCCGAGTGACTGAAATCGGATCGCCATTCCGTCGGCACCGTCAAGAACCAAGCGAATTCTTTCCCGATCGAAGATTTCGCAATAGGCCAACCCGCTTTTCGTGGCTTTCTCAACCAGGGCATTCTTTTCGCCGGCTGTAAGATTCACGTTTGTGAAGAAGACAAAGGCCTTGATTTCAGGATCGGCTGCGGTCGCACTCGCCAAATCCGCCGAGAATTTTTTATGGGCTTTCTTCTTGTGATCCGTTGAATCGCTAGCTTGATTGACAAACCCGATAGCACCATAAGTTTTCTGTTCCCCATTCAAGACAGCTTCGATGTCTCGACCGCCATCAGGTCCGCCCCGAGGGTGACGTGGTCGAACATTCGTGAACCGCTTGTCCAAAGCAAGGACGGCAGTGCACATACGTTCCCTTTGCAACTGGTTTGTGTCCAGATAGCTTTTCAATCGTTCATCAGTTCCGAACGTCATGGGACCAGTTTCTTTGATAACAATGAAAGAGCGAGATCCATTTTTTCCTTCTAAACTGTTGCTTGTCAGCGAGTCTGATCGACCGGTGTCGCTCGACTCAAATTACTGGCAAGAATTTCGTTTAGAAGCTATCCCAGTCCGGGGAAACAGCGGCGCTCCATTCCTGCGGAATGCGGTTACGCCAGGGGATGGGATCTAGATGATGAATTCCTTTTCGGATGCACCGCAGGTCGCGCGGATCGCCGAAGCCCTTTGGGCGCGAGAGCCGGTGGGATCTGCTGCCTTACTGGTTGGCGCCGGATTCAGCCGCAACGCAACTCCGGTGCGAGCCTCTGGTGGCACGATGCCAGACTGGAACGACATCTACGGAACAATGGTAAACCAGCTTTACCCGGCAAACTCCGGCCAGGCGACAGACCAAAACCAACAACGAGAACGGCTGTTGAAACAGAGTGGCGCGACCAGCGCCTATCTGCGGGTGGCAGAAGAATTCGAGGCACAATTCGGACGCAATGCGCTCGACAAATTGATATTGGCAAATGTCCCCGACCGCCAGTTCACGCCGGGTAAACTGCACGAAATGCTCGTCCAGCTCCCGTGGGCCGATATCATGACGACCAACTGGGACACGCTGCTTGAACGAGCGGCTGAAAGCGCAGAAGAGCGGGTCTATGACATCCTGCGCACCGTCGAGGAGATTCCGGAGGCGCGGGCACCGAGGGTCATCAAGCTGCACGGCAGTTTCCCGTCGCATCGCCCATTTGTCTTCACGGAAGAGGATTTCCGGACCTATCCGGCGCGATTTGGGGCTTTCGTCAACCTCGCGCAGCAGCTCGCGATGGAGAATACACTGGTTCTGCTGGGATTCTCGGGCGACGACCCGAACTTCCTGTTCTGGTCTGGCTGGGTGCGCGATCGGCTAGGGCCGAAGGCCCCGCTTATCTATCTGGTGGGCGCGCTTGGATTAAGCGCACCGAAACGCAAGATGCTCGAAAGCCGGCGCATCCAGCCAATCGATCTCGCGAAACTTGAGATGTTCGAGACCTGGCCGAAGAGCCAGCAGATGGAGAATGCCCATCGGTGGTACCTTGAATGCTTGCGTGCGGCTGAACCGTATCGAGCGAAGCGCTGGCCGCGACCAGCTGCAGGTTTTGTACCCCCGCTCGTGCATGTGAGCCCGGTTCCCGATTCAAGATCACCGATGCCGGATCCGCGGTCGAGTGACATCAACACACCTGTGCAAATGGTTCGCGAGTTGGTCTTACAGTGGCGGCAGAACCGTACCATATACCCCGGCTGGATTGTGCCTCCCTTCGATACGAGCCAGTTGCTCTGGCGACGTCTATCGATGCGTCTCGACGATATCATTAGCGGATTGCGTGCCCTCGACGAGGACGAGCGGCTCGATGCATTATTCGAGCTCAACTGGCAACAGGAGGCGGCGCTCGTTCCGCTGGCATTGACCGTCGATGATGTAGTTCTGGAACTTCTGGACGCTCTGATCGGCCGTTACGAACAACTACCCCCCGAACCGGCAAGACAATTTCGAGCCCTTGCGCTGGCGATCTTGCGCCACGCGCGCGAAGAGAACGATGCCGGCCTTCACAAGCGCTGGTCGGATTGGCTGGCGCCCTGGCTCGCGGAGGATACGGAAGGGCTCGAGCGCCTGACCTATGACAGCTGCCTGCGCCTGCGCGCAGATTTTGATATCGACGGGCTCGAGGCAGCGCTCAAGAAGTGGAATGTCCAGGGCGACAGCTTTTGGCTGTTGCGCAAGGCGGCCTTGCTCGCGGATCTTGGGCGGGACGAGGAAGCGTCGCTGTTGTCGGTCGCCTCCTGGTCACGTGAAAGTTTCGCGCTGCTGTTTCGCAGTTCCGTGCTGTTCGGCACGCTTGGCGATTGGCATGAGAACGGGCCCGTGCGCGACCGGTTCGATATGCGCCAGGAGGAACTCCAAGCGCGTGGCTGCCCGGGTCGCAGCGACTTCTTCAACTTAATGGACCGCCTCGCTCAGCCGGCGCCACCGCTCAAGCAGGAGCGAGAAAGCACGCGGCGATTTGATCTGGGCTCGATATATCGAACCTTCAATTTTGGACCACTAGATCCACGCATTGACCGGCTTCTTGCTTATCAGGCTCTCCGTTTCCAGGAAGAGGGAGGCCTGCCGCTTCGCATTGGACATGCAGCGGTCGCCAGGCAAGTCGTGTTCGAAGCTGCGCGCTGGCTGATGGATGTCGCACCAACAAGGGCGATCGATGCTTTTCTTCTGGCCTCACCTGGATCCACGAGCAAGCAGTTTGACGCGCTTTTTTCCCGTTCGATGATCGCCAGGGTCAACGCGGGCGAGGCGGACCGTCTAATCGATCGCGTTCGCGAAGAAGCGTGTCGATGCGGGAAAAACGGAGCAGCGCTTTTGGATGGAACGGCTCAAATCCGCGCTCGAAATCGCTTCGCGCGTGGTCCTGCGCACGCCGCATCGCGCTCCAAAGTTGCTGGAGATCGGACTTGCCCTACATGCTGATCCCCGATTTCCCCGTAGCATCGATATAGGCGATCAGCTGCGCCAGATGGCGAGCCGCTGCTTTGAGGCTGCGGAGATCCCCGCGCACGATGCGATGCTGCTCGCAATCTTTGAGCATCCGATCACCAGGAACCCCGGCAATTTCGCCCATGGCGTCCGCGATCCGGAGGAGAATCTCCCGAGCGACGTCAAGATGGGGAAACCCGATCCGAAATGGCGGAAGATCGTCTCAGATACACTCGCGGCGTTGCGTCAGGCCGATACACGGCTCCCGGCCTCGTCGCGGACGGCATGGCTGTTCAATGCCAAGCTGCTCAACGGAAAAGACTTACAGGTATTTGGCGAAGCATTGTGGGATCCAGCTTATGTTGAAGACGGCCTGCCCAGCGGGACTGTCTTCTACCCCGGTGCCTTCCTCTCATTTCCAAAGCCGGCCAGCGCGGATGCGCAAGGAGCCTTGTGTGCCAAGTTTCTTTCCGACGCTCCGCTCACGGATGCAGATCTCAAGAGCGGTGCGTTGGCAAACCTGCTCAGAGAGAATCAGTTTCTGATCGACGAGGCTCATCTCGTTGCGCTGATCGAGCGTCTTCACGTTTATATTGCAAATCATGCTGCCGTATCGGCGAGACCAGACCTGTTCAGCAGTAATGATCGCAACTTAGCGCAGGAATGCGGGCGGATCGTAGCGAACCTCGCGATGCGAGCAAAATCAAGCCCCGCTGCGACCAAGAAATTGCGGTCCCTGGCGATACTCGATCGATATCCGCTTCGTCTGGAAGCTGCCTACCCCTGGCTCCTCGATCTGGGCATTGTGACGGTGGATGCTGCCACGAAGGGGCTGCGAGCGTTGATCGGAAGTGGCGATGAGACCGATGTGCTGGTTCTCTCGGCCCTGCTGGATCAGATTTACTGGTCGAAAGGCTGCGAGGCCGACCTTGAAGCGGCGCTCTGGCCCGAGATCGCGCAGGTGGTAGCGGTGCGAGCGCCTTCACCATTAATGTGGGCCCTTCGGTTCTTGGCATCCTCAATGCGCAAGGACCCGGCGCGGGTGCCAGCCAAAATCGATGACGTATTGAGCATCGGCCTCGCACTGATCCTCGAAGAAACCGAGATGACCGGCCCGGCCGAGCAACTGCGCTACGACCCATTCCTCGCGCGGCACTTCGGCGCCATTTTGGTCAGCGCGATGGACCGGAACAAGCGCGGGGACCCGGCCATGCGCGCCGCCTGGTCAAAGGCGATTGAAAGCGATCCCTTGCCCGATACGCGCCGCGGCCGGGCAAACGCGTTTCGTGAATACAAGGCTGGAGGCGATGCGAACGAGGATTGATGCAGAGCGTGGCACAACATTGGCTTCATCGATCAGCATCACCAGCCAGCGACCATCACCGCACTTCTTAATCACCTCTTGACACGGACCCCCGTGGTCGTTTCCGTTAACTAGTATTTCGTTGTCACATACGTACCAAACGTGCCGTAGCATTCGTAACCTGTCCGATTGTTCTTGTGCTTGTTCAAAGTCGCATCGTAGCTCTTCTTGCTGAACGTCTTTCCACAGGAGGAGCACCTGAAGACGTAGGTTGGGCCATTTGCCGCGGTGAAACTCGAGCTTCGGGTTGATCTAAGAGCGGGCAAACGCCGAACAACTGGCGTGCGGCGCACCTCGAAAGTTGCTCCTGGGCCCGAACTCGCGGTCAGTGAAATGCTTTGAAGGCCTGATGGCGTAAGTTCAATGGGGTAGCGCGGTGCGAATGGCGTCTGGGTGGCTTTGACCCCGAGAATGCTATCGACCAGATAACTGCGCGGCTGCCCGTCGTCTGCGCGCACCGCCATGAGCAGCACGTCTCCTGCCTGCGAGCGGCGGAGGGAGTAAGCTTCGATCGCGCGCGTGGAGCGGTTGCCTTGCTTGTCCCGGTAATCAATTTCCACGAGGAGCCGGTTAGCCGCAGCGAAGCGGATCATCTCAACGAAGGTTTGGCCTCGGCCGCCCGCAGTCAAACCGATGATTCGTTCACGGATGAGCGTGTCACCAGTGCGGATAGGCATCGCCGCGAGTGGTTGCGTGACGGCGCCTTCGAGCCAGGCGAAAATTTCTGGGAGCGACTCCCAGAAGGTCGCGACCGGCAGGAGCGCCGGGAGCTGGTGCTGCAGCATGTGGATCCAGCCCGTTTCAAGATCCCCGCGGTGCGGCTCAAGGTCAGCTATGCGCGGAATGTCGATGCCCTTGAATTCACATTTGGCGCGCAGGACTTCCATGAAGCGCTGCGGGTCAGGGCGTGCCTCGGCATTTCGGTAGAGGTGCACGACGTCATAAAGGTCGCGTGGGCGTGTCCGCTCTGCTAGCGCGCGGAATTTTTCGGCGAAGGCTTCCACGTAGTCATAGGCCAAGACCTCGATTCCATTTTCTGGACCGTCGCTGTACGGGTGGAATATCTGCGCACGGACAGGCGGTAGAACGACACGTTCGTCAGCCGTCAGGTCGAGTTTGATGCGCGGAAGCGCGTGGGTTGATGAGACAGGCCCCTTATAGCTGATCTTTCCCTGACACGAGATTTGCCCACGGGGATTCTGATAGATCTCGAACTCTTGCTTGTCGGCTGGAATCTCGATGCCTGTTTGTTCGTAAAGCCATTCACTGATTTCAGAAAACGTGCTCCCCAAAAAGTCGGCGTCGAGTTGGTCGGGTTTGATAAGCGTGAAATCGAGGTCTTCGGAAAAGCGATAGGTCTCGAAGAAACATTTCTTCAGGCACGTGCCGCCCTTGAACACCCAATTCTCCGCGAGATCCTCGTGCCGGTAGATGCCGGCGAGCATCCATCCGAGGACGTAGTCCTTCTCAACGACATGTGGCGTGAGGGATGTCTGCTGGGCGATGGCGAGGATTTCGCGCTTCTCGATCATGTCGTTCCCTCGCGAGCCCAGCGCGGGGGCACGCGCAGTCGCCACTTTGTCACAACGTGCGGCCCATCCTGGGCGGGGTCGAGCTTGGCGTGGCCGCCGCTGAGATGGTGTTCGCAAAGGCGCGCGAGCGCCGCCCCTTCGGGGGAGCGTTCCGCCAGAAAGCCCAGGCGCTTGAAAACGGCGCCATTGGCGAGACGCACCGCGTACTCGATGAGCCTCTCATCGTCGCGGTCACTGCGGCGTAGGTAGGCAGCGAGGCAATCGGCCAGGTGCTGGATTCCGCCGCCGATCGCTGGGTCATCCAACATATCGATGATCGTGCGGTGCACGTCCGACACGGGCACACGCGTCTGATGGCGCCAGACGCTCTTCGTGCCAAAGAGCTTCCGCTCATCGATGTGCTTCAACGAAAAAAGCGTGCCGTGTCTCTCTTGGCGCTTCTGCCGCACGGCCTGTGCGGTCATCACGAGAATGTCCTTGAAGAGTTGTTCGGTGAGGTCCCAATGCTCGGCCGCCGTTCGACCCCCGATATAGGCTGGCGCGAAGAGCGCGGGGACGAGCACCCATGGATCATCAAGGACGCGATCCGACCCCAACGTATCAATTGACGCCGCGACATAGGCGCCGCGGCCCACGCGGCTCAGCCATCCCTGCTCCACCCAGCGCGACAATCGCTGGGCGGCGGCGGTACGGTCGAGTTGGAGAGCAGCCACTACGTCATCGACGTGAATGACGTCGCCCGCCGCGGACAGCACACGGACAAGTTGCGAACGACCCTGGGGAAGGTGGGCAGCATTTTTCTCCATCTGCATTACTTAGCAAAAAAGGCGAATTTTTGCAACTAGAGCAACGAAGTTGCCATTGCTGTATCACTCCAATTTCGCGATAAGTGCGAAGTAGAGCGAATGGATAAATAGGCAAAAGCACCAGCGGCCTATCCGTTCTTCGATGCCGACGAGGTCGAGCTTGCCGTGATTTACGCCGAGGCAACGCTGCGCGAGCCGCCCACGATAGAGCGACGAGCCCCCCAAGGGTGCGGTCATCGTCGCCGATAGGCACGTCTCTTGCCGCACCCGACGGGATTCAAACTTGTGACCTCTGCCTTCGGAGGAAATTTTTCGGACTTTCCTTCGCGTTTCTCTTTGCACGCCGCAGCTCTCTATCCATTTGATTCCATGTATTTATTTTGACACCAGCGCCGAATTTTGTAGGCTACGGCAGGTCGAGATTTTCTCCCGCCTGCTTCCGAGGACTTCCGCGGAAGCAGGCGAGAAGGTGCAGGAAGGGCAACACATGGCCAAGCTGACAAAGCGCGTTGTCGATGCCGCGGAAGTACGCGATGCGGACTATTTCATGTGGGACGACGAGCTGCCGGGGTTCGGACTACGCATGTTTCGGTCTGGAAAACGAAGCTACCTCGTCCAGTACCGCGCCGCCGGTCGTACCCGCCGCTATACGATTGGGCTTCACGGCGTCTGGACACCCGAAACCGCCCGTCGTGAAGCGCGCATACTTCTCGGAAAAATCGCCCAAGGCGAAAACCCGTCCGAGGAACGGCGCCTCGATCACCAGGCGATTACCGTCAAGGAACTTTGTGAGCGATATCTTGAAGATGCTGACAAGGGCTTGGTCCTGGGCAAGGGACGTCGACCAAAGAAGGTATCGACGTTGACGATCGACAAGAGCCGTATCTGCCGTCACATCATCCCGCTTCTGGGCACCCGTCGCGTTAAGGACATTGCTTCAACCGACATCAACCGCTTCGTCCGGGACGTCACGGCCGGACGGACCAAAGCCAATGTGAAGACCAAGGCGCGAGGTCGCGCGATTGTTCGTGGTGGGGCCGGAACAGCCGCTCGTGCGGTAGGATTGCTCGGCGGCATTTTCACCTACGCGATAGAGCAGGGGATCATCGAGAAAAACCCGGCCCACGGCGTGCGGAAGCAAGCTGATCGCGTCAAGGATCGCCGTCTGACAGAGCAGGAGTATCGAGAACTCGGAGCGATTCTACGGAAGGCAGCGGAGAATGACCCTTTGGGTACCTCTCTCGCCGTCATACGGTTCCTTGCGCTCACGGGCTGCCGGCGGAGCGAGATAGTGAGCCTGAAGTGGACCGAGGTCGATGTTGAAAACAGCTGTCTTCGCTTTGAGGACAGCAAGGAAGGAGCCTCAGTAAGGCCTATCGGGCTGCCGGTTCTGGAGATGACGGACGATCTAAGCAGGGATGAGCAGGACACCTTCGTCTTTCCGGGCACGGTCGAGGGGAAGCCGTTGGTTGGCTTTCCTAAATATTGGAAGAAGGTTCTCAAAGGGACCCCACTCGAGGACATAACGCCCCACGTGCTTCGCCACAGTTTCGCCAGCGTCGCCAACGACCTCGGTTTCACAGAAGCCACCGTTGCCGCTCTCCTCGGTCATTCGCGAGGTACGGTGACGAGCCGATACATCCATACCGTTGATACCGCGCCGATCATGGCGGCTGACACGATTGCGGGGTACATCAATGGACTTCTGGACGGAATGCGCTTTACACGAACATCGTACGCCCTCGATCGTCCGGCAAGAGAGGCCGCTCTTTCGCGTCTGTTTTCTGAGGTCGTAGCTGACGAGGATGCTGACGTCGAAGCACTAGCAGCATAGGCAAAAGCCGGGTTCGCCAAACCGTCACGGAACCACCGATACCGACATTCGGTGAGTGTCGCAATTTCAAGCTAAATAACGACACAGACCGGAACGCCTGTCAGACAGATTCAAAATCCGCGATCTTTACGGATATGTCGGTTCGAGTCCGACCGCCCGCACCATCTGTAGCGGTCTGACCACGGCGTTGCGGTGTCTCCAGCACACGAATGGCCTCCCTACGTCATACATTGCCACTAGTCCGGAGTGATCCAAGAAGGCACTGTGTTAGGAACATTGAGGCGTGTGTTGTTGTTTCGACTTAACCAAGCGGACGTCCCGCTCGGCAAGCATTTGTCGGGAAACGATTTCCATCCCAGACGCTTGCTCACAAAGATGACATCGAAGGTCGCCATCACACGAACCGTGCGCCCGACCTTGCGGGGTACCACGGTGTAAAGTGCCAGAAAATCCTGGTCGCCCTTTCTGGCCACCGTTGCATTGAAGGTGGAATCTTCGGTCGACTCGACACCATTGTACTGAGAACCCAATGGAAACGCTGTGCAGGTTGTGTAACCCGGCGGCGGCCTCAGGTAATTTTTTTGGTCCTGCTCGTCAGTCTGGTTGAGCTGATCGTTCAGATTATAGAGCGCTCCGCTAACCGACGCTGGATCGCAGCCAAGATAAGCGCAGCCCGCCGCAACTACAGCCTGTCCCTCTTTTGAGGTAGATTCTTTCACAAGCTTCTGAAAAACGTTGAATTTTACTTCTCGCTTGTAAGTAATCTTTTGCGTGACAAAACCCGCCTCAGCTGACAAGGCCAATGTAGGAATTAATAACGTTGCAGCAAAAAGCAAGATGCCCGCAACCCGCATGGTCACGCTCCACTTTTTCTAGAGTTTCAGTTCATAGATTGTTTAATATACACAATCCGCGAGTCTCGCAAGACGTTAGAGATTGTACAAGGACACTTGCACAACGGGCTCGGCTAGAACCTGGCTAGGTCGCCGAATTGAGGGGACCAGCGGCGGAAATCAGGCGCCAGCTGAGCCGCGTCAGTCCGTGTGCCATAGGGGATCAAAGTGTCATCGTCGAACAGGGGCCGTCGGACGAAGTTCTGGAAGGGCGAAGGCCCGCTGACCGATTGAGAAAAGGAAGGGCTGCTGTGGGCAGCGGCAGGCAAGACCTCGTCGGAAACCTCCCAGATACGCACCGTTAAATGGCACTCGACGCGTATTCGCGAGGCGCTCGGCGTCGCCACCACCACGCAAGCTGTTGTTGAAGCAGTTCGCAGGCGCTTAGTCCATCCCCGAATGCGTCACCTGTCCGATCGGACAGGTGACGTACATTAGAACTGCTGCAACTATTCGTTCGAGAACGATCGGGGGATCGCGCCATGATTACGCGCCACTCCATCTTGCCGCAGGCGCTCCGACAATTTTCAGCCCGAAATTCTGAATCCGGGCAGGCGTCTCAGTTCGGCGCTTTACTGAATTCAATAGGAGGACAGCGAAGCTCCTTCGGCGGATTGGGTTTCAGGCAACGAGGATCGATCAGCAGCACGCCTTTCTTGTTCGTCAGCGCAAGCGATCCCTTAGACAGGTCAGCCGTAGCCAAATTTTTGAACTTAACAACAATGGTATTTCCACGGTTCCCCTCATTCGCCAAAGTATTAGATATAGAAAGTCCGCCGGTCCCTCCGACGGCGCCAAGCGGCACGCCGGCTGCGCTGGCACCTGCTGTCGTTGTCGAAGCGCCCTTGGCGCTGATCTGAAAGGTGACTGAGACTTCATCTACGGCCATGCCGAGCTTTTCGCGGTTTTGTGTTCGCTGGTGAAGGTTGTTCAGGCTGTCGGCTACGTCACCCAACGCCGCGTCAAGCGTGATGCTGCTTGGTTCGGCCACTTGCCGTGCGGTGTAGCCGCATCCAGAAACGACGCCCGAAATCGCTAGAACCAAAATAATCTTCATTGCACCCTCCTATTTCTTAGAATAAAATGAAACATAAGTATCTTGTGTGTCTAGAGGGAAGATTTTTGCCGCTTACTCAACAGTGAACGGCTGTAGTTGTGCGATAGGGGGAGAGTCGCGTGAAACACCTTTTGGGAAGTTTTTTGCTTGTAGCCTCTTTGATTGCTGCCCCGATGCCGGCGGCTGCGCAAAGCGCCCGGCCGGCGGGTGTGACAGACGACCAATTGTTCGGCACCGTAGTCAGAGAATCGAAATGGTTGACCATGCCCATTTCGGTATGCTGGGAAAATCCTGGCGCTGATGACCAACAGTATCGAGCAATTACCCGCTCCGCAGTCGAGGAGACATGGGAGCGGTACTCTTCCGTTCGTTTCACTGGATGGGGCGCCTGTGTCAACGATGCCCCTGGTATACATGTAAGGATCGCGGAAGAGGGTCCTCACACAAAGGCGCTGGGGAGGTACTTGGATCAGATGCCCGCCGGCACGGTGTTGAATTTCACCTTCAAAGACTGGAGTCCAGGCTGCCAAAAGACCAAGGATTTCTGTGTCTACGCGATTGCCGCTCATGAGTTCGGGCACGCGCTTGGGTTTGCTCACGAGCAGAACCGGGAAGATGCGCCGCAGCAATGCCGCGATGAAAACAAGCAAGGGACGACTGGCGACTACAATGTCACCAAATATGACCCAAATTCGATTATGAATTATTGTAATCCGCAATGGAATGGCGACGGCAAGTTGAGCCCTCTGGACATAGAGGCGGTACGGAAATTCTACGGAAACTAACGCCACTCATCTCCATTTTTGCCTGTTTAAGCTCTGCCTCCGCGCAAGACGCTGTTGCGGTCGCGGCGCGCTATGAGGCCCGAGTGGCACATGTCGAGATTGTTGGAACTCTGTACAATAACACGCAGGAGGTCGAAAGCGGGTCGGGAATATTGGTCGGAGATTCCTACATTCTAACGAACAACCATGTAATCCCACGCGAACAGAACTATCAAAAGTTGGATATTTCCGTACGTCTGATGTCGCGTCTATTGAACCCATTAAGCATCAGGTCGGTAATGCGCGACCCCCAGCGCGACCTTGCCCTGCTTGAATTGGCTTCGCCTGTGGCGAACGCAAGCGGCAAACGCTGTCCGATGCCTGTTATTATAGATCCCACTGACGTGCCCAAGGGTACATCGATTTATATAATGGGCTTTCCACTCAATCAGGATCTGAGTATTGCTGGGGGGCTGGTAAGCAATCAGAATGCTGGCAACGGTTATTGGCAGACCGACACACTCATTAACCCAGGAAATAGCGGAGGCCCGGCGTTCGACAACAGAGGTGCCCTCGTCGGCATTGCTACTGGGGGCATTGTTAAGTGGAATGATGGTGGAGGAGAACGGGACGTCGCGGGGGTCAACTTCATCATACCCTCGACTACAATCACCGACAGTCCTCTCTACGCGACAATATCTGGAATACCGGAAATCAGAAGATGCTGGACTACATTTAGCAGAGTTGACGCCGTTGTTCCGATACTGAAGGAGTCTCGCGCGAAGCAATTGAATAGGACGTACTCGGTTTCAACGACAAAGGACGACCATCCTAAACTGGAGCCAGACTCCCGAACTTACGATCAGACATTTCAGGCAGACCCCGACTATCAAATTACCAAGTGCACATGGAGCGGACTCAGCGAAAACCATCACCACGACCTGATCTGCAACATCGGAGCTGATAGAATGTCCGCCACCTTTTCCTTCAGACTGGAAAGCGGCCCCATGTTCGACAGATGGCGCGGATGGTGGACTGGAACTGTGACGCTGGAGCAGGAACTCAAACCCTAGAATATCGACGCGCGCGCGTTTGAGAAATGCCGACCCGATCTTTGAAGACCCGCATGCGGTCATCGTCCGTATGGTTCCGCGACGGCCATACAATCGCATTTCGCTGCTCTATGCCCCTTTCGCATAAACGCTCGGGAGAAACGTCGGTCACGTAGTTCTCTTTCATGAAGTTGATGAAGTTGTCGCGGAACGTACGCATACGACGAAGGCCGCATGATTGGGACGCGCGCGTGGGCGCGGCGGGCTCTATGATGGCGATGCGTGAAGGTCAGGCGGCCTGCTGATCGGCGGCCTTGTCGGCTTCGCGCAGGCG